>JBKPML010000074.1:0-38326 GCA_046732135.1 Actinomycetota bacterium
ATTGCCGGACCATCGCGACGAGCTCGGTCGCATTGCACAGACCCTCGGGATGCTGCACCCATGGCACACGCGGGCCGCCGGGCATGTCGCCGCGGATGGTCAAGATGTGGCGGATTCCGGCGGCGGCGTACGACCCGATCACCCGTCGGAGTTCATCACGCGACTGGCTGGCGCACGTCAGATGTGCAACGGCACGCAGCGTGGTGTGCTGAGCGATTGCTTCGGTTGCGCGGATGGTGCGCTCCCGGGTAGAGCCACTGGCGCCATACGTTACTGAGACGAAGTCAGGCCCGAGCGACTCCAGCTCGCGGATCGCGCGCCACAGCTGGCGTTGCTGCAACTCGTCCTTGGGAGGGAAGAACTCGAAGGAATACAGTCTGCGCCCGGAAGCCAGCAACTCGGCGATGGTGGGACTTCGCCGACGCGTGTCATACGCCACCCGGCCCGCCATGCGAACACCCTAGGACACGTGTCCAGGCACCATCCGTAGGCTCAGCATGTGGCTAGCGCCGTCCTCGACCCGAATGCACCGCTGTCACAGGAGTTTCGGGAGGCCGTGTCGACCGCGATTGTCGACTTTTTGAATGAGCAAGCCCGGGTGCTGGAATCCGTGGGCCCTGAACTGGCGCCCGTACACCTGATGGCTTCTCAGCTGCTGTGCGGAGGCAAGCGGATCCGGGCAGCATTTTGTACTTGGAGCTATGTCGCGGCCGCTGGCACTCCGCCGCCAGACGAGATGGGCCCGCTGCTGACCGCTGCCGGCAGTCTTGAGGTTCTCCATGGCAGCGCCTTGGTCCATGACGACGTCATGGACGCCTCGGATGTTCGCCGTGGCCGGGCGTCGGCGCACCGCCAATTCGAGGCGTTGCACGCGAACGCCGGCTGGTTGGGGGACTCTGCAGCGTTCGGCCGAGCAGGCGCCATCGTGCTGGGTGATCTGTTGGTGATGTGGTCGGTGCAGATGCTGCAGGGTGCCGGACTGAGGGACTCCGCGCTGCAAAGGGCCTTGCCCATTGTCGAGGCGATGCGCACAGAGGTGACCAGCGGCCAGTATCTCGACATGGTTGCTCAGGCACATCCCCTCCGCCAGCGGGCTCCCGGATTCGGTTCGATGGTGCCGCCGATCGAGGTGGCCATCGACGACGCCAGCCGCGTGGTCGAATACAAGGCAGCGCGGTACACGGTTCAGCGGCCCTGCCAGATGGGCGCGGCACTCGGCGGCGGCGATGATCAGCTCTACTTCACGCTCGGTGCGTACGGTTCGCCGCTCGGCCGGGCGTTTCAGTACCGCGACGACCTGCTCGGCGTTTTCGGTGACAGCACGGTCACCGGCAAGCCGACCGGTGATGATCTTCGTGAGGGAAAGCGGACGGTGCTGGTCGCCCACGCGTTCGCCCATGCCGATGATGCGGGCCGCGGGCTATTGCTGCAGCAACTGGGTGATCCGTCGCTTGACGCCGACGGGATCGCCGAACTGCAGCAGGTGCTTGAGGAGTCCGGTGCCAGGAAGTCGGTCGAGGCCATGATCGACGAGGGATACGAACGGGCCATGCTCGCGCTCGAGGCAGCCGAGATCACCGATGAAGGAAGGACCGCACTTACCGGGCTTGCCGAGGCGGCGGTCCGGCGAGACTATTAGCACCCTTCTCGCACCGGATCAGCGGGCCGGACCGGTGCTGGCCGCGGCCTGAAACGTATAGCGCTCCAAGTCAGGGTCGGCCTGCCACGCCGCCTGCAGCCTGCCGCGAAGCTCACGGGCGGCCCACTCGGGGTCTGAGGCCCGGGTTATGGCGCGGGCCACCCAGATCCGGCGAGCGCCCGCTTCGATGATCTCGTCGATGTTGCTCGACGAGATCCCACCGACGGCGAACCACGGTTTGGAATCGATCGTCGCGACTGGCGCCCTTCGGACGGCATACCGGATCACATCCAGGCCAACGGGTTGGTAATCCGGCTTGGTCGGCGTCGCGAAGATGGGGCCGACGCTGAAGTAATCGACATCGGGATCAGCGATCGCTTGATCGGCCTGCTGCTGCGAGTGAGTCGAGCGACCAATCAATGCCCAGCGGTGCAGCGGCCGGCGCGCCGCCGAGGCTTTGCCGTCATCTTGGCCAAGGTGCAACATGTCGGCTTGGAAGCGGCCGGCCAGCTCGGCTGAGTCGTTGACGCAGACAATGCCTTGGTACGGCGCAGCGGCGTCCCGAGCCACTTCCAGCGCCGTCAGCTCGAGTTTGCGCCTCATGCCCTCTTGCCGGATCTGCACGATGTCCACGCCGCCGGCGAATGCGGCAGTGAGAAACGCGTGAAGGTCGCGCTCCCGCTCCCGAGCGTCGGTACACAAATAGAGCCGCGCCAGGCGAAGACGGGCCAAAAGACCCATGAGCGCGGTCACGACGCAACACAATAGACCGGTGGCAATGGACTGCAATCATCGAGAGTGCGCGCATCCTGAGATTGAGCGCTTCTCGAGCTGGCCGAATGCCGTCACTGGGGCCCGCACGGTGGCGAGCGTTCTGCTGTCGGGTCTCGGCATCGCGCACCAGTCGTTGAGCTTGCTGCTGGCCGGCCTCGCGGTCTATTGGGTTGGCGATGTCGCAGACGGTGCGCTGGCCCGAGCGATGCGCCGGGAGACCCGAATCGGCGCGACGATGGATATCGCGTGCGATCGCGCCTGCGCCGTCGTGTTCTACCTCGGCCTGCTATCGATCCGTCCCGAGGTAATGGCTCCCGTTGCGGTCTATCTGATCAACTTCCTGATCGTCGATTTGATCTTATCGTTGGCGTTCCTGCAGTGGCCGCTGTGCAGTCCGAACTACTTCTATCTTGCCGACTGGCGGATCTGGTTCTGGAATTGGTCGAAGCCGGCCAAAGCCGCGAACTCAGCACTGTTTGCCGTCGCCCTCGTCTGGCTTCAGCTGCCGCTGCTCAACCTGCTGGTCGCCATGGTGCTGCTAGCAGTGAAGCTCGGTAGCCTGGGCCGACTCACTCGGATTCCAGCGCCACCGCCGGCGGAGTGCGCGCACAGCTTGAAGGTGATCAGGGTGTCGACGTCTTGACCCGCCGCGGCCGTGTCGGGATGTCTCACTTCCACCGGACTTTTCCGATTCGACACCGCGCTGAGGCATTCTCGAGACATGGGGGATGATTCGGCCAGGCCCGGCGCGCCGCCGCAGGGGCCGTACGAGGACACCCCTAGACTCGCCAACACGGTTACCTTCCCCACCGTGTTTGGAGCTGGCATGGCCACGACGAGCATTGCCGACCCGCTGGTTGGCCATCTGCTCGACGGCCGATATCAAATCACCTCGCGACTGGCTCGCGGTGGCATGGCCACCGTCTACCAGGCGGACGATACCCGGTTGAGTCGTACCGTCGCGGTCAAGATCATGCACATTGGACTTGGTGACGACGCCGAGTTCGCCCGCAAGTTCGACCGGGAGGCTCGCGCCGCTGCGCGGCTCTCGCATCCATGCGTGGTCTCGGTTTTCGACCAGGGCCGCGACGACTCAAGCACCGGCGGCAGCAGGCCGTACATCGTGATGGAGTTCGTCGAAGGCCAAACGCTCCGGGATGTGATCAACCGGGATGCGCCACTGTCGCCCCTGCGCTGCCTCGAGCTGATGGATCCGGTGCTGGCCGCATTGGCAGCGGCGCACGACGCGGGGCTGGTGCATCGAGATGTCAAGCCGGAGAACGTGCTGATCAGCGACCGCGGTCAGCTGAAGGTGGCAGATTTCGGCCTAGCCAAAGCGGTCAGCTCGCAAACCAACACGTCCACTCAGGGATTGGTGATTGGGACCGTCTCCTACCTGCCGCCGGAACTTGTGTTGTCTGGCAAGGCCGACGCCCGTTCGGACGTCTATAGCGCGGGAGTTGTTCTGTTTGAACTGCTGACCGGCCGCAAGCCGCACACCGGCGATACACCCATTTCGGTGGCGTACGCGCACGTGAATTCGGACGTGCCAGCCCCTTCCTCCTTGCGCACTGCTGGCCCCATCCCGCTCTATCTCGACGCGTTGGTGGCTCGCGCGACGTCGCGTGATCCTCAGGGGCGACCGCACAACGCCCGAATCTTTCTGAGCCAGCTGCGCCGGGTCCGCTCGGCTCTAGCCAAGGGAATCGTGGATGATCCCGAGCTGACTCAGGAACTAAAGCTGCCGCAGCCCACAGCTCCGTTCCGCAAGACCGGCCGAGCCGGCTACGAGGCCACCCAGCTGGTGAAAGACACCGCAACCCAGACGGCGACCCAGCTCTCCGCGCGGCCGGCCGGCCTTCCTTCATCGTCGGCCACGCGCACGATCCTTGACGCGCCACCTCCGGCAGTGCCCCGTGAGGTTTACGAGATTTCCGCGGCGCGGCTCGCTGCCCAGCGCCAACGCCGGGCCCAGAACCGACGTCGCGGCTGGATTGTCCTGCTGCTCGTACTGATGCTGGCGACCACAGCGGCCCTGGCAGGCTGGTATGTCGCTGAAGGCCGCTTCGCGACCGCTCCAGCACTCACGATGCTGACCCAAGCCGAAGCCAAGAAGGCAGCCGAGGGCGCAGGCTTCCGGATTCAATTCGATGGAGGCTTCAGCGAGACCGTCGCCAAAGGCAAGGTGGTCTCAACTGATCCAGCGGCGGGTTCGCGGATTCTCGATGGCGGCACGATCCACGCCGTCGTTTCCAATGGCCCGGAGCGATACGAGATGCCCCTCGTCGTCGGACTGAGCCGCTCCGACGCGATCGCCGCGCTCAAACGTGCCCGACTCGACACCGGAAACGTAAGTGAGGAGTACAGCCGTTCGGTCGTAGATGGCACAGTGCTGCGTGCATCACAGCGCGCCGGAACGCCGCTGCGCAGGAACACCGAAGTTGACTTGGTGGTATCGCGCGGTCCTAAACCGCTGGACATCACCAACTACGAGGGGATGAAAGCCGACCTCGCGATCCGGAAGCTCAAGCAAGCGGGCTTCGCAGTGACCGTTTTCGATGGCCACTCGGAGACCGTCGACAAGGGTCTGGTGATCCGGCAGTCGCCCAACAGCGGCACCGGCATCCGCGGCGACCGGATCAAGATCACCCGGTCGCTCGGACCGAGCCTGGTCACGGTTCCTAATGTGCGGTCGATGGAGCTAAAGGCCGCCCAGCGGGTGATGAAGGAGGCCGGCTTTCGGACCGTGATCAAGCAGAACCCGGTCAGGAATCTCGGTTTGGGATACGTGGTCTACACCAATCCGCGCGCGCGCAGCGAGGTGCCCAAGGGGTCAACGATCACCTTGTTCGTCATCTAGCCGGGAGCTGGGCTTTTAGGCTGGCTGGGTGCCCGCAACCAGCCCTCGTACGGAGTTGCTGGCTTTTCTCGCCCTGCTGGGGATGACCGCGGCCTGGGGATCGACATTCTTTTTGATCAAGGACATCGTCACTAGGGTTCCGGTTCCCGATCTTCTGGCCGTCCGCTTCGCGGTCGCGACGGTCGCGTTGGTGTTGATCGCTGGGCGCCGGCTGAGGATCTCCAGGCGCATAGCCGCGCGTGGGCTGGTGCTCGGCATCCTTTACGGCTTGGCGCAACTGCTGCAGACAGTCGGGCTCGCCCATACCGCGGCGAGCGTGTCTGGGTTCTTGACCGGCCTTTACGTCGTGGCGACTCCGTTGCTCGGCGCGTCCATCTTCAAAAGCAAGATCACCGGCACTGCATGGATCGCCGCGATTCTGGCCACGGTCGGACTCGCCGTGCTCTCGCTGAGAGGTCTGTCGGTCGGCTACGGCGAACTGCTTACGTGCTGCGCCGCGCTGATCTACGCGGGTCACATCATTGCCCTGGGCAGACTCAGCGAACCCCATACTGCGGCTGGGCTGAGCGTCGTTCAGCTGCTGGTGATCACCGTTGTCTGCACGATCCCGGCGGCCTGGCCAAGCCAGTTCTCTGGTGCCGGAATCTCGCTTCCGGCCAGCGCCCGGGACTGGCTGATCGTTCTCTACCTTGCGGTCATTGCTGGTGCACTCACCATGGTGTTGCAAACCTGGGCGCAGGCGCGGCTCGAACCATCCCGAGCTGCGGTCATCATGGCCATGGAGCCCGTGTGGGCCGCCGCCTTCGCGGTCGCGCTTGGTGGGGAGAGCGTGACAGTTCGCATGATCATCGGCGGCTTCGCAATTATCGCGGCGATGTATCTGGTCGAGAGGGCGCCTCGGCGCCAACTGACAAGGGAGTTGGCATGACCCAGTGGGTGCACGTCTGTCTCGATCTTCCGCGGGAAGACATCGACCGAGGCGCAGCCTTCTGGTGTTCCGCACTGAATTGGACACTCGGTGACCCGTGGCCCGACAACCCAGAATTCCGTACCTTCCGGGCACCCCAAGGGGGCGATGGGTACCTCATCCTGCAGCTGATTGAAGGGCCGCCGCGGATTCATCTGGATTTCGAGGTGACGGAGAGGGACCGCGTTGCCGACCGACTTATCGATCTTGGTGCGTCTCAAGTTCGGACCCGGGACCTGTGGCGCACCTTGCGATCCCCCGGCGGCCTCCCATTCTGCCTGGTTGAAAGCTCCAGAGATAGAAAGCGGCCGCCACCGAACGGGCCGGCCGGGCAAAGAAGTCGGCTGGTCCAGGTATGCATCGACTCACCGGGCGTCCTGCACGACCGCGAGGTTGCCTTCTGGCGGGAGGCGACCGAGTGGCGATGGAAGGCGTCGAAGGGCGACGCAGAATCGCACGGATTTGCCGGCAAGCTCTACCCCGACCCCGGCTCTCCGATCCAGCTGCTGCTGCAAAGGCTCGGCGATGACGATCACGCCACCTCGGTGCGAGCCCATCTCGATCTTGGTTGCGACGACCGGGAAGCCGAGGCGGCGCGCTTGGCCGCTCTTGGTGCGACGCGGCTTTGGGACGGCAAGGGCTGGATCACACTTCGCGATCCGACTGGTCTGCTCTTTTGCACCACCGATAATTCTCCGGACGCTCCCTAGTTCCCGAGCGTCAAGTGGTCGTGCGGCGTCGCGGGGACGAGGACGTCGGGGTGGGACAGCCCGCGAGCGAGGTAGGACGGCAGCGCCCAAGAAGCGCGATTGGGCGAGCGGACTAGCCCTAGAACTCGTGGGTGGCGCCACCCCGCAGATCGACCAGTCGCAGGCTCGTCAGCTCATCGATCCGGGACATCACAAGGTTGTGGCCGCGGTCGCTGAGCAGTCCCCCGTGAATCGGGAAGCCTTCCAGGGCGCCGACTCCTCGCACGAAATCAATGGTCTCCTTCATCGCCGCCCATGGTCCGTAGACCGGTACGGCCAGGATGTCGATGCCCTGCGGCGTGGTGTCATAGGCGTCGCCCGGATGGAACAAGGTCGGCTGGCCCGCTGACTGCAGCACGAACCCCACATTGCCGATGCGGGGGACGTCGCGATGGATGACCGCGTGCAGCCCACCCACGGCGGTGATCAAGACATCGCCCACGACGTCTTGATCATCCGGCGGAAAAGCGGTTGCGTTCGGCAGATTAGGAATGTCTCCATTTGCGACTTCGGCAAGCACGGATGGCTCGACCAGCACCTTGGCAGCTGGGTTAGCCGACAACAACGCGCCTATGTTGTTCGGATCGATGTGATCAGGGTGCTGGTGTGTCACGAGTACTGCGTCCAGGTTTGTCAGTGAGTGCCATTCATCGGAGAAGTTCCCTGGGTCGATCAGGATGCGTGCGTCCTCGGTCTCAACGAGGACGGCAGCGTTTCCGAGGTGGGTGATCCGCATGCCGTTACCGTAGAGCCCCGTCGGGGCCACCGCCCACGAGGTCACCCATGATCTTCCCCGCGCGCCTGCACTCAGCTTCAGTCACGTCGAGGTGAGTGACGGCTCGCACCATCTGGGGACCGAGGGCGGATATCAAGATCCCGTGGTCAGCCGCGGCCGCGGCGACGGAAGTGGCGGCCAGTTCGCCAGTGTTGAGCACGACAATGTTGGTCTCGATGCTGTCGGGGTCGACCGCTTCAGGTGCTCGTTCAGCGACGGCATCGGCAAAGGCCCGTGCGGCAGTATGATCATCGGCCAGCCTGCCCAGATGATGATCAAGGGCATAGATCGCTGCAGCGGCAAGAATCCCCGCTTGTCGCCAGCCACCGCCGAGGCGCTTCCGCATCACCCGGGCACGGCCGATGTTGTCGGCAGAGCTGACCAGCACTGAGCCGATCGGTGCACCAAGACCCTTCGAGAAGGCAACGGTAACGGTGTCGAACAGCCGCCCGTACGTCGCGAGGTCGACACCGCTCGCGATGTGAGCATTCCATACCCGGGCGCCGTCAAGGTGGCGGTGGATTCCGTGATCACGGCACAACTCCGAAACCGCGGTCAGCTGCTCCAGCGACTGCACCGTGCCGCCGCCGAAGTTGTGGGTGTTCTCGACCGCAACTGCTCCGGTGGCCACCAGAAACGGACTTGAGGGCGGTGAGATGATCGCCGCCACCTGCTCCGCGTCGAGTCGACCCTCAACGGACGGATATGTTCGCATCGTTACGCCGTGGACTGCTGCGTGAGCCCCCATCTCGGCGCGGGCGATGTGGGCAGTGACGTCGCAGATGACCTCCTGTCCGGGTTGGACAAGTAGGCCGATGCCCAGGACGTTGGCGAGTGAGCCGCTGACGCAGAACAGCCCGGCCTCGTGACCCAGTAGTCGCGCCACCCGCTGCTCTAGCTCGATCACAGTCGGGTCCTCGCTGTACACGTCATCACCCACTGGAGCCGCGAGCATCGCAGCGCGCATATCAGGCGTCGGCTTGGTCACCGTATCCGAACGCAGATCGATCAAAGCTGTTGACGGCGGTTGATTCACGTGGTCAATGATGGCGGCGATGAACTCGGTAAAGATGCATCCGAATGAGATCGAGACCGACGTCGCGCTGGTGCGTCGGTTGCTGGCAGGGCAGTTTCCGCATTGGGCTGATCTGCCGATCGAACCCGTCGCGTCGTACGGGACCGACCACGACATCTACCGGCTCGGTGATCACCTGGCTGTGCGGATGCCACGCGTTGGGTGGGCAATGGGGCAGGCGGCGAAGGAACGGGAGTGGTTGCCGAGGCTGGCGCCGCACTTGCCGCTCGCAGTACCAGTACAGGTCGCAACCGGCCGCGCGGACGAGGGCTATCCGTTTGAATGGTCAATCTATGAATGGCTGCGGGGGGAGACTGCCCATTCCCAACTCGACGATCTGACTCAGGCCGCTGTCGATCTAGCTGAGTTCATTCGGGCGCTGCGTCGAATTGACACAACCGGGGCTCACGAGCGTCCGGTTCATGGTCGAGGCGGACCACTGATCGAGGGCGACGAGCAGGTTCGGCGGTCGATCAGAGAGCTGGGCGATCGGATTGATGGTGAGGCAACCGTTCGCTTGTGGGAGGAGTCCCTGTCTGCTCCGGCGTGGAACGGCGAAGAGGTGTGGGTACACGGCGACCTGCTCCCCGGCAACTTGCTTATCGTCGACGGACGGCTATCCGGGGTGATCGACTTCGGCGGCCTCAACGTCGGCGACCCGGCGTGCGACCTGCAGCCCGCTTGGAACGTGTTCGCCGATGAGAGTCGCAGGCGGTTTCTCGCTGAACTCGAGGTCGACGAAGCCTCCTGGTTCCGCGGCCGTGGCTGGGCGCTGTATCAGGCCGTTTCGGCGCTGCCTTACTACTGGGACACGAACCCCGGAATGATCAAGCAGGCGTCCCACGCACTGTCCCAGATTCTCGCCGATAGCTTCAGCTGATCAACGCAACTGATCGAAAAGCAGCCCGGCTGAACAACACCTCATCCCCACCGGAGCTGGTGGGACCCAGCGTGTCGGCAATCAGCCGACGCAGCTCCTCTGCCGGAACCGACGCAGATCCGTCAGCCAGCTCGCTAGGAGTGTCGCCAGGTCGGGCAGGCTGGTCAACGGCACGACAACGCCGATTCGCAATCGCCGCGGTTGCCGGTCCACCAATCGCACCCGCCTGTCCGGCGTAAGTCTCAACCCGGCATAAAAAAGGATCATCGATCGGCGCACCGTCGGCACCGATCCTTTGCCAGCGGGTACCGAGCAGCTCGCCCGTGTCAGGGTCAATGTCCTCCACCTCGAGCCAGTCACAACCACCCGCTTGCCTCGCGTCGGCGGCATTGTCTGGCTCGTCGACTGTCATGTGGTCTTAATCAGCAGCGATGCGCATCTCGGCATACCGGACGCAGATCGCCGCCAGCCGTGCCGTTGCCATCGCGGCCTCCCGCCTCGCAGCGGAGATGTCTTCCCTGGCCGCTTTGACTGCCTCTGACCTGTCCCCCGATATGCGACCATTGTCGCAGGCATCACGACAATTCGAACGTCTGATCGAAAGGATTCGTCAAGATCTGGGGTTCTGAGCGACGGCTGAGCGTCGCACTGGTCCGGAGGGTCGGCTCGGTTCCTCGAAAGCTCGGGCCGGCCCTCTAGAACGACATCGGCACGTACGACTGCACCGGATTCGGTCTCTTGATCCGCCCTGTCGTCAACCGCTCCGCCACGAGAAATGCCAGTTCGAGCGACTGATTGCGATTAAGCCGCGGGTCACAAAGCGTCTCGTAGCGGCTTGCCAAATCCGCCTCGACAAGATCATCACCACCGCCGACGCATTCAGTCACATCGTCTCCGGTCAGCTCGACATGCACTCCACCGGGCCAGGTCCCTAGCTCCTCGTGCACGTCGAAGAACCCGTTGAGTTCCTCGATCACATCGGAGAACGCGCGCGTCTTGTAGCCGTTCCGTGCCTCGAAGGTGTTTCCGTGCATGGGATCGCAGACCCACGCGACCTGGCGGCCGCTCGCTGTCACCTTTGCCACCACGTCGGGCAGCGCGTCACGCACCCTGCCGGCACCCATCCGGGTGATGAAAGTGATCCGGCCGGGTTCATGATCAGGATCGAGTCGGTCGGCAAGCTCAAGGGCAGTGTCGGCAGTCGACGTGGGCCCGAGCTTGACCCCCAGCGGGTTGCGAACGTTGCGCATCAGCTCGACATGAGCCCCGTCGAGCTGGCGAGTCCGCTCCCCAATCCACAAGAAGTGTCCCGACGTGTCGTACGGAAGTCCGGTCCTGGAGTCGATCCGGGTCAGGGCGTGCTCATACTCCAACAGCAGCGCCTCATGGGAGGAGTAGAAGTCCACCGTGCGGAACACATCGTCGTCGATGCCGCACGCCACCATAAAGGCCAGGGCGCGATCTATCTCGTTCGCCAGGTTCTGGTACTGGACGCCAGCCGCTGAGTTCTTGACAAAATCAGCATTCCAGCTGTGCACGCTACGCAGATGCGCAAAACCGCCGGTGACGAACGCCCGAGTCAAGTTGAGCGTGGCAGATGACGCGTGGTACGTGCCGAGCAGCCGCTGCGGATCTGCCTCCCGCGCCTGGGCCGTGAACTCTGATCCATTCACCGCATCCCCGCGATACGCCGGCAGCGACACCCCATCCCGAGTCTCCGTGGCCGAGGTGCGCGGCTTTGCATACTGTCCGGCCAGCCGCCCGACTTTCACAATGGGCACCTGGGCGGCGTAGGTGAGGACGACCGCCATGGATAGCAACGTCCGCAGCTTGCCTTGGATGTTGGCCGCCGTCACGCCATCGAAGGTCTCCGCACAGTCCCCGCCCTGCAGCAGGAAGGCTTCGCCGGCCGCGACGCTGGCCATCTTGGTTCGAAGATCATCGCACTCACCGGCGAAAACCAGCGGCGGTAGCTTCCGTAGTCGGGCGATCACATCGGCTAGCTGCTCGCGATCGCCATAGGTCGGCTGCTGGAGGGGACCGAGCGCCTGCAGCGCTTCCAGCGAAGGGACCTGAGGGCGATCGGACACGCGAACACTGTAGACGGCTGCCCTCAGTCGAACCGGCAATTTTCCAGGCGATGGACCGGGTCTCGGTGTGAAAATCGTCGCATGCAACGCAGGTACGTGCTCATTCCCGGCGCCGGCGGCAATGCTCAGTACTGGTATCGGGTGACCCCCCTGCTAGCCGGTGCCGGACATTCGGTCGCCCCACTGGATCTACCTAACTGGCCGGGCGCGACCCTGGCAGACCAAGCGGAGGCCATCGTCGCGGCCGGCGTAGATGCGGACGAGATCATATTGGTTGCCCAATCGATGGGCGGATTCAGCGCTCCGCTGGCGTGTGATCGCCTTCCGGTGTCACGACTGTTCCTGATCAACGCCATGATCCCAATGCCGGGTGAGACTCCCGGCGAGTGGTGGTCGAACACCGGACAGAGTGAAGCGAGGCGCCGCCAGGACATCACCGATGGTCGCGACCCGGACGCCGGCTTCGACCAGTACGTGTATTTCCTGCATGATCTGCCACCGGATGTCCTCGCGGAGGTGACGACCTCCGGAGCTGAGCAGGAGCCAGCAGACTCGCTGTTTTCATCCGCATTCGACTTGCCGAGGTGGCCCGACGTGCCAACCACGGCGCTGGCCGCCCGGGGTGACCGCTTCTTCCCGTACGAGTTCCAGCGCCACATCGCAAAGGAACGCCTCGGACTGACAGTCGAGCCAATTCCTGGCGGGCACTTGTGCGCCTTCAGTCAACCCGATGCGCTGGCGGAACGGTTGCTCGGCGGCCCCACGGCTCGGAACTGGGTGAGCGGACGGTAATTGGCCGCGAAATGCTCGGCAGATGTCACCCACTGCTCTCCGTTGGCGCCCGAGATCACCCAATCACCGGCGGTCGCCCGCTGCTCACCCTCGATCGACTTCACCACTTCGCCCGCGATCGCCTGCCGTGCGTCGACCTCACCGATCCGCCGCCACCGGTCCCCCGCGATGTGCTCATAGGTGCGGGCGAAAACTCCGGGATCGACTGACCAGACCCGGCCGTTATCTCCATAGACCTGCCAGTCACCTGCCGCCGCATGCAGCACGTCTCCGATGTGTGTGGTCCAGCTCCACGGCTGGTCCAACTGGGTCGCTGTCACCTCGCCGGTGCGGGCGGCACGGATCCACGAGGGCGTGGAGTGATAGCCGAGACCCTCCAGCGTCGACAGTGCCGCCAGTACGTTCTGCCGGGTCTTCTCTCGGTTAGGCGCGTCCAGCCGATCCCACGGAACCATGGCCGGATGAACTCTCGCCGCATCATCGCGCCGGACGCCGTAGTGCCAGCCATTGTCGATGTGGTGCTGCAACCACGAGGCGTGTTCCAGCTGCGCCATCTGATCAAGCTGTTCCCGGTCGAGCCTGATTCCCAGGTCATCTGCACTGCTCTCACCGCGGTCGGCGAGGTGGGACGCAGGCCCCCAGGAGCGGCCCGCTGATTCGGCGGCGGCCAGCGTGGTGGTGACCAGGCGGATATTGGATTCCTTGAGAAACCCGTCCAGGCCGTCATCCCAGGCACGATGCGACGGCACGCTCGGATCAGGAGCCGTAACGTTCGCCAGCCGGTAGCTCTCGTGCACCACGCGCGCTGCCCGCTCCCAGCTGTCCACCGGCGAGCCGCTTTCTGGTGCAGCTGTGAGCCCGAACGGATAAAGCTGTTCCATGATCGGTTCTGTTGCAACGCCGCGTGTCGCCGGGTTCCAATCGAAGATCGTCCAAGTGGGATTGAGGGCGGCGAGGTAGGTGGCCGGCGATGGGGTCAGCGCCGTCGGCTCATCTGCCAAGATCAACACTGGACGCGGGTTCTCAGCGAGTACCTCGCGCAGTTTCTCCGACGTCGGCGGCTTGCGGACCACAGTGATCAGATCCCAGTCGGTGGAGTTTCCGAATTGCTCCTGCCGGAGGCGGTGCTGCTGGCGCAGCGTCTCGGCATCGGCGCCGAACAAGACCATTTCGGAAAACGATGGCCGGGGCCTTGCGCCCAAGAGTGTTCCCTCGCGCTCACGCTGTGCCAGCTCCGCGCATACCGCCAATGCCAGCGGGGAGCTGCCGATCAGCACCAGCCGGTCGAAGTCACCACGCAAGATGCGATCCAAGATCAAGCCGGCTGTCACTTCGTACACGCTGAGCGAGTCGCTCATCCAGCGGACCGAAGAGGATTTGCCCTGCTCCGGAGTGCGATACGCATTGGTCCGCCGCCAGTACTCGGCCTGCCATGGATCGTCGATGCGCACGATCATCCGCGGCGGCATGTCCGAGGTCGACGGCTTGGTGGAGTCGGCGATGGCTCGGAAAAGGGCGGCCCATTGCAGGTTGATCGGGACATTGGTCGAGACCGCGTAGAGGGCGCGTACGGGAAATCGGGCCCGCGAAGGGAAAGGCGTCGGCGGCGTCATGAGCGTCCGCAACGCCTGCGGATCATCAACATCGCACACTGCGATCCGAGCCGCAAGATCACGAGCCATCTTGATCAGCGGATTGGCGGCGTCCTCGACCAGGACAGCAAGAGTCGTCCGTGGAGCCCGGTCAACGGAGAGCCGGCGGATCAGGCCGATCGCGTCATCGCTCAGGCCGGTCACGACTATCTTTCTCGCGGCGAATCGGATGACCAGCCGGTCGATCGCAGACCTGGATACCGTCGTCATGATCTTGACGGCCGCGACGACCAGCAGCAGCAGCCCGGACAGTTGGGCCACTTGCAAGGCCGGCGGATCGACATACGCAGGGTCGGCGCAGGTCGGCACGCCGCCGAGGAAAAGGTTCAACGCCCAATTGAGCGGCGTCCACACCGGGCTGACGGTCGCTGTCGAGCAGGTCCAGTTCGAGTACGAAAGGAAGCCCAGCACGATCGTCGTGACCGCCAAGCCGCTGCTGATCACCAGGGAAAAGGCACGGGTCTCCCGACGACGAGGCCAGTAATACGCCAGGAAGGCGCCGCCGCCGCACAACACCTGGACTGGAACTGGCCACCACGACGTCGGCGAGGTGTATCCGGCCAGCCAACCGCCGCTCAGCTTGTTCGGAGAAAGAGCCGCGACAGAAAACAGGATCAAGCCGACGACATAGCAGCACAGCAAGCTGATCGCCACCGCATTCCAGGCACGACGGTCAGGAGCGGTGGCGCTCATTGCCGCCATCTGCGCCCTCCTCATCAAGTCTGCGGGGACACCTCATCAGCCTCGCTGGCAGCGGCCTCGCGAGCGACCATGGCCTTCGCCGTTGACGCATAGAGATCGACATATTCCTGGCCGGACAACTCCATGATCGCGTACATGATCTCGTCGGTGATCGATCGCAGGATGAACCTGTCCTCGGTCATGCCCGCGTAGCGGGAGAAATCGAGCGGCGTTCCGAAGCGGACGGTCGGGCTGATGACTCTTGTGATGATCTTGCCCGGCGGTGCGATGAGATCTGTGCCGATGATCGCTGACGGAATCACCGGGACGCCAGCAAGCAGCGCCAGCCGAGCCACGCCGGTTCGGCCCTTGTACAGCCGCCCGTCGTGGCTACGTGTGCCTTCCGGATATATGCCGAATAGCTCACCACGCTGCAAGACCTTCAAGCCCGCGCGTAGCGCGCCCTCCGAGGCCTGGCCGCCTGAACGGTCGATCGGTACCTGCCCAGTTCCGGCGAAGAAGCGCCGCTGCGCCCAACCTTTAAGTCCGGCACCAGTGAAGTAGTCGGATTTGGCCACGAAAGTGACCCGACGATCAATCGCCAGAGGCATGAAGAGCCAGTCCGCGAACGACAAATGGTTGCTGGCGACAATGGCGGGTCCGCTTGCCGGCACATTCTCGGTGCCCTCTTCTATCGGCCGGAAGATTTTACGGATCGGTGGACCGAGAAGGACATTCTTCAGGACCCAGTAGACGCCCCGGCCAGCAGCGTTGCCGGTCTCGACCGCAACCTTGCCATCCGCGTCGACAGAGACCAGTCGTTCGTTCATCGATGTACCGGGATCGGAGGTGCGCTCCGACCCGCGCCCGGCCGGCTAAGAGCCGGTGGAGCCTGGAAAGTTCCCTGCTTCATGGCCGCCTTGACCGACTGGCCGTATGCATCGACGTAAGCCTGACCGGACAGCTCCATCACCGCGTTCATGATCTCGTCGGTGACCCAACGGAGCACCTGTCGGTCGTTGCCGGCCGAGGCGTAAGCCCGGAAGTCCATCGGCCTGCCGATCCTGATGCCAGGTCGCCAGATGGTCGGAATTCCGAGAATCTTGGATCGCACGACCTGGGTATTGATCATCGCTACTGGAATGACCGGCACGCCAGCTTGCAGAACCAGCCGGGCCACTCCGGTTTTACCTTTATAGAGCCGGCCGTCCGGCGATCGAGTGCCCTCTGGATAGATGCCGAGCAGTCCGCCAGATGTCAAGAAACCGAGCACACCTTGCATGCTGGTCGCGCTCGCTCGCCCGCCCGACCGATCCATCGGCAGCTGACCGACGGTGGTCAGGAACCAGCGGAGGAGGCGGCCGCCGAATCCACGGCCGTGAAACAACTCGACCTTTGCCGGGAAGGTCAATCGGCGCTTGATCATGGACGGGAGGATGAAAGTATCGCCGGCGGCAATGTGGTTGCTGACCAGGATGGCAGGACCAATCTCCGGAATGTTCTCCTCGCCCTCGACCCAAGGCCGAAAGAGCAGCCGTACAAGTGGCGCGAATATCGTCCACTTGAAGACCCAGTACAGCAAGCCACCCTCCGCCTCTTGGGCCATCGTAGGCCGAACAGGCGTGAGCCTAGCGTCCTAGGATTTCCGAGTGGGATTCAAGCCGCAGCGCGCCTTCGGGCCGATCGCCCGCCCATGGCAGCGCAACGCACGGCCACCGGGCATGTCAACCCTGCTGCCCCATGCGGAGCCGTTCTACTCCGGTGACGGCACGCTCGGCGTGCTGCTGTTGCACGGCTTCACCGGCTCGCCACAGTCGATCCGCCAGTGGGCGGAGCATCTTGCCAGCGACGGCTTTCGGGTTGCCCTGCCCTGCTTGCCCGGGCATGGAACCACCTGGCAGGAACTCCACACGACCCGCTGGGAAGACTGGTACGGAGCCGCTGAGGCGGAGCTCAAGACGCTGGACGCTGAGTGCGACAAGGTATTCGTCGCCGCGCTGTCGATCGGCTCCGCCCTCGCTCTCCGGCTGGCGGAGCAGCATCCAGATCAGGTAGCCGGCATGAGTCTGGTCAACCCGATCGTCACGCAGAAAGATCACCGGTTACGGCTGCTGCCATTGCTGCGCTGGGTAATTCCATCCGTTCCTGGACTGATCAACGACATCGCCAAGCCGGGGCAGGACGAAGGTGGTTATGCGCGCATGCCGCTCCATCCCATGTACTCCCTGGTTCTGGCTGGGCGGCAGCTGCGTGCGGACCTGCCGAAGGTCGCGTCTCCGTTGCTGATCTTCAAATCAAATGTGGACCACGTCGTGGGTACCTCGTCAGTGCCGCTGATTTTGAGCTCGGTGAGCTCATCCGACGTCACCGTGGTAAGCCTGGAACGCAGCTATCACGTCGCAACGCTCGACTACGACGCGGAGGAGATCTTCACAAGGACAAGCGAGTTCTTTCGCCGGCTCGGGAAGGACTGACATGGCGCTGGCGGAGGATGGAACATCCGACGATGCGACACCTGAGGATGATTCCGCCGCAATCGATCGGGCATTCGCAGAGCTTGTCGCCGGCTACCACCTGACCGCCGACCGGCCCGATCCACGAATTCCGGTGGCCGAACCGATGCCTGGCCAACCACCTGCTGTCACCGAGCCGACCAGCGTCCCTCCCTTCGAAGTTGAGCACTTCGTTCCGCCGCCAGTTGAGCCCTTGCCCCGGCCGGAGCTGCCTGCAGTGCTCGGCTGGATCGGCATTGGCTATGCGATCTTGTTCGTGTTGCTGACCGCCGTTGGCATCCGGTTGCCGGCCGTTGCTGGCTGGCTCGCCATTGTCAGCTTCATCGGCTCCTTTACGATCTTGATCATTCGGCTACCGCGGTCCCGGCCACCGGGTGACGGCGCAAGACTCTGACCACGTACCCGGCTTGGTGGCGGCTTGAACGCTCGACCGGCCCTTAGGTTGCTTGTCTACCGAAGAGTGGGGCGCGAGCGCGGCGGCGCTCTTTCATGCGGCGGCGCACCTTGCGTTTCTTGCGCCGGGGCCAGAATCCGAAGCGGCCGGTCTCAGGTGGTTCGACAATGGAACGCCGAGCCAGATCAGCGGCCCCGATCAGACCAGCGTCGTTGCGAAAGTGGGCCAGCACCAGCCGTGCCTCCGGGCGAAAACCGCGGCCGGTCAATGTGCGGCTGAAGGCACGCTGAGCGGGCATGAGCAACAGGTCCCCCGCGGCGCTGACCCCACCACCAATGACGACCACTTCGGGGTCCAACGCAGCGGCCAGGTCGGCGATCCCGCGCCCCAGCCAGCTGCCGACATCAGCCAGTAACTCAACTGCGGTGGGCTCACCAGCTATGGCTGCCGCGGTGACATCCGGTCCGGTGATCTTGTCCGGGTCGCCGCCGACCATCTCCAGGAGCCGGTGCGCCACCGGCGAATTGGTCCGGGCGAGCGCCCGTGCTTCCCGGACCAGCGCGTTGCCCGATGCGTACTGTTCCCAACAGCCCCGATTGCCGCACTCACACCAATGCCCCTCAGGCACGCTGATCATGTGCCCCCACTCGCCGGCCATGCCGTACCTTCCCCGGAACAGCTGCCCGCCGATCACCAGCCCGCCGCCGATCCCGGTGCCAAGGGTCAGGCACACCATCACCGATGAGCCGCGACCTGCACCGAATCGGTACTCGGCCCAGGCCGCAGCATTGGCGTCGTTGTCGACGATCAAGGGGAGATCGATCCGCTGCGACAACCGCGCCTTGAGCGGCTCTGCCCGCCACGCCAGGTGCGGCGAAAAGGCGACTACTGCCTGGCTGTTGTCCACCCAGCCGGCGGCACCGATGCCCACCGCCTCGGCCTGGTGACGCGCCTGCAGTCGCTTGACGGCCGAGATGATCGCCTCCTCCACCGCCCGTGGGCTGTGCGACGGCGTGGCCTCCTGTAGCCGTTCGAGGATGAGCCCGTGTTCGTCCACGGCGCCCGCGGCCACTTTGGTGCCACCGATATCGATGCCGATGCTGACGACCGGCGGCAGAGCCGGTCGCTGCACGCCGCGACCGCTCGCGACAGGCAAGATGGTCAGTTCTCGACCCTTCTCTTCAATCTTTCAAGAGCTTTGTCGATGATCGTCTTCTCGGCCTCGCGCTGAAACGTGTGCGGATGGTGCTCGATCATCCTTGGTCAAGGACGACCCACGCTGCAGTGAGCCCCGATGTCGATGCTCGCCTTGATCTGCTCCCCCACAGGGCACAGCGTAGCTGCGCAACTCACAGTCGTAGGGCCTGCTGCAGGGTGGCCTTAGTCTGCTCAGCCTCATAGTTCTCGACGACCAGCGACCGGCCCGCTGCGCCCATCGACCAAGCAAGATCTCGATCTGCCAGTAGGGTGACGATGCGTCCAGCCCAGGCGAGGTGATCATCCGGGTCGATGATGAAGCCCGTTCGGCCTTGCCGCACGGTTTCCGGCGCACCACCAGAGCTACCGACGAGTACCGGCAATCCGCAGGCCGCGGCCTCGAGCGCTGCAAGCCCCAATCCCTCGGAATTTAAGCCCCAGAGCCGAGTCCGGACCGGAAGGGCGAAGACGTCTGCGTGCTGCATTGCGATGATCACCCGACTGCGCTGCATCGCCCCGGTAATCCGTACCGTGCCGACCAGATCAAGCCCGATAATCATCGACTCGAGCCGACCGCGATCCGGGCCGTCACCGATCACGATGAGTTCTGGAGATTTCAATACGCTGGTCGCCAGGACTACCCGCCAGGCCCGCAGCAGGGTGCGAAATCCCTTCTGCGGAACCAATCTCCCTACCGACACGCATCGCAAATGATCATCTTCTCGGGCGGCCGGAGTGAACTGAGTGGTGTTCACCAGTGGTGGCAGCCGAAGAAGCCTGCTCCTGGCCGCGCTGCTCAGCGCAGGTCCGATCCTGGCTGACGTGTAGTCGGAGATCGTTGTCAGGTGGTCGCACGCATCCCCGATCCGACGTAGTAACCGGCGGGCACCGGGCAGGGTGGCCCACCAGGTTTCGTGGCCATGGGTAAGCCCGATGAGAACTCGAGCGCCGGCGCGCCGCAGACTCGGCGCCAACAGACCCAGCGGAGCTGCGGCGCCGAAGATCACTCGGTCCGCGCCGAAGCGTCGCAACACGCCTGCCGTCCGTTGCGCCACATCGGGCGTCGGCAGCAACAACGAACCGTCGCGGATGACTGGATAGGGCAGGTCCGCATCGCCCGCTTGGCTGCCCGGAGGCCCAGACGCGTAAACGACGACATCACCATTGAGCAAGTCGCAAATGTCGGCGATGAAGGACTCGATACCACCGATTCTCGGTGGGAAGTCGTTGGTGATGATCAGCGTCCGCGGCATCGGAGTCAATTCGCAAGCGCGGTTAGATAACGGCGCCACCCAGAGACGAATTGAGCCGCCGAGACACCGAGGACCGCACGGGTTGCCTGGTCAAGCTTCAGGCCCGAATCCAACTCCTGGTACAGCCGGTTCAGCTTGGCCGGAGAGTACGCAAATGCGACATACCGGCACGCCAACCAAGCCTCGACGTATGTGATGTCCAAGCGACTCGTCGAAGCGTAAAACTTGTCGGCTTCCGGCAGACTCCGAGGCCCCTCACCGCGCCGAACTCGGATTAGCAGCGCTGCCGCTGCCACTTCCCGAAACTCGGGATAGGCCTGGTAAGCGACATAGTCAGCGAAGCCCTCCACGGCCCACGATGGTGCTGGCGAATCGACCGAGTGGGTTGCCACATGCGTGGCTTCGTGCGCTAGCAACAGCTGCAATCCAAGGTTGCTCAGCTTGCCAACCGCCGTCGGGTTGACCACGATCCGCAGCGGCGCCCGGGCCTGGTTGGTGCCCGCAGGCCAGGTGGCAGCGGCGATCTGGTCGTACGACCCGGCCGGAACGCCTAAGACTCTCTCGAACATCGCGGTCGTGCTCGGAACTTCCACTACCAGCGTCCCGAACCACCCCCGATCGGCAGTGCCGAGCCTAGGGCGGATCCTCGTCACAGCCGCGTCGGCCGCAGCAGCCCATTGATTCGGTGCGGCCAGGGAGGCGCTGACCAGTGCGGTGGAAGCGCCTGCCCGCTCCACGGTGATGGGTTCGAGCCACCACAGTGGCAAGGACTGTGCTTGATCGCTGGCCGCCGGCACATCACTCGTTCCCGCCAGCTGTGCATCGTTTCCGTTGGCGACCATGCTGAGCCACACGGTGTGTTCGGCAGCAGCAGTGTCGGAGTCGAGCTTCCAGCTCACGGTTGCCTGCTGCAACCAGCTAGCGGGGCCTAGCTGGTGGGAACGATCGGCCGAAAGCTCGGCGAACTTTGATCGAGCCGTCAGACGGATCATGCTCAGTGGCAGAACACGTAGATTGTCGAAAATCATCATCGCTCGCTTCGGGAAAGCTGGATCCCGATCGCTCACCAACGCGCCCAAGGCCTGCAGGTCGTCTGCTTCGGCCGCCTGGACCAGCTGATCGAGGACCGCTTGGGTGCGCTGAGTACGGCTGGCAGGGTCGGCCAGCGGAGATGACTCGACCGGCGCAGAGTCGGTCGGCTCGCTCGCGGTGGCGCTACATCCTGTCAGCGCAAGGCTGACCGCCAGAACAGCCGCCGCAACTCGGACCGACTTCAGCGCGGCGACCGAGCGGGAGATGAGGCTCCGATCAGCCTGGCCGGCGGGCGCCGGCGTAAGGCATGTAGGACATCTTCATGTATTCGACGACGCCACCAGGTTTCGGTGCATGGATGATCATTCCATTGCCAGCGTACAGAGCGACGTGACTGATTCCGCTGTAGAAGAAGACCAGATCACCAAGAGCGAGTTCCGACCTCGACACGGGTCGCCCCACGCTGTACTGCGCCTGCGAGGTGCGCGGCAACGTGACGCCGGCCGCCGCCCAGGAAGCAGAGGTGAGCCCGGAGCAGTCGTACGAATCGGGACCAGCCGAGGCGTACTGATACGGCTTGCCGAGTTGCGCCTTGGCAAAGTTGAGTGCACGAATGCCGCGAGTACTTCCTGACACGCTGGTCGAGCTTGACGACTCACGCCTAGTAACCGAGGTCGAATTGTCGCGCCTCGTGGAGTTGCTCGCCTTTTCGGCTTTCTCGCGTGCATCGGCCGCAGCTTTGCGGCTTTCGGCGGCGATTCGCCGGCGCTCTTCGCTAGTCAGCCGCGCCAACACAGCTTTGGATTCGGAAATCTTCTTATCGGAAGCGGCGCGCAGAGTTCTGAGCTCTTTCTCCTGTTGCTGCAGAAGGACAAGGTCGGCCGCTGCCGACTTTTCGAGCTCGGATACGGCAGCCTGCTGCTGTTGGTAGTCCTGAAGCACCGCGTTCTGGTTCTCGGTGACCTTCTCTACGGTGGAGATCTGGCTCAGGAACCCGTCCGCATCGGTGCTGAAGAACAACTGCGCAGCGGTATCCAAATTGCGATTCTGGAACTGCGCTAGCGCAACCTGGCCGACCTGAAGTTTCATCCGGCTCACCTTGTCTGATTGAGCCGCGAGATCGGTCTTTTTGAGCTTCAGCTTGGTGCGTCCGCGATCGAGCTGGTCCTTGACACCGACGTACTGCTGGTCCAAAGCCTCGGCTTCGGTTTCCAGGGTTGAGATCTGCGCCTTGGCTTCTTCGACAGTCAGCGGTGGGTCGGCCGATGCCGGTGCTCCGGCCGATACCAGAAGCGCTGCAATCAGAGAATTGCATGCGACACCGAGAAGCATGGCGCGGAGTTTCCGCGAGCGTGTGGCGCCGTCAGCGCCTGCGCTGCGTACTAACAAGCGGCCAATCCCTTCCGTCACACACGGGCGGCCATGGCGCGACGGAGGCAGGCCACAATCCCCCGAGTTGCCATTGACCCAACGGCGAGTCCTTAGGTTAGGTCACGAAATGGTCACCGAGCAACCCGGTGTTTCATCATTTGCCCGATGTGTGAGACGGGAGTGATCTAGGCGTAATGCTGCCGGCTGGGTGGAGGGACCGACCGGGCCGGGTGTGTCCCTGGAATGAGTCGCAACGGGGGAACCAGCCCGTGCTCGGCCAGCACTGAGAGTGCAGCACGCTCATCGGAGTCGAGGTTCACCACGTCGGCAGGAGGCCCAAGCAACACCGTGATGACGCAGTCATCGCAGGCGGGGCCGCGAGCAATGCAGCGATCGCATTCGATATGCAGCACATCCATTGCCATCTACCTTCCAACCGGCTCGCGAATATCTGCTGTGCCGACTCTGCCAGCGCGGTCTGACAGTTTGAGAGCATCGTTCGCAGGTACCCGAGTGGGGGTAAATTGAGCGCACAACCGCCAAGACGGGGGACTTTTTGTGGCCAAGGCACGACGA
Source organism: Actinomycetota bacterium (assembly GCA_046732135.1). Taxonomy (GTDB): domain Bacteria; phylum Actinomycetota; class Actinomycetes; order Propionibacteriales; family Propionibacteriaceae; genus Microlunatus. The sequence goes on from JBKPML010000074.1 coordinate 23,271, forward strand.
GCAGCAAAACCGAATAGCGCACGGGTGTTGGTTCCTGTGATAGCCGGTTTGGCGTTACTCGCTGGCGCCGGTGTGGCTGCATGGCAGCTATGGCCGGAGGCATCGACGACCTCAGCTCAGCCACAGTCATCTGTGATCACGACGCCGGCTCAGGGCAGCACTCCCATGGCCGCCACACCAAGCGAAACACCGAGCCAAACGCCCACGCCGAGTCCCACCCAATCCGCGACGCCCAACCCCGATGTCGTCAAGGCGCAGCAAGCGCTGGAGTCCTGCCGGGCCAAGGTGGCGGCCGCTGACGAGGTGATCAAGGAAGCCAAGACAGGCGTCGGCCACTGGGCCAAACATGTCGACGCTCAGCGGCAAGCAGACCTCGGCAACTACACGCCTGAACAGATGAAAGCGCAGTTTAAAGCGACCCGCGTGCTGGGTCCGGAGGATCAGAAGCGCTATCACGCTGCCGTGGACAACTACCGCAGCCAGGACGGCGACTGCGGAACGGTCGCCAAGGCGCCGGCTGAGATAGCAGCTTCACTGGACAAATGCCATCGCCGCAGTGTGGAGCAGCGTCCGGTGATGGACGCCGGCGATAAAGGCATGGCTGACTGGGCATCTCATCTAGCCGACATGCAGCGCAACAAGGTGCAACACCTTTCGAATGCACAGTCGATATGGGTTCGTGCGTATCGAGCTGCCCCGACGAACATCAATGGGTTCAAGGAGGCCATCGACAACTACGATCCGCCCAGCTGTTAGGCAGGCTGCAGACTGGACGGCCCGTCTCGTCGGCGAGCGGCGCGCCTGGCCCAATCCGGCCATCTGTCGGAGCCCGCCTCTACGGTCTGAAACATGGCAGTGCCGCAGCCCGGCGGAGGCGTCCAGGCGTCATTCGATGATCTTGGTACGCCCCTGTCCGGGGTGACGTTCTGTGTTGTCGACCTAGAGACAACCGGCGGCGCGGACACCGATTCGATCACCGAGTTCGGGGCGGTCAAGGTACGGGGTGGTGACGTTCAGGGAGAGTTTCAGAGTCTTGTCAATCCGCAGACCCACATCCCGCCTCTGATTGCAGTATTGACCGGTATCACCAATGCGATGGTCGCGGACGCGCCCAAGCTGGCGGCGGTCCTCCCCTCCTTTCTGGCCTTTTCCGAAAACACTGTGATCGTTGCGCACAACGCACCATTCGACCTTGGATTTCTGCGCCGTGCCTGCGCTGAATTCGGGTACCGTCCGCCGCGTTGGCCAGTGCTGGACACGGCAGCACTTGCACGCCAGATTCTGCTGAGCGACGAGGTGTCGGACTGCAGACTGGCGACGCTTGCCCGGCACTTCAGTGCTTCGACTGCGCCGAACCACCGGGCACTGACCGATGCCCGCGCAACGGTGGACGTGCTGCACGGACTGATCGAGCGTGTCGGCAATCTGGGCGTCCACACGATCGAAGACCTGCAGGAGTTTGCGCGGCGTGTCTCTCCGCAGCGACGCGCCAAGCGAACGTGGGCGACGGATCTTCCGCACGAACCAGGCGTCTACTTGTTCGTTGCCGAACATGATCAGACCCGACACGTGCTCTATGTGGGCAAGGCCAAGAACATTCGCAAGCGGGTCCGCAGCTATTTCAGCGCCGCTGAGAAGCGCGCGCGAATCGACGAGATGGTCCGCGTCGCGACCGGTGTCGAAGCTGTGCCCTGCCAAACTGAGCTTCAGGCCGAGGTGGTGGAGCTCCGTCTGATCGCCCGCCACGCGCCGCGCTACAACAGGCGGTCCAAGTTCCCGGAACGCAGCCAGTGGATCAAGATCACGCAGGAGGCGTTCCCGCGCTTGTCCATCGTGCGCTCGGTGCGCGACGACGGCGCCACCTATTTCGGCCCATTTCGAGGACGACAGGGCTGCGAGGACGTGATCTTCGCCATCTATGACGGATTCCCGATCCGGCAATGCACTCCACGGTTGAGCGCGTCTAGTCCGATCTCGGCTTGCGCGCTCGCCGGCATGGGGCGCTGCTGCGCGCCATGCGATGGGACGATTTCCCGGGACGGATATGCGAGTGTGGTCGAACAGGTGCGGTCGGCGCTCTCGACAGACGTCCGGCCCGCGGTCAGCGGACTGCAGGAGAGGCTGTCACGACTCATTGATCAACAGCGATTCGAGGAGGCCGCCACGATTCGGCGACGACTCGAGACGTTGACCCGGACAGGATTCCGCTTCCATCGGGTGCGCAGTCTCGCCGCCTGCGCGGAGATCGTCGCAGCGCGCAAGCACGACGACAACTGGGACATCCATGTCATTCGGTACGGCCGACTGGCCGCTACCGGCGTAGCCACCCCGAATGATGTGCCACAAGCGGTCGCTCGAGCCGTGCGGGCGACGGCGGAGACGGTTTCAAGGCCCCCTGACCCTTTGCCGGCCGCCGGCATCGAGGAAACCGAGCGCATTGCCGATTGGCTCGAACAGCCTGGCGTCCGGATTATCGACATCATCGGTGACTGGGCGTGGCCGTTACATGCCGTGCTGGACCAGCAGAGCCTCATCCGGTACGCGCTCGGCTCAGCGCCAGCGACAATGAGCCCAGCGCCAGTCCTAGGATGAAGCGGTGATCACCGCGATCGTGTTCATCCAAGCCGACGTTTCCCGAATACCCGAGGTCGCGCAGGAAATTGCCGATCTTGCTGGAGTGAGCGAGGTCTATTCCGTCACTGGCGAAATCGACCTGATTGCGATGGTCCGAGTGGCTGATCATGATCAGATTGCGGAAGTCGTCGCGGACCGTCTCAACAAGGTGTCCGGCGTGCTGAGCACCGAGACCCACATTGCCTTCCGGGCTTACTCTGCCCACGATCTTGAGGCGGCGTTCTCACTCGGCGGCTAGTAGCAGTCAGCAATCCTGCACTGGATCGACCCAATGGCATCCAGCGCTGCGTGCACCAGAGCGAGGTTGTCCGCTGCTGGAGAGCCATTCGGAAGTGCCAGCGTGTCTTCCAAGCCAATTCGGGTGGCTAACCCAAGTTCGGCCGCGTAGCGAAGGGCCGGCCAACAGCTGGTGCCCTCACCATGAAGTAGGACCGGCACACGATTGCCGGCAACCGAAAGGTGAGCCATCAACCGATCCGCTTCGGCCGCGGTCTGCGCCGGGTCGAGACCATCGCGGAGTTCGACCAGTGCCCGCAGACACCGGTCTCGATGCGGCCACGTCAACCACGACTCGACGGCAGTCAAGTGCCAAAGGCCTGCCTCGACGCCCACGCCCAGCTCCAGCAAGGCCTCTGCAACCAGCACAGCGCCCGGCTCGTGCCAGTTGACGGACGCGAAGTCAGGAAGCACCTGCCAGGTAACGACCTGCTCGGCGCGTTTCTCAGGATCGGCAACTGCCCACGCTCCAGTCGTCACGCCGACTGGCAGCTCGGGCGCGGCCAGCCGGATCGCTACCAACGCCGCCGCGACTTCGGTTCCACCGAGGGTGTCAGCTCCCGATGCGTCCTTGACGTGAACATGAACCGCCCCCAGCCCGGCCGCTGCCACGCGCGCGACATCTCGAGCCAACTGCTCTGGCGAAATCGGCAGCGCCGGATGATCACTGGGCAGTCGTCGCCCATTGAGGCAGGCCTGCAAAAGCTGCATTAGCCTACAAGATTGCGATCTTGGCAACGATGGCGAGCAGGCAGACCAGCATCACACCGAGGAGGCCGACAATCTGAATCGCGCTGCCGTTGCTGCGTGGTGCGTAGGCAAGCAGATAGCCCACCAGCGCTCCCACCGCGATGCCGCCGATCAGACTTAGCCATCCCATGCCTGAGAAATTGACGAGGACGTTGTACAGCACAAGCAAGATCAGCAAGCCGATATCGGCGCGAATGTCCTCATGACTCTTGAGCTTGCCGACCGCGTTTGCGGCAAGCAATCCGATCACAGCAGCACCCGAGGTGATTACGGCTCCGGCCGATGGTGCCAGCAGGAAGACGACCGTCGCTCCGCCAAGACCCCCAGCGAAGTACAGCGCCGCGAAGCGCCAGCCACCCAACTCCGATTCGATCGCTCGACCCGCTATCCACAACACCAACAGGTTCATCAGCAGGCCGATCAATGAGCCCGAAATGAGAGCGCCGGTCAGCAATCGCCAGAACTGACCGAGGTAAATGAAATCGTTCGCCATGACAAGCAGACCGCTCAGCAAACCCCGGGTTACCAGATCGAGCACATAGACGAGGGCGAGAGCCGTCATGATGATCTTGGTCATGTTGCCGCCGCCCGGTTTCAGGGCAGCCCCGAAAGCCGTCCTCGGCTGCCGGACTCGGCCGCCCGCCACGCACTTCGGGCATTGGAAGCCGACCGACGCAGGGCGCATACATTCGCCGCAAATCGGCCGCTTACACCGCTGACAGCTGATCCCGGTCATCCGATCCGGATGCCGATAGCACCCCACGAATCCGGGCGCGGCAAAGTCCGGACCGGCCGGCGGTGACTGACTCACCCGGAGATGTCGACCGAGGTGATCACGACGGGATCGACGGGACGATCATTGCGTCCGGTCCGTACCAGAGCGATCTTGTCGACCACGTTGCGGCTGGGTTGATCAGCAACCTCACCAAAGATCGTGTGTTTCCGGTTGAGGTGTGGCGTAGGGCCAACGGTGATGAAGAACTGTGAACCGTTCGTACCTGGCCCCGCGTTTGCCATGGCAAGCAGATAAGGCCGGTTGAAGCTCAGCTCCGGGTGAAACTCATCCGCGAACGTGTAGCCGGGTCCACCAGTTCCGGTCCCCAGCGGACAACCGCCCTGAATCATGAATCCCTTGATCACCCGGTGGAAGGTCAGCCCGTCATAGAAGTTTCCAGTCGTTCGATCGCCGGTCGCTGGGTCTGCATACTCCTGGGTTCCGCTGGCGAGCCCGACGAAATTGGTGACCGTCCGGGGTGCCTGGTTCTCGAAGAGGGTCAGCACGATGTCGCCCTGGTTGGTGTGCAAAGTTGCATTCTTCGGCACCTCAGTGGTCGCCTTCCATGTTGTTCGTTGCGATCTTGATTGTCTGCCCCGCCATCCTGTCACGGCCAGCCAAGGGCCTGGACCTGCTACATCGGTGCAACACCCTCCGCACCGGCAGTCGCGGGCGGTACGGTTGACCCGGACGCGGAAGCAGGCCGCGTTTTGTAACTATGGCTCGTTACGGAGGAAACGTGTCGCGCAGATCTGAACGCAAGAAGGCCGCTAAGGCGCTGGCCGCTCTCCCGCCTGACTTCGTTCATATGGCCGCGGGTCGGATCGGGCCGATGGTTCACGGCGCCGCCGATCGGATGGACCCGGTTGCACACACCGCCGCGGACCGGCTCGGTCCGCTTGCCCAGGCAATTGCAGATCGGCTCGGCGGCGCCGCCGATCGGGTTTCTCCCCTCGCTCATTCGGCCGCCCATATGGTTGGACCGCTGGCACAATCGGCAGCTGATCGGGTCGGGCCTTACACGCATGCAGCGGCGGACCGGGTCGGACCTATTGCGAACTCTGCCGCCGACCGGATCGCCCCGCTCGCTTCGCAGGCGGGCGCGCGTCTCGGCCCCTACGCGCAGGTGGCTCGCGAGCGGGTCTCCCCTTACGCGCAGTCGGCCATCGACCGCGTGTCGCCGTACGCCCAATTGGCGGCGCAAAAGGTCAGTCCAGTCGCCGCGAGCGCCAAGAAGCGAGGCGCGAAGGTTGCCCAGGAGGCGGTCCAGAAATACAGCCCAAAGCTGGATGCGGTTATTGAGGCCGGCCAGCACAAGGTTTCCGAGGATCTGGTGCCGAAGTTGAGTGCGGCATTGGCTGCTGCCGCCGGCTCTCCTCTCGTTGCCGAAGCTGCCAGGCGTGGCCAGGCTACGATCGCGGCCGCCAAGGGCGAGCTTGTCGTGCCGCCGCCGGCAGCAAAGAAGAGGGGCCGCTGGCTCTGGGGGTTGGCTCTCGTGGCGGCGCTCGCGGGCGCCGCGGGCGTCCTAGCCCGCAAGTACCTCGGTAGGGCCGACGCCGACTGGCAGGCTGCACGGCCGAGCGCGCCCTATACCCCGCCGCAGCCGAAGACGACCGCCTCTGAAACGGGCGGCCCGACGACAGTTGATGAGGCGGCCGTGCCCGAGGACCAGGCGGCTTCGTCAGCCGCTGCGGCCGCCGCGGCCGAAGAGTCGATGCCAGCAACGGACGAAACCGGTGCATCCACCGAGGACTCCGGCATTGCGGCCGAAGATTTCGGCGCACCAGGAGGAGATTCGGACATCGCAGACAGCTCGAGCGCCGAAGGAACCGATACCTTGCCGTCCGAGGCCGACCAGGATGCCTTGCTGGTTTACTCGACCGAGAGCGAAGGTCTGCCAGAGGGCACTGAGACAACCGATACGTCGCCCGAACCTGCTGCGACCGAGCGGCCCAAGTATGAAGGCGAGGGCATTTACATCGGAGTGGAGCCGCCCGAGGGGTACACCATCAAGGGCAACGAGCGCTCGAAGAAGTATCACCTTCCCCAATCGGCGGGCTACGCACGGACAACGGGAGAAGTCTGGTTCAACAGCGTGGAGGCTGCTGAGCGGGCGGGCTTCGTCCGCGCACAGCGCTGAATCCGCCAAGGCACCGTCCCCTTGTGATCTCGCGCGAACTCGCAACCCAGCTGTCGCCTTACCTGAAGTGGACGCCGGCCAACGGTGACCAGTTCTTCATCCCTAAGCCTGAGATCTCAGACTCCGTCTTTCTGGTGAGCGACATGGTTGTCGAGCTTGTCGTGAGAGAGGGTCAGTCGAGGTTTCACTTCAACGGGACCGTGGAATGGGCGCTGGACTCTGTCGAGTCTGCGGATGTCGTTTGGCTTCCCCGCGAAGATCAGCTGCGTGAGCTGCTTGGCGACTATTTCTTGTCTCTCGACGCCTCACCGGGGGGATTCGTTGTGACCGTGAGTGGGCCGGCCAAAGCCCATCACACTGAGCCCGAACAGGTCGTCGCAGATGCCTATGCGCAGGCCCTGCTCTACGTACTCAGCCACGAGGCGGCAACCGCGAGGTAGGCGCCAGCCAGCATTGATGGTGCGTACGGGAAGGGTCCTCTTCGGCGCCTAGTGAGGCGTACCAACCCGTAGAGGCCGCCAACGACAGTGCCCAAGGTGAGTGCCCAGACGAGAAGCCGCCATGAACTTGCCGCAGCTGCGGCACCAAGCAGCGGCGCAAATCGGACATCTCCGAACCCAAAGCCTCCCCTCGTGATCAGCCAACCGAGGAAATAGAGGCCTCCAGCGAGACCACCCCCGAGCGCTGCCCGGAAAAGGAGCTGCCAGCCGCCACCCAATCCCCAGCCGGCAATGGCACCGAGGAGCATGAGCAGCCATGCAGCTTGGATGAGTCGGAGCGGGAGCCATGTCGTCCTCGCATCAATCACGGCCAGCAAGACACCGCAACTTGATAGCACGATCCACAGCGGTCGCGTGGCGGGCGGGACGCTCTGCCAGGTCAGGACAGTTGCGATGGCTGCAAGCGCACCGCAAACCATCAGAAATCTCGCCGTGGGCAATGATCGATAGGCCAGCTTGTCGAGCCGGCCTTTCGGTTCCGGAAGTGCCAGCAGCACTGGTCGGACCGCGGCGGCCGTCGCAAGTCCCGTCAACGCGGCGGCTAGGGCGACGCTCGCTATGCCGGGCACCCGGTGATCCTAGAGAGTCCGCAGCTCATGCGACGTTGCGGATCAGAGCTCCGAGGTCGTCGAAACCGGTGACGCCGACAGTGCCAGCGGCCGCAGCCGCCCGCAGTGCAACGAGGGCGCTGCACCTAGCTGCGCTCCCGTCAAGCAGCGCAGTTAAGAATCTTCGGTCCACGCCCAGTCCGGTGGCCAGACGGGATTCGGACCATCCGACCCGTCGCAACATGCGAAGTCGCCTGGTCACGGGCGCAGCGGCAACCAATCGATACCGCAGCGCTCGGACGTCGCTGTTTCGTACTTGGAGGAGCTGCCGAGCCATCTCGCGACTGATCCTTCCAACGACAGGCCCACCGCCGTCCGGCGAGGCCATCAACCGCGTGATCACCCTGGGCGACACCCCCATGAGTAGGCCTAGCGTTCCGGGGGTCAAGTCGGCAGCTGCCATCAGATGAGCAACGTGGGCCCGGAACGGTGCCGCGTCGATCCATGCGTGCACGCGCCTTTTCTGGGTGGCCATCCGGTTCTCCTTTGATTCCTCCTATAGAGGAAGGCCTTGAAAGAAGGCCGAATGTTACGGCCAGACCGAGTTTTTTGCCGAGTACGGGCAGTTGCCGCCCGGGTTAGGCTCGCCAGATGTGAGCACGACCACGCCACTCGGCTGGCCGGATGAGCAGGGCCCGGCGCGGAGAGCACCAGCGAAGGTGGCGATCATGTTCGCAGTAGGTGTCGTGCTTTTCGCTGGCGTTGGCGTCGGCATCGGCCTACTGATCTGGCGTGAGCCGGTGCCGAGAGACCGAACGGAGACAGCGCATTCCGCGAGCCTCGCCCCAGCGATCAAAAGCGCCACGGGCGGTCTGGACACATCCACTGGTCGAGCGCGGATCGGACAGGCAACGATGACACTGCCCGGGGAGCCGTACGAGCTCTACCCCGACCCGGTACACATCGACGGTGTGGTGGACGTGATCTTTCTCGCCAATGCCGACGTGCATTCGGACTACGACGGACACCATGACTGGCAGGCCACCGTCGCACTGGCACAGATCAGTTCAGAGCTGGCCGATGGCTCCGATCTCGAGCAGGCCGGCACTGGAGTCATGAAGGAACTCGGAGATAGGTTCTTCGGCGGTTACCAGACGCAGATCAAACGGCTGAAGTCAGCGGATCGAGCGGTAGGCGGGCATGCCGGCATGGAATTCAGTGCCGACGTGCATTACTCAGCCAAGGGCCTGCCGAGCAGCTATGACCAAGCGGTCGTGTGGCTCGTGCGGTGTGAGGATGGGTCACTGATTGCGGCCATCAGCTCAGTTCCAAACGACGCGAGACCCGAGATCCGCGCTATGGCATCCGCGGCACTGGACACGCTGGGGGTCAGCTGATCAGCGGTACGCCTGCGTCGCGGTAACCCAGTCGGCGAGCTTCGCCTTGGCAGCGCCGGAGCCAATGGCCCGCTCGGCCCGGTCCATGTGCCGGCGAAGTTGACCCACCACCTCGGCGGCAGCCGGCTTGGCATCAGCCAGCAGGCCGGCGGCCGCATTCAATACCACGATGTCGTGCACCGGCCCGGGCTTGCCGTCCAGCAGGTCTCGAACGACTTGGGCATTGACGGAGGCGTCGCCTCCGACCAGGTCTGCCCGCCGAGCTCGGGGTACGCCCAGATCCGCCGGATCAAGCCGGCTACGAACTACCTCTCCATCCCGGTAAACCCAGAGGGTGGAGCTTGTCGTGGTTGTCAGCTCATCCAACCCATCATCGCCACGCATGACCAGACCCTGGTTTCCGCGAGCCGCGAACACTCCGGCCATCAGCTCAGCCATTCGGGCGTCGGCGACGCCGACGGCCTGGGCAATCGGCTGTGCCGGGTTGGCCAGTGGGCCGAGGAAATTGAAGGTCGTCGGCACGCCGAGCTCCCGCCGCGTCGCCGATGCGTAGCGCAATGCCGGGTGATAGTGGAGCGCAAAAAGAAAGCCGATCCCCACCTCGTCGATCACCGATTGTTGATGTTCGGGCGCGAGATCGAGTACGACTCCCAGCGCTTCCAGCACGTCGGCTGCACCACACGCCGATGAGGCCGCCCGATTGCCGTGCTTCACTACCCGGGCGCCAGCCGCCGCCATGACGATTGCGGCCATCGTCGAAATGTTGACGGTGTGGGCTCGGTCTCCGCCGGATCCGACAATGTCAACTGCGTGACCAGCGACTTCGATCGGGGTGGCGAATTCCAGCATCGCGTCGGCAAGACCTGTCATCTCGGCTACAGTCTCGCCCTTACAACGCAGCGCGACGACGAATCCGGCGAGCTGGGAAGGCGTTGCCTCGCCGCGCAGAATCTGCTCCATGGCCCAACGCGCGGCCTCGACCGTCTGATCCTCTCCGCGGAGTAGGCCGGCCAAGACTTCCGGCCAGCTCAACGGCGTGACCTCAGCCACGGGGTGCCAATGAGTTGCCGGGTCTAACCCGCAGCATTGAGGCGACTGCAGCTGGCAGCCGCAGCGGATCGACGGGATGTCCAATGACGCCGTCAGCTCGCGACCAGGTGGCAAGCCATGCGTCGTCTCGTCGACCGGTCAGCACCAGGATCGGCGGGCATTTCGCGATCTCGTCCTTCAACTGCCGACAGAGTCCCATGCCGCCCGGAACCGCCTCACCGTCCAGGATCGCGAGATCAATGCCGCCACCATCCATCGCCGCAATGACTGCCGGCTGGGTCGCGACCTCGACGACCCGCACGGGCGGCAGGTCGGCAGCGACTTTGCGACCAAGCGCCAGCCGAACGTTCTCCCGAACGGTTCGATCCGACGAGTAGAGCAGAATGATCAACTCTTCGGGCGCCGACTCCCTGGCGTGGGCGCCCGGCTGGTCGCTGGTCATCGCCTGCTTCTCCCCGATTGTCACTTGTACCTTGCGGAGCCGGTCGATCCTATCGTGATGGCCGACAGGCCACGTCAAAGTCGTTATCTGCAATGTCGTGCCCAGGGGTGACCTCGGGATGCGATACCGCAATAATGAGCCCGTGGCCCTTCACACCCATGCCGTCAGCGGCTCGATGACGAAGCCGGCCAGCGCGCTGCATCCAATTCCTCAGGTGCGGCTACGGGGTCGGGAGAACCGCCCCGACTTTGTCGCAGTGGGCACGATCATCTGGCTGGCCTCGGAGCTGATGTTCTTCGCCGCTCTTTTTGCGGCCTATTTCACCATCCGCAATGTCACCGACGCCCAGGCTGTGGCGGCGGGAACCCGCTCGTTGTGGGACACCGAAACGGAAAAGCTGAATCTGGTATTCGCCCCGATCAACACTGCCGTGCTGGTCGCCAGCTCGTTCACCTGCCAGATGGGTGTTTTCGCGGCCGAGCGAGGTCAGGTGAAGCGGACCGGCTCTGTAGCCAACCTCCGGCAGTGGGGCCTTCGCGAGTGGTACGTGCTCACCTACCTGATGGGTGCCTTCTTCATCGGCGGCCAGGTCTACGAGTACGCGGCCTTGATCAGCGAGGGTCTGACAATCTCGAGCAACGTGTACGGGTCAGTGTTCTACCTCGCGACCGGCTTCCACGGATTGCACGTCACCGGCGGCTTGATCGCCTTCGTCCTCCTGCTCGGGCGGACATTCCTCGCCCGTACCTTCACCCACGAGCAGGCAGTGAGCGCCGTTGTAGTGTCCTACTACTGGCACTTCGTAGATGTGGTCTGGATCGCCTTGTTCGGCGTTATCTACATCCTGAGGTAGCCGGCAATCCGACCACTGATCGACAACTCAATAGGCCAGCAGCGAGCAGCAACCGACCGAGAGGGAGCCCGTGCGATTCCTGTCCTCGAGACGACGGCATCCAGTTGCCAAGGTCGCATTGCTGCTTTTCGCGCTGTTCGTCCTCGGCGGTCTCTACAACGCTGTCGCGCCTGCTGAAAGGGTTTCAGCTGACAACGGCAACAGTCAGCAGATCGCGGAAGGAAAGGCGCTCTTCGCGGTTGGATGTGCCTCCTGTCACGGGCTGAATGGTGAGGGCCAGACCACGGAGACCATTCAAGGACCGCCACTCATCGGCGTCGGAGCCGCAGCAGTGGATTTCCAGGTCTCATCCGGACGGATGCCGATGTCCCGCCCCGGTGAGCAGGCGCCCGTCAAACCCAACCGCTACACCGAGGAGGAGATCGCAGCCCTGGCCGCGTTCGTCGCGTCTCTCGGTCCGGGGCCGGCGATTCCAAACGAAGCCGAATACCAACCCGCTGGGCTCAGTGACGAGGACCTCGCGCGCGGCGGAGAGCTTTTCCGTACCAACTGCTCCGCCTGCCACAACTTCGAAGGTGCCGGGGGGGCACTGCCACACGGCAAATATGCGCCCGCGCTGGCCGGAGTCAGCGACAAGAGGCTGTACGAGGCCATGTTGACGGGTCCGCAGCAGATGCCGGTCTTCTCCGACGAGGTCATGACGCCGGAAGACAAGAAGGCGATTATCGGCTACTTGAATGCGCTGCACGAGCGCCCGACAGACGGCGGCTTGGCGCTCGGTGGGCTCGGACCGGTGAGCGAGGGATTGTGGGCCTGGATCGTCGGCATTGGATCACTGGTCTTCTTTGCCGTTTGGATCACTGCCAAGGGGGCGAAAGCTAAGTGACCGAAGAAGACACCGGTTCCAGCCCCCTCCTTGCAAGCACGGACCATCACGGCCACGACCTCACCGAGGCCGACGAAGCGCGCTATCCCGTGCCCGATCCCGGTCATCCGGAGCATCTGCCGCGGCTGACCGACGTCGATCCTAGGGCTGCAGACCGCGCCACCCGGCAGGTCGCCTTCCTTTTTGGCATGGTGCCGATCCTTGCCATCGGGTTCGCCGTGGTGTATTTCGCCGTCCCGGGGGACTGGTTCTTCGATTTCGGGCCAATGCGCGCCAACGCTCGGAATCTTGGCCTCGGCGTGACCTTTGGTCTTTCGTTGCTGTTCATCGGGATTGGTGCCGTGCAGTGGGCGCGGACGTTGATGGCCGACCAAGAGATGGTCGATCTTCGGCATGGTGCCACCTCGAAACCGGAGGACCAGAAGTGGGTGCTCACCGAGCTCGACAACGTGGTCGCCGAGTCTAGGCTCACGCGGCGCAAGATCATCGGCCGTACCCTCCTCGCGGCTCTTGGCTTTGTCTTCGTTCCTATGCTCGTCGGCCTAGCCGACCTTGGCCCTTGGCCGACGAAGAAGAAGCGTGCCGAGACCATCGAGGGGACGATCTGGGCAGAGGGCGTCCGGCTCGTTCATGATGTGACGTTTGAACCGATCAAGCCCGAAGACATCGAGATCGGCCAGCTGATCAATGGCCAACCGGATAACCTCAAGGACCTGGAGGGCACTGCGTTTCAGGTCGAGAAGGCCAAGGCCTCCATCATCATCGTCCGGATGAACCCGAACACGATCAAGATCCCCGATTCGCGCCGCGACTGGCAGATCGGCGGAATCTTGTCCTACTCAAAGATCTGCACCCACGTTGGCTGCCCCATCAGCTTGTGGGAGCAGCAGACACACCACCTGTTATGCCCATGCCACCAGTCAACCTTCGACCTCGGGAACTCGGGCGTAGTGGTCTTCGGCCCAGCAGCACGCGCGCTGCCGCAGCTGCCGATCACCACCGATGCCGAGGGATACTTGGTGGCGCGGAGCGATTTCACCGTCCCGGTCGGACCCAGCTTCTTCGAGCGGGATTCACGGCAAGACTTTGAAGAAGGTGACAACTAATGCCCGAGCCGGCTATCACCGTGCCCGAGAGCTCGTCGGTCGAGGCACAGGTGCCGAAGAAGCAGATCGGCCCCGTGTTCCGGATCGCTCGAGGACCCGTCAAGTGGGCAGACGAGCGGATCGGCCTGGCCGGTCTGCTGCGACCTTACTTCCGCAAGGTCTTCCCCGACCACTTTTCCTTCCTGCTGGGTGAGATCGCTCTCTACTCCTTCATCGTCTTGCTGCTGTCTGGTGTCTTCCTCTGTATTTGGTTCAAGCCTTCCATGGCCGAAGTCGAGTATGAAGGCACCTACCAGTTACTTCGCGGGTTGCCGATGTCCGAGGCGTACGCGTCGACGCTAGCGCTCTCTTTCGATATCCGGGGGGGTCTGCTGCTGCGCCAGATGCACCACTGGGCGGCCATGCTGTTCATCGGCGCGATGCTTATTCACAGCCTCCGGGTCTTCTTTACCGGCGCATTCCGCAAACCACGCGAGATCAACTGGCTGATTGGCGTTGGCATTTTGGTGATGGGCATCTTCGAGGGCTTCATGGGCTACTCGTTGCCAGACGACCTGCTGTCGGGCACCGGGCTGCGTTTCCTGGATGGTGCGATCCGGGCCACTCCGCTGATCGGCACCTGGCTGGAATTCTTCATCTTCGGCGGCGAGTTCCCCGGCGACCTGATCGTGCCCCGGCTGTACATGGTCCACATCCTGCTGCTTCCGGCCCTGATTTTGGGCCTGGTCGCGGTGCACCTGGCCCTGGTGTTCTATCACAAACACACTCAGTTTCCCGGTCCTGGTCGCACTGAGGACAGCGTTGTCGGTTACCCGGTGTTTCCGGTGTATGCCGCAAAGGCCGGCGGCTTCTTCTTCATCGTCTTCGGTGTCGTGACCTTGATGGGCGCGATAATGCAGATCAACCCGGTCTGGGTCTTCGGGCCGTACAACCCGGCCCAGATCACTGCGGGATCCCAGCCCGACTGGTATATGGGCTTTGCCGAGGGCGCCATCCGAATCATGCCGGGTCCGGGCTGGGAGTGGCATCTCGGGTCAACAACCTGGTCCTGGAACATCTTCATCCCGTTGGCGCTGCCGATGACCCTGCTCTTCGGCGGCATGGCGCTATACCCGTTCATCGAGGCATGGGTCACCGGCGATAAGTCGGAGCACCATTTGCTTGATCGACCTCGCGACAACCCGACCCGGACTGGACTGGGAGTCGCTGCCATGACGGCCTACGGCATGCTCTGGCTCGGCGGTGGGAATGACTTGATTGCCACCCAGTTTGACGTCTCGTTGAACGCCGTCACGTGGTTCCTACGGATTGCTGTGTTTGTGGCGCCCGTCATCGCCTTCCTGCTGACCAAGCGGATCTGTATCGGGTTGCAGCGTTCCGATCAGGATCGGCTGCTCCACGGTGCCGAGACCGGCGTCATCGAGCGAGACACGACCGGGCGCTACAACGAACGGCACCGGCCGATCACGGTGGGCGAGCAATATGCGCTGACTCAGAAGGCAGAGCAAAACGCCATAGCCCCGGTCGCTGGGAATGGAGACGGCGAGTATTCGGACCGGCAGGTCAGGTTGGAAAACCTTCGCCGTCGCGCGACCCGGTTCTACTTTGTCGACACGCTACATAAGCCGACCCGCGCGGAGCTGGAAGAGGCAGTTGCTCATCAGCAGCACGCTCTCAGTCACGGGGCTGCACACGAGAT
>JBKPML010000075.1:0-69720 GCA_046732135.1 Actinomycetota bacterium
GATGGTCGAACGGCGACCCGCAACAGGCCGGCTGGATCAAAACGTCCGCGAGCAACTCCTCACCGAGGTCGGCGCTCTCTACGACTCATCGGCCCGGGCGCCCGAGCCCCTGCTACTGCCATATCAAGCTTCCTGCTGGAAGGCGGTCGTGGACCACGACGGGCTCGTTCTCGAAGACGACAGGGAAGCCCTTCAAATCCAGCTCTGACGCTAGGACCCGAAGGTGCTGCCCCGACCGATGGGGGTTAAGGTCCTGTCAATGCATAGGTGATGGAGGTTCCCATGGCTGACCGAACAACGCCGGTGTACGGGTCGGGAGAAGCCGACCGACTTCCCTCTCATGATCACGAGGTCTACAACAGAATCGCTACGGAATCGGACTTCGTCGAGCTGCGGCGCCGGTACAGCAGCTTTGCTTTTCCAGCGACGATCGCCTTCATGGCCTGGTACATCCTCTACATCGTCTGTAACAACTGGGCCCGTGACTTCATGAACACCAAGGTGATCGGGAACATCAATGTCGCGCTCATCTTCGGTCTGCTCCAGTTCGTCTCGACCTTTGTCATCGCCTACTTGTACGCCCGGCACGCGAATAAGTCACTCGACCCGTTGTCGGCCAAGTTGCGCGACGAGTTCGACCAGGAGACGGGCCGATGAGCACCGCACTGTTGATTCCACTCGTTACCGGCAACCGTGCTCTGACGATCGGCCTCTTCTTGGCCGTCGTGGCGCTGACGCTCTACATCACGTTTTGGGCGTCCCGCCAGAGCAAGACCGCGGCCCAGTACTACGCAGCTGGGCGCTCATTCAGCGGCTTCCAGAACGGCCTGGCGGTCAGCGGCGATTACATGTCAGCTGCGTCGTTCCTCGGCATCTCCGGATCGATCGCCCTCTTCGGTTACGACGGCTTCCTTTACTCCATCGGGTTCCTGGTGGCATGGCTGGTGGCCCTGCTGCTAATCGCCGAACTGCTGCGGAACTCTGGCCGCTACACAATGGCTGATCAACTCGCGTATCGGATGCGACAGATTCCGGTTCGCAGCGCCGCCGCGACATCGACGATCGTGGTCTCGATCTTCTACCTGCTGGCCCAGATGGTGGGCGCTGGAAGCCTCGTCGGTCTGCTGCTCGGCGTGACGAACCCGGCTCTCAAGAACCTGGTGATCGTTGCGGTCGGCGTCCTAATGATCATCTACGTGACCTTCGGCGGTATGAAGGGCACAACCTGGGTGCAGATCGTCAAGGCCGTCATGCTGATGCTCGGCACTTTGCTGATCACGGTCTTGGTGCTGATCGAGTTCAACTTCAACCTGTCGGATTTGCTGGGAACAGCAGCCGAGAAGTCCGGCAAGGGTGATGCATTCCTGCAGCCGGGTCAGCTCTACGGTAAAGACCTGATCGGCAAGTTTGACTTCTTGTCCCTGGGCCTTGCCCTCGTTCTTGGCACCGCCGGTCTGCCACACATCCTGATCCGCTTCTACACGACACCGACCGCTCGGGCGGCCCGGAAGTCGGTGCTCTGGGCGATCGGACTCATCGGTTCGTTCTATCTGATGACGCTGGTGCTGGGCTTCGGTGCCGCAGCCCTCGTCGACACGGGTAAGGGCAGCCAGATCCAGACCTCGGCCGGCAACGCCGCCTCGCCCCTACTGGCCCAGGCGGTCGGAGGCGGCGAGGGAACGCTCGGCGGCTCGGTCTTGCTCGCTGTGATTTCGGCGGTTGCCTTTGCCACGATCCTCGCCGTGGTCGCCGGCTTGACTCTCACGTCAGCTTCTTCGGTCGCCCACGATCTATACGCCAACGTATACAAGAAGGGCCAGGCGAGCGAAAGAAGTGAGCTGATTGTCGTGCGGATTGCGGCCTTCGCTATCGGAGCGATTGCCATCTTGCTTGCCATTCCTGCCCAGCGGCTGAACATCGCGTTCCTGGTGGCACTGGCCTTCGCCGTTGCGGCATCGGCGAACCTGCCGGCATTGCTGTACAACCTGTTCTGGAAGCGGTTCAACACGATGGGTGCGACCCTCAGCATCTACGGCGGCTTGATCATGGCAGTGCTGCTGGTGACCTTCTCGCCGGTGGTCTCCGGCACGCCAACGTCGTTGTTCCCGGGCGCCGACTTCGCCTGGTTCCCACTGCGCAACCCAGGGCTGATCTCAATCCCGTTCGGCTTCCTGTGCGGCCTGGTCGGTACGTTGCTCAGCAAGGAAGTCCATCCCTCGGAACGTTACGACGAGCTGTCGGTACGGGCCTTGAGCGGAGCCGGAGCCGAAAAGGCGCTGGTTGCCTGAGGAGTGGGCGTGACCTCCACTCACGTTGGGTAATCGACGGTGGGAGAACGGGTGATCTACAGTCTGGTGATCAAGCAGGCCATCCGGGTGGCACCAAGACGTGACAAATTGTTTGGAGAATAGGCCGTCGGTACAGAGATCGCTGAGCAGGTCGATACCCTCGACCATGACCTCACCAGCTGCCGCCCCGATCCTGCCACTGGCATTGGTCCTTGGCGCCTCCCGCGGCCTCGGCCTGCTCCTCGCCCGCGAGCTCGGACGTCGTGGTTATCGCCTGGTCATCAGTGCCAATGAAACCGATGAGCTGGAGCGCGCCGCGACCGATCTTCGAAGCCATGGCTACGAAGTGGTGAGCGAGTTCTGCGATGTGGCGGATCGCGATCAGGTCGAAGACCTGGTGGATCGCGTCGAGCGGGCCCAAGGCGCGATCGAGGTGATGATCTTCGTCGCTGGAGTTATCCAGGTTGGGCCGTTGACGGCACTAGCCCGCGAGCACTTCAAGTCTGCGATCGACATCATGCTGTGGGGTCCGATTCACAGCGCTCTCGCCGTCCTCCCGCGGATGCGGCAGCGGAACCGGGGACACATCGGCGTGATTACGTCCGTCGGCGGACTGGTCGCCGTACCGCACCTGTTGCCCTACTGCACGGCCAAGTTTGGTGCGGTCGGTTTCACCCGGGCGCTGCGTGCGGAACTCGCTGGGTCCGGCGTGTCGGTCACCACCGTCGCGCCCGGTCTGATGCGGACGGGATCGCCAATCCGTGCTCAGTTTGTTGGCAGGCAGAGCTGGGAGTATGCGTGGTTCTCGGCCGCGTCATCGATGCCGTTGCTGTCGATGGACGCCGAGCGCGCAGCACACCAGATCATCACCGGTGTGCTGGCCGGACGGGCCATGGTTGTCACCACGCCGCTGGCCCAAATTGGCTGGCGAATCGACGCGCTCTTCCCGAACGTCACGGCGGCTCTCCTCGGACTGGCCGCTCGCGCCTTGCCACGAGCGAATGCGGGTCAAACGGAGACAATCGAGGGTTGGCAGGCGGCGCAGCGGCTGAGCAGTTCAGGTCGGCGGGTTTCCGACGCCATCACCACGCTCGGCAGGCGCGCGGCCGATCGGTTTAACGAGAACCCTGATCATGGCGCTACCACGTGAGGTGGACGCGGTCGTCATCGGGGCCGGCCCCAACGGTCTGGTAGCCGCGAACCGGCTCGCCGACGCCGGCTGGGACACCTTGCTGCTGGAGGCTCAGGCTGACGTCGGCGGCGCTGTCCGCAGCGATCGGGAGCTGCATCCCGATTTCGTCTCCGACACCTTTAGCGCCTTCTACCCGATGGGCGCCGCTTCGTCGGTGATCCGCGGGCTCGGTCTGGAGCACTACGGATTGCGCTGGGTGCACGCGCCCGCGGTGCTCGGACATCCGCGCCGCGACCAATCCTGGGTCATGCTGCACCGCGATCTCGACGTCAGCGCCGACTTGCTGGACGGTGAACATCACGGCGACGGCGCGGCTTGGCGGGCACTGCACGAGCGATGGCAGATCATTGGTCCGTCGTTGGTCGAGTGCCTGGTCAGGCCGTTTCCACCGTTGCGGCCGGGCCTGAAGGCTTTGCTCAAGCTGCCAAGGGTCGGGGGTCGCTCGTTCGTACGATCCATGCTCACCCCCGCCTCGTCGCTGTTGGGGGATGCGTTCGGCGGCGATGGCGCCCAGCTGCTGCTCGCCGGTAACGCTATGCATGCCGACATCCCGCTCGATGCCGCCGGCTCCGGTTTCCTCGGCTTGCTATTGATCATGCTTGGCCAAACCGTCGGTTTCCCGGTGCCCGAAGGCGGTGCCGGCAGGCTCAGCCAGGCGATGTGCGAGCGACTTCTCGCAGCGGGTGGGCAGGTGGAAACCAATGCTCGAGTGGACAAGATCGAGATCCGCGGCGCCCGGGCAGTCGGAGTGCAGGTGCTCGATCAATTGATCAAGGTCCGCCGAGCCGTGCTGGCAGACGTGGCCGCCGAACAGCTCTACGGCACGCTGGTCTCACTCGACGACCTGCCATCCAGCACCGTCGCGAAGATGCGGGCGTTCCGCCGGGATCCGGGGACGATCAAGGTCGACTATGCGCTCAACGGCCCAGTTCCCTGGGCTGTCCAGCCCCCGCACGCTCCAGGAACGGTACACATCGCTGATTCCATCGATGAGTTGGCCACTTCATCTGGTCAGTTGAGTGGCGGCATCATCCCTGACAAGCCTTTCCTATTGATCGGCCAGATGACGACCACAGATCCGACCCGCTCGCCCGCGGGTACCGAATCTTTCTGGGCCTACAGCCACGTCCCGCAAGCGGCCCGCTCCGACGCGGCTGGTGAACTGACCGGCGCTTGGGACCCCAGCGAGGCTGAGCGGTTCGCCGATCGGATGCAAGCCAGGATCGAGCAGCACGCCCCGGGCTTCGCAGAGCGCATCCTCGGCCGCCGCGTCCTCGGCCCACGAGAACTTGAGGCCCGCAACGCCAACCTGGTGGGTGGTTCGGTCAACGGCGGCACAGCGGCACTAGACCAGCAGGTGATATTCCGACCCATTCCGGGACTCGGCCGTGCTGAGACACCGATTTCTGGTCTGTTCTTGGCCTCCGCATCAGCCCATCCCGGCGGATCTGTCCATGGTGCATGCGGTATGAATGCGGCCCGGGCGGCGCTGCTGCATGCCAAGTTGGGCCGTTCACCAAGGTCAGGAGACGCTAATGGCGAGCGCGGCCCTCGGCGAGATAAGCGAGTCGCCGGAGTGACTCCTGATTCCGGAACGTGATGATCGGTTGCCGTATCGCCTTGGGCACCATCAGTGCTGGACCGCTGGAGGCGTCCTCGTCGATAGAGACCGTGCATCCGCCTGCTGAGGGCGCGACGGTAATTTCCGCCCGTGCCTCGCCGGTCGGCCAACCACGAGCTTGCACCACCATGGCCCGAGGCGGCTCGTAGCTGAGCATCTCGGTGTCATCATCAATCAACAGCGGCCAGGCGCCAGCCGAGTGGTGGAGCTTGGAACCGACCGCCGGCCAGTCGACATCGACGGCTCTCATTCGTGACGCTCCGACCACCCAGAGCGGATAGAGCCAGCCGTCGGCAAGAACTGCGAAAACGTCCTCGGCAGAGCAGGTCAGCAGCCGCGACGCGGTCACCGCCGATCCGCCCGATTGTCGCCCGCCGTCTCGGATCCCGCCTGCTCTGGCTCCTCCGGCGGCGTGGAATCGGCCTTGACGGCGCCCCGCTCGCCAAGTGGCTCTTCTGGACCCTTGGTTGTGTCGGCAACGGTTTGCCCCTCTGATTCGGCGTTGATTTCGGCCCCGAGCAGGATCGCGTACGAGGTGAGCCATAACCACAAGAGCAAGATCACAATGCCGGCGAAGGTCCCGTACGTTTTGGCGTAATTTCCCAGCGTTGCCGTGTAAATCGAGAAACCAATCGAGGCGACCAGCCAGATCGCCGTGGCGACCAGCGCACCGATAGAGACCCATTTCACCTTGGGCGCGTCCCGGTCAGGAGCAAACCGATAGAGGATCGCAAGCGCCAACGTGACGAGAACGAAAAGCAAGACGTAGCCGAGAACCTGGAGCACCCACCGGATCGCACCCCCACCAAACAACTGCTCCAGCAGCGGCGGCAGCCCGGCAACAATCGCGAGCATGATCACCATGAAGATGATCGCGCCGAACGTCAGAATGAGCGCACGCAGGCGCTTCTTGAGAAAATTGCGCTTTTCTTCTTCGTCGTATGCGGTATTCACCGCAGTGATCATGTTCTGCATGCCGCCGGAGGCGCTGAACAGAGCTATCACAATGCCGACGAACGCTCCGATACTGAGCGCCCTCCGCCTGGCGGCCAGTTGATTGACCTGATCGACGATCAGTTGCCGCGCCGCCTGCGGCAGCGTCTTGCCGACCGATTCGATCTGAGTCGCGATCGTGTGCGGGTCGGCGAAAATGCCGTAGAGAGACACGATCGCGATCAAGGCGGGAAAGAGCGCGAGGAACGCGTAGTAGGCAACCCCAGCGCTGAGCAGCGGAACCTGGTCTGCCTTGGCTTCCTTCCAGCCGCGCTTGGCGATCTGGAGCCAACCCTTCGGTGGGATTTCGGTGGGGCGCTCGGCTTCACCGCCGGGCACCCCACCGCTTTCGACCTTGCGCTCTTCACCGGTTTGGCTATCGGTTGTCGCCATGGACCGCGAAACTCCTTCTCACGTCCGCCGAGCGCCACCGGACTGGCGCGCTCAGCCTGACTGCGCCTGCTCCCGGACGGTGTCTTTGGAATCCTGCAGCTGGTCTTGTACGTCCTGCTTCGCGTACGCGCCCTCATCCTTGACGGCCTGCACGCCCTCGGTCGCGGTGTCCTTGACCGACTGAACAGCTTCCTGCGCAGGCTCCTTGAGGTTGGCGGTAACCTCTCTGGCTGCTTCAGTCGCCTTCTCCTTCAGCGGCTCTGCCTTCTCCTGAAGCCTTGACGCTGCCTCCTGCTCCTTCTCGGAGGACGGAATCAGGCCCGAGACCAGCAGGCCGGCCCCGAAAGCGATCAAGCCGGCAGCCAGTGGGTTGCCGCGAGCCTTCTGCTTAACCTGGGCCGGAGCGCTGCTCACTGCGTCGCCCACCGCCGAGGCTTTGTCCTGCAGCGCGTATTTCGCGTCACTGGCCTTGTCCGAAACAGCAGCCGCCCTATCGGAAACGGCGGCCTTGGCGTCACCCATCCGGCCCGAGTCGTACGGATCGTCTGAAGATCCCATGATGTACTCCTTAGCTCCAACGGCGGCTTCCCTCACCCGGGTGGCCTGCCGCTTCGCGATGTTCTTCGGGTTGGCGGTGTCCGCGAGCGCATCAACGTTGTCGCTCAGTTCGGCCCGCGTGCGTTCGATGTCGGCGCGGATTTCATCGGGGTCGTTGCTCACACTCATCGATTTTCCTCCTCTTGGCCCTTCAATGCGTTCGGCACTTTGCCCAGGGTTTCGGTGGTTTGCTGCAAGCCGCGGATTCGCTTCATCTCAGCGCGGCCGAGCGACCCCAGAATCGCGGCGACGATGGCCCAGACGATGGCCACGATCAAAGCACCCCACTGAACCCCGCTGGGCTGCGCACCCTCGCCAATGAATTGGCCGAGGCCGACGGCGGCACTGAGAGAAACGAAGACCAGGAACAAGATCCCAGCCACGCCGGCGCCGGCGAGCAGGCCGATGCCCTTTCCGGCCCGCTGACCCGACTGCCGTAGCTCTGCCTTGGCCAGTGCGACTTCCTGGCGCATCAGCGTCGAGACGTCGCGACTGACGTCACCGAGGATCTGGCCGACGCTCCGGCCGTCCTCGGACTCCATCGCTCCCCGCGAAGTGGAATATCCCTCGCGCGCCGCATCTACCACTGAGTTTGGCTCTGTGGAGGCATGCGTGGGTGTGTATTCAGTGCTCATCGGTTGAGATCACCCTGTCCACCGTACGGCGCCTCGTCGCCCGCATTTGTGCCGCCGCTCTCCGACATGCTGCCCTCGGCGTAGCTACCCATGGAACGCCTGGCTTCCTCGCCACCACCGCTCGTGGCATAGCCAGTGTCGTAGCCGGTCGCATAACCAGTGTCCGGAACAGTTGTGGTGTAGCTGGCTGGCGTGCTCTCGTAGAGCGATCCACCGTAGCCATACTGAGGCGACTCGTCCTTCGAATCGAGGCTTGTGTTCGCGGCAACCGCGCTGCGCCCGAGCCGGCCTACCACGATGCCGGCCAACGCGCATAGCCCAAGGAACATCGCCGGGCGACGGCGCGCGTACGAGCGGATGTCCTCCAGCAAGTCACCTGGCTCTTTGTTCTCCAGCCAGTGGGCGACTTCGCCGGTCTTCCGGGAGGCCTGCTGCGCCAGGTCGCTCATGGGTCCCGACTGCTCGGTGCCGGCGCCCATCGAGCCAAGCTCTTTGGAGATGGAGTGAACGGCTTCGGCTAGTCGTGACTGCTGCGTGCGACCCTGGCTACGGACCTCATCGCTGACCGTGCCCAAAAGGCTCTTTGCCTGTGTGGTCGCTTCATCCTTGACCGTGACTGCTTGATCGCGAGCCGTGGCGGCAACATTCCTGCCGGCGTCAACTGCAGTGTCTTTGACCGCGCCGGCTTCACCTTTGGCCGTGTCCCTGGTCTCCGAAAAGCGGGATCCGCCGGAGTCAGCTGACGACTCATCCACCGTGCCGTACGAAAGATCTGCCGGCTGGGACGGAACATCGGTGTAGGCCTCAGACGAGACCGGCTGATCGGTTGAGTAAGGCTCCGGGACGGCGCCTTCGGTTGAGCCGCCAGACGTCATGGGGTCGGAACCCTGACCGTACGTTGGGTTACTCACATTTAGCTCCGTTCTTGCTCGTCCCGCAGTCTCGGGCTGCGTCGGCACCCGGGCAGCGGGAGGCGTATCTGTTGATGCGCCAAATTGACATTACCCCGTCCTTTACGGTGTAAACCGCGGGGGGTGATTCCTTTGCCGGAATCCTCAGGAACGTAGGACCTCACTCGAGGCGCCGCTTTCGGCGAACTGCATGAGGAATTTGTGGCAGCGGGCTGCCCGCTCTGAGTCTTCCTTCATGACCTGCTCAAAGAACTCGGCGATCTCATCTTGACCAGCGTTGCGTGCATCCCGGACGTACTGCCCGTAGTCATGCCCAGCCTTGAGGGAGTGGTACTGGACACTGATGAGGTCGTAGCTGACGTCGTCGAAACCGGTCTCGCCGGTTGCCATGGCAAACCTCCTCGAGTGTGGTTGGGGACAGTGCCGGTATGCCCGTTTCGGGCCCGGCTCAAACATCGTGAGATGAATGATCTTCGATGGCCGGAGTAGCGTCGGGCCAGCCGAACTAGCAGGTCCGTCGGGAGGAGGGCCCGTGCATATCGCCCTGGTATCCGAGCACGCCAGTCCGCTGGCCGCGATCGGCGGGGTTGACGCGGGCGGGCAGAACGTGCACGTGGCGGAGCTCGCTGCGGGCCTCGTCCGGCTGGGTCACCAGGTAGCCGTGTACACCAGGCGCGACTCCGCCGACCTACCAGAGAAGGTGACAACCGACGCTGGCTATTGCGTGGTCCACTTGACCGCAGGGCCTGATCGACCGGTGCCGAAGGACGAGCTCTGGGCTCATATGTCGGTATTCGCCTCCGAGCTTCGGAGGAATCTCGATCTTGAGCGTCCCGACCTCGTGCATGCGCATTTCTGGATGTCGGGCTGGGCGGCCGCCGAGGTCGGCCGGCAGCTCGAACTCCCAGTGGTGATCACGTTCCATGCCCTGGGCACGGTCAAGCAGCGCCATCAAGGTCCTGCGGACACCAGCCCGGAAGAGCGGATCGAGGTAGAGGCAGCGATTGGCCGCCGGTGCGATCACATCATCGCGACCTGCCGGGATGAGGTGGCCGAGCTGGGCCTGATGGGAATCCGTGCCGACGGGATTTCGATCGTGCCGTGTGGCGTCGATGTCAAGCACTTCGCGCCGGTCACCCGCGCAAGCCGGTCCGACCGCGAATTTCCGTTCCCACGGAAGGCCAAGTTCCGGCTGCTCAGCGTCGGCCGCCTTGTGCCGCGCAAGGGACTGGGCACGGTGATCGAGGCTATGTCGCGGTTGCCGGACGCGGAGTTGATCATCGCTGGAGGGGACGGCCCTGCCGACGTGGCCTCGGAATCTGAACGTGTCCGGCTGGGCCAGCTCGCGGACACGGAGGGCGTTGCCGACCGGATTCGCTTCATCGGCCAGATATCGCGAGCCGAGATGCCCCGACTGCTTCGATCGGCTGATGTGGTGGTTTGCGCGCCGTGGTACGAACCTTTCGGCATCGTGCCACTCGAGGCGATGTCCTGTGGCGTGCCGGTCGTCGGAAGCGCGGTCGGCGGCCTGCTGGACTCGATCGCCGATCAGCGTACGGGCATTCTGGTCCCACCCCACCAGCCGATCGCGATTGCCGACGCCGTGCGACTGCTTCTTGATCATTCCGATCTTCGGGCGGACTTCGGCCGCGCGGGACGCGAACGAGTGCTTGCCCACTACTCATGGGACCGAGTCGTGGCGGCAACCTCGGAAATATTCGCTCAGCTGGTCGCAGCAGGCCGCAGAGAAGTTAATTACCTTTAGGTATTTTCATTCTTCCGGTTATGGGTAACGCTTCTCCTTGTGCGAGTTCTGGGCATCAATGCGGTGTTTCACGACTCTGCTGCGGCAGTGGTCGTTGACGGCCGTACCGTTGCCGCCGCCGAGGAGGAGCGCTTCAGCCGCCGCAAGCACGCCAAACGAGCAGTGCCGTTCTCGACGTGGGAGCTTCCTGAGCAGGCCATCGCGTGGTGTCTGGCCGAGGCGGGCCTCGAAGCAGCTGATCTGGACGGAGTCGGCTACTCGTACGATCCGGCTTTGGTCGATCCGGCATCGGGCAGACTTGACCCGGCGTGGGAAGAACTGCGCACTACCTACGCGACCCGAGCGCCACAGTTCCTGAAGACGGTGCTCCCTGGCTACTCACCCGAGATCTTTGCGTTTGTCCGGCACCACGTTGCCCATGCCGCCTCGGCCGGCCTAGCAGCACCATTCGGACCGGGTCCGAGTTTGGGTGATTGCGCGGTGTTCGTTGCCGATGGCCGTGGCGAGGCGACAGCCATGCTGGCCGGTGAGTATCGCGACCGCAAGCTCGACCTCCTGGCCTCCCAGCGCCTGCCGCATTCCCTCGGCCTGCTGTACGAGGACCTGACTGCACATCTGGGGTTTGAGCGATCGAGTGACGAGTACAAGGTGATGGCTCTGGCGTCGTACGGGACGCCCAGACACATCTCGCTCTTCCGCCGCCTGGTCTATGCCACCGGCGAGGGCGGCTTCCGCACCGAGCCCGTCGACTGGGCAGCTCTGGCGCCCCTGCACGAGCCCGGCGCCGACTTCGACGAGCGGCACGCTGACCTCGCCTGCAGCGTGCAGACTGTGCTCGAGGAAGTGCTGCTCGACCTATGTGGCTGGCTGCACGAGCGGACCGGCAACAACAAGCTTGCCCTGGCCGGTGGAGTGGCGCTGAACTGCGTGGCCAATACTCGACTGTTCGCCGAAAGCCCCTTCCGCGAGATCTGGGTCCAGCCGGCATCGGGCGATTCGGGCACGGCGCTCGGTGCTGCCTTGACCCTCGTCGCGGAGTCGGGCGAGGACATAGTGCCGATGACTAACGCCGCCCTCGGGCGCGGCTGGAGCGACGCAAACCTCGAACAGATCTTGATCAACGCCAGGGTGCCGTACGAAAGACCGGACGACATAGCACGGGCCGCCGCCGAGGTGATCGCCGGCAATGGTGTTGTCGCCTGGTTCCAGGGCCGAGCCGAGTACGGTCCCCGGGCACTTGGCCACCGTTCGCTGTTGGCTCATCCCGGGCGCGCGGACAACGTCGAGCGACTGAATGAGATAAAGGGCCGCGAACAATTCCGGCCCGTCGCGCCGATGGTCTTGCTTGAGCGAGCCGCCGAAATCTTCACCCGCGGTCCGGTGCCGAGCCCGTATATGCTCTTCGTCCACGATGTTGCGCCAGAGTGGCAGGATCGGCTGCGAGCAGTGACCCACGTCGACGGTACGGCCCGAATTCAGACGGTCGATCGAGCGGAAGATGACCGCATGGCCTCGCTGCTATCGGCCTTCGATCGGCTCACCGGCATACCAGTCGTCGTCAACACAAGCTTGAACACTGCCGGGCGGCCCATGGTTGACAGCCCACGTGACGCTTTGGAGCTGTTCGGCTCAGCGCCAATTGACGCGCTGGCCATCGGGCCCTATCTCCTGCGCCGATGACCGCCGCGACGACGGATCTTTCTGTTGACTTCGCAGTGGTCATCCCGACAATCGGTCGCTCCAGCCTGCGTGAGCTGATCGCCGCTGTTGACGGTGAGCCGGCGCCGGCGTGCATCGTGGTCGCCGACGATCGGCGGGATCCCGCACCCCATCTGCCGTTGCCACAGACGCGGGCCCGTCTCGTGGTGGTGCGCAGCCACGGTCGGGGGCCGGCAGCAGCGAGGAATGCGGGCTGGCGGGCCACAGAGTCGGAGTGGGTGGCGTTCTTGGACGACGACGTCCAGGTGCCAAACGACTGGTGCGCCCAGCTCGTCCGCGATCTTCGCGAGCTGCCGGCGAGCGTCGCTGCTTCCCAGGCCCGGCTGCACGTGCCTCACCCGGCCGGACGGCGCCCCACCGACGAGCAGCGACACACCACCAGCTTGGTGAGTGCACGATGGATTACTGCCGACATGGCATACCGCCGCTCGGCCTTGATGGCTACCGGCGGCTTCGACGAGCGGTTTCCACGCGCCTTCCGCGAAGACTCCGACCTGGCGCTGCGGACGGTCCG
The DNA here is from genome assembly GCA_046732135.1 of Actinomycetota bacterium. Taxonomy (GTDB): domain Bacteria; phylum Actinomycetota; class Actinomycetes; order Propionibacteriales; family Propionibacteriaceae; genus Microlunatus. The sequence continues at coordinate 12,629 of JBKPML010000075.1, forward strand.
CGCCGGATATTCCATCCTGTGGGGTGATCGGGTGACCACCCATCCCCTCACTTCCCGCGGGGGGTGGCGCAGCAGTCTGCGTGCTCAAGCCGGGAATGCCGACAACGCCTTGATGCTCGCCAAGTATGGGAAAGGTTGGCGCAGGCTGATCGCCGCCGGACGTGGCCGCACCGGTGTCCATGCGATGACAGTCGCCTGCGGGGCGGGGGCATTGGCCGCCATCGCCACCCGGCGTCCTCGTGTCCTGGCTGCATTCGCCGTTGGATGGACGGCCCTGACGGCAGAATTTGCGATAGAGCGCATCCTTCCCGGGCCGCGGACCTCACGCGAGGTCGGCACCATGCTGGCCACCAGTGCCGCAATACCACCGCTAGCCATTGCGCATCGGCTACGGGGCGAGTGGGCCGTGCGACGAGCCAACTGGCGATGTCCGCAGTTCGACAACCGGCCGAGGGCTGTCCTGTTCGACCGGGACGGGACATTGATCAAGAATGTCCCTTATCTGGCCGACCCCGGACGCGTCCAGCCTGTGCCTGGGGCCGGTCAGACCTTGGCGGCACTACGCCGCAATGGCATCGCTGTCGGCGTGATCAGCAATCAGTCTGGAGTGGCCCGCGGCTTGATCACTCCTGATCAGCTCGCATCGGTGAATGCCCAGGTGGAATCCCTGCTGGGACCCTTCGACACCTGGCAGCTCTGCACTCACCACCCGCACGACGCCTGCTCCTGCCGCAAGCCGGCGCCCGGCATGGTGGCCGCCGCCGCCGAGGCGCTCGGATTGCCCGCCAAGGATTGCCTGCTCATCGGCGACACGGGAGCCGATATCGATGCCGCGCTGACTGCGGGAGCTCGCGCGGTGCTGGTACCGAACGCGGCGACCCGGCGAAGCGAAATCGACCGTGCAGCCGTGGTTGCCTCGGTAGCACCCACCCTGACCGCTGCCGTACGGCAGAGTGTGGGACGGCTGGCGTGACTTGGGCCCCCGACCCGGCCCGTCGTGGCCACGTACTCGTTGCTCGGCTCGACAGCCTCGGTGATCTGCTGCTCGCCGGTCCTGCGGTACGGGCTGTCGCTGGTTCGGCCGCAAAGGTGACGATGCTGGTTGGCCGCGGCCGACGTTCCGACGCCTTGCTACTTCCTGGCTTGGACGACGTGATCGAGTTCGATGCTCCGTGGGTCGTCTTCGAGCCGGAGCCGGTACGGCTGGAGCAGATGACAGCGCTCATCGATGCGGTTCACAACTCAGGAGTAGACGCGGCCCTGATCTTGACCTCATTCCACCAATCGCCGCTGCCGCTGGCGCTGCTCCTGCGGATGGCCGGAGTCGACTGGATTGGCGCGATTAGCGACGATTACCCCGGTTCCCTGCTTGATCTTCGCCATCGAGTTGCAGGCTCGCCGCCGGAGTCCGAGCGCAATTTGTCCCTTGCCCAAGCCGCTGGCTTCCTGCCCGACGAGCGCGGTGCTCGGCTGGCCGTACGGCGGCCGCTGCCTGACGCGACGCCGTGGACCGGCACGGGTCCGTATGTCGTCTTCCATCCGGGTGCCTCGGCCAGCTCACGCCGGCCGATTGCAACCCATAGTCGCATCCTGGTTGCTGCCTTGGCTGATGCCGGCCATCGGGTAGTCGTTACCGGCTCGGCGGCGGAGACCACCTTGGCGTCCAGCGTTGCCGACGGCGACGCCCTGGACCTTTCCGGACAGCTCGACCTGCCACACCTTGCCGCGGTGCTCGACGGCGCGCAGGTTGTGATCGCCCCGAACACTGGTCCCGCTCACTTGGCAGCAGCCGTTGGCACACCGGTTGTCTCGCTGTTCGCCCCGGTCGTGCCTGCCGCAAGTTGGGCGCCGTACGGTGTGGCCTCAGCTGTCCTTGGCGACCAGGAGGCAGCTTGTCGCGACTCGCGAGCCAAAGTCTGTCCCGTGCCCGGCCATCCCTGCCTGACCTCGATCCGGCCGCAAGAGGTCGTTGCTGCCGTCGACAGGCTCGCCTCACCGGAGTTGGTGCCGCATGAGCTCTATTGATCAATCCGCACGCCACCACCTCGTCGAGGATCACCTGGCGGCGCTGGCCTTGGCTGCGGATGGCGCTCGGCCCTTCGGCCCGGTCATTGCCGCATGGGCGGACCAGCTAGCCAACGTCTTCGGTGCCGGAGGCCGGCTGCTGGCGTGCGGCAATGGCGGAAGTGCGGCGGAGGCCCAGCACCTGACCGGTGAGCTGGTCGGCCGATTTCGTTACGACCGCCAGCCGCTCTCGGCGATCGCATTGGGCGCCGATATAGCCGCGACGACGGCGATCTTGAACGACTACGGGACCGAGGAGATCTTTGCCCGCCAAGTCAGGGCACACGGCCAGCCGGGCGATGTCTTGGTTGCCTTTTCCACCAGCGGCACGAGCGCCAACGTGGTCGCGGCGGCCAAGGCCGCCCTCGAGACCGGCATCACGGTCTGGGCGCTGACCGGGCCGGCGCCCAACCCGCTGGCTGCGCTGTCCGACTCGGCGATTCCAATTGATGCACCAACGGTCGCAACCGTTCAGGAAATCCATCTTTCGGTCGTGCATGCGCTGTGTCTCGCGCTCGACAGCGCTCTCGGAGTTCCAACGTGACGAACGAGCCCCTGATGATCGTCGGCGACTCGCTGCTCGATGTCGATATCGAAGGATCCGCTGACCGGCTGAGCCCCGAAGCGCCGGTACCCGTCGTTGATGTAAAGCGGACTTGGCATCGGCCTGGAGGCGCCGGGCTGGCTGCGCTGATCGCAGCTCAGTCCAACCGCGAAGTGATCTTGATCACCGCAATAGGCACCGACGATGCAGGCGACAAGCTCCGTGAGCTGCTGGAGTCGGTGGTCCAGCTGCGACCGCTCCGTCTCCGCGGGACGACCGCCTGCAAGACTCGGGTTTCCGCTGCAGGTATGCCGATGCTGCGACTTGACACCGGCGACGGCCGAGCGGAAGGCGTCGAAGTGCCGTCCTTGATCACTGACTTATTTGATCAGGCCGGAGCAATTCTGGTGTCTGATTACGGTCGAGGAGTCGCTGGATTGCCGGCTGTACGTGAGCAGTTAGCTCGCAGCGCGCCCCGGATTCCGGTCGTCTGGGATCCTCATCCGCTTGGCGCAGATCCAGTCGCACGATGTGCCATGGTCACTCCGAACTCGGCCGAGGCCGCCAAGCTCAGCGGCACGGACGAGCCCGAGACCCAGGGCCGCCTCTTGTGCGAGCGATGGCAGGCTGCTGCTGTGGTGATAACCCGCGGCGATCGTGGTGCAACCGTCACCTCCGCCGATTCCCTGATCACCACGACGGTGCCCCTCCTTGATCGCCAGGCGCGGCTGCGGCCGGACACGTGCGGCGCCGGCGATGCCTTCGCGGTTGCGGCGGCCGAGGCGCTTCGAAGTGGCTCCGATTCCGAGCATGCGGTCAGAGCAGCAGTGAGCAGAGCCGCCACGTATGTGAACGCAGGAGCCGCGGCGTCCTTCTCAACTGCCGCTGCGGCCGCTCAGGTGCCAGGGTCCGGTGCGGCAGCGGAGCGCCGGAATGCCTTGGAGCTGGCGGATCGCATCCGGCGCACGGGTGGGCGACTCGTCGCGACAGGTGGTTGCTTCGACCTGCTACATCGAGGTCACGTGAGCCTACTGGAACAGGCGCGGGCGCTCGGCGACGCGCTGATTGTCTGCCTCAATTCCGATGTGTCGGTGCGCCGGGCCAAGGGTCCGGGCCGGCCGGTCGTTCCGCAGCAGGACCGAGCCCGCGTTCTGTCCGCGCTCGCCGCTGTTGACGGCGTCGCGATCTTCGACGAATCCACGCCGGCGGAGCTGCTCGCCAAACTGCAGCCAGATATCTGGGTCAAAGGGACCGACTATGCCAACCGACCAATGCCCGAGGCCGAAATCGTCCGGCAGTTCGGTGGACAGGTCGTCCTTGTCCCAGTAGTGCCCGGCTATTCGACAAGCCGGCTGGTCGGAACCGCACTGCAGCGCCCGTCTGCCCAACCACCCAGATCCAGCGTTCCCCAGGAGGCTTCATGACCACATCCACCATGCCCAACTCCTCGCCAGCAATGGCTGCTTCGATTGACGGCCAGGCGACGCTGGGCACCATCCTGGTAACCGGCGGCGCATCCGGACTCGGCGCGGCGACCGTGGCAGCCGTACGCGCGGCCGGTGGCACACCACTAGTCCTGGACGTTGCAGCACCAGCAGAGGATGTGCCGTACGAGCGGGTGGACCTCGCCGACTCCAGTGCTGCCGAACGAGCGGTGAATGCCGTTGTTGCCGCCAGCGGGGGACGGCTCGACGGTGTGTTCACCGCTGCTGGCATCGATTCCTGCGGTCCCCTTGATCAAGTTCCAGCTGCCAACTGGGAACGAGTGATCAAGGTCAACCTGATCGGGACTGCCGCAGTGATCCGGGCAGCGCTGCCGTACCTGAAACGCAGCCATGGTCGGGTGGTCACGTGCGCGTCGACTCTGGGCATCAAGGCGGTGAGCGATGCCACTGCATACTGCGCTTCAAAGTTTGGCGTCGTCGGCTTCACCCGAGCCTTGGCCGCCGAGACTGCCGGTGAGGTCGGCGTTACTTTGCTGATCCCGGGCGGTATGCACACCCACTTCTTCGACGACAGGACGGAGCAGTACAAGCCACCGCCGGACGCGAAGCTCAACCAGCCGGCCGACGTCGCCGCAGCCGTTGTGTTTGCGTTCAGCCAACCGGCGGGCTGCGAAGTTCGCGAGCTGGTGGTCTGCGCGTCAACCGAGGGTTCCTGGCCCTGACGGTGCGACACGTCCTGATTCTGCGTGCCCTCGGCCTCGGGGACTTTCTCACTGGTGTACCGGCATATCGGGGCCTGCGGTCGGCGTATCCAGACGCAGTGCTGACTCTCGCCGCGCCGGCGTATCTACAGCCGCTTCTGCCGCTCACTGGCGCAGTCGATCGGTTGCTGGCAACCGAGAGCTTGGGTCGGCTCACTCCCACCGCGCCCGAGCCCGATCTTGCCGTCAATCTGCACGGCCGCGGCCCCGAAAGCATCGACGATCTGATGGGCAGCGGCGCGACAAAGTTGATCACCCACCGCCACCCGCTCCGGCCCCAGGTGGCCGGGCCGGACTGGCTGGATGAAGTACACGAGGTTCATCGCTGGTGCCGGCTCCTTGACTTCGCCGGCATCTCCAGTGACCCCCTTGATCTCCGATTGGCCACACCTGACCTATCGCCGCCGGTATCCGGCGCCATTGTCCTTCATCCTGGTGCGGCCGCCCCCGCGCGACGCTGGCCGGCCGAACGGTTCGGGGCTGTGGCCCGCCAGTTTGCAGATACCGAACTTCCGGTTGTGGTGACTGGCACCTCGGGTGAGGATCGAACCGCCGAGACGGTGATCCGATCCGGGGGCTTGCCGCCCACCAGTAATCTCTGCGGCAAACTTGATCTTGCTCAGCTGGCCACCTTGATCGCCAGTGCCGAGCTCGTGATCAGCGGCGATACCGGCGTCGCTCATCTTGCCAGCGCGTACGCCACACCGTCGGTTGTTCTATTCGGCCCAACCCCACCAAGCCTCTGGGGTCCGCCACCCGACGGTCCACATACCGTGCTCTGGGACGGTTCCATAGGGGATCCGCACGCCAAGCGGCCCGACCCCGGTCTGCTCAGCATCGATATCGAAGCAGTAGTCCGGGCTGCCCGTGCACGTCTGGAGCAGGCGGTTGAAGTCGAGCGACGCCTCAAGTCGCTTGTCCGATGAGTCTTGACTGCCGGGCCGGTCTGCAGTTGAGGAGGTAAATCGCAGCGGAAAGGGGAAGTCTGATGACCAAGGTGCTGGCCGGAATCACCACATCGGTCGATGGATACATCACCGGACCGGACGACGGCCCTGGCAACGGCTTGGGCACGGGCGGCGAGCGACTCCACTACTGGGTGTTCGGCGGACCGTGGACATACGCCGAGGAGCGGGGCGAGCCGACGGGCGAGGATGCTGCCTGGCTGGCGGAAATGTCGTCGCGCGCCGGAGCGGTGGTCGGCGGCCGCTGGACCTACGAGTCCGCGGGAGCCTGGGGAGGAGAGAACCCGTGGGGAATGCCGTTCTTCATCGTCACGCATCGACCGGAGGAGGAGCCCGAGGGCAAAGGGTTCACGTTCATCCGTGGCGTGTCAGAAGCCATCGAGCAAGCCAGGAAGGCCGCCGGGGACAAGGACGTTCACGTCATGGGTGGAGCCGACGTAATCCGCCAGGCGCTCGATGCGGAGTTGGTTGACGAGCTGAGCATCGTCATCGCGCCCGTCGTTCTGGGCGGTGGGAAGCGCCTGTTCGAAGGGTTTTCGAAATCGTTGGATCTTGAGCACCTCAGCGCACGACAGTCACCGTACGCGACGTTCATCAGCTACCGCGTCAAAACGGCCATGACGATCGACGCTGCAGTAAGTAAGGATGCGCGCTGACGCGGCGGGTCCCGCCTTCCATCTGTTACGCATCATCCAGCAGCGGTACGGGTTGGATATTTCGAGCGAAGCGCCAAGGCTGACCGGCGGCTATGCCAATGACGTCTTCCTGCTGCAAGGCCCTTCCCCAGTTGTCTTGCATATCAAGCATCCGCCAGTCGATCTCGAGAGCCTGGAATGGGAGCATCGGTTGGTCGGGCTGGTGTCGGAACGGCTTTCGGAAGTGCCTGCACCGCTGGCGGCACGGAATGGCGTGACCTTCTTCGTCCATGAGGGGCAACCGGTATGGCTCACTCCGTACGTATCCGGGAGCCCGCCCAGCGCAATGATCGCCGTGCGGTCGCGGCTGCCCTGGGCCGTCTGCACGCTACCAAGATCAACATCTCTGCTAGGCCCGGTCACGCCAGAATTGGGGACCTTCCGATTCCTCCGGTGCGCGAGATGCCACCGAATTTCGAGGCCTGGTTGCCGACAATCCACCAAGCTCGGGCCGACATGATCAAGCTGATCTCACAGCTCAACCAAACCCGACAGCTCACGGTGGGCGTGACTCACAACGACATTTCCAGGGAATGTCCTTGTCCAAGACGGCGAGGTCACGGCCCTTCTTGACTGGGAAGAGGCCGATATCGACTGGCTGGTGTGGGACCTCGCCACCAGCATCTGGCCATTTTGTGACAGCGCTGGCACCGTCAACGCCGCAGTCGCTGACTTCCTCAGCAGCTACCGGGCTGCAGGAAGTCGCGTACCGCCCGACGAGGAGGATCTGATCATTCCGCTCCTCCGCGCAAAGCGAATCCTTGAGGTGCTTCGAGCACCCACTGACCGTCATCCGTGCTGGGATCTTCAGCTGGCAAACCTTCGTGCGTATTCCGCGCTGACTTGATCCAGAACCGTCATGACAGCGCAGCGTCGGCAAAGGCGGCATCCCAATCGCACAGGAAGCGGTCGATGCCGTATCGCTCAAGCGCGGCCGCGCGGGCATTCTGGCCACGGCGTGCTGCCTCGTCCGGGTCGTGAAGCAGCATGCGGGCCGCCCGGATGAGCTCTCCCACATCGCTGGACAACGCACCTGCCTGCGGCGGTACCGCTCGAGGCGCTTCCGTCGTCTCCAGCACGACCACGGGCATTCCGAGCAGCATGGCTTGAATCAGCGACAGTCCCAAAGACGTCCAGCGGTTGAGGTGCAGGTACACCCGACGGGCCGCCATGGCGTCGTAAAGCTCTTCAGGGCGGAGATTTCCGGCGAATCTGACCTGAGCGGCCGTCGGCTCCAGCGCATTCGGTAGCAGATCCGCATCGATGCCGAACGCGTCGATGGAAAGTCCGTCGAAGTGCCGCAATAGGTCGGTGCCCGTAACCCGCCACCGGCGTACGGGCTCGTTGACCACGAATGCGAGCCGGTCCAGATCACCCTGATAGCGCTGCCCGGGGTCGGCGATTCCGTGTTCGATCACCCGTCTCGGCGTGTCCCCACAGTCCCAGAACAGGTCGTTGAAGTACGTGACGTGGACGATCTGCAGTCCAGGCATGTCGGTCAGCGGATGGCGAGTGTTGGGCACGTCATACTTCGGCGTGTTGTGCTCGAGGAAGATGGTTCCAAGATCGACACCTGGCGTTCGGCGGATTTGCTGGCGAAAGATGTCCAGCTCCTCCAGTCGCTGGAACACGACCACATCCGGCGGTATGTCGCGCAGCTCGTCCGCTGTCACCTCCCGAGTTGAGGCGGGCGGAGATCCCTGATAGCGAGCCAACCCACCGCGACCCCGCTCATCCGGCGGCAGGAAGAGGTACTCGTGCGAACCCGCGACCAGCGAATCGGTGTAGCCGCCGTGCACATCCCACATCAAAATCCTCACGGCGCGTCGACTGCGACAAGCAGCTGCCGTTCTAGCACCGTGGGTAGAGACAGCGTGCGGTAACCCACATCGGAAAAAAGTACGGTGATCTCGTCGCCCTCGAGGCTCATCACCACGCCCGTGCCGAAGGTGTCATGCCGAACCTCCTGTTCAACGGCAAACGGTCCAGGCGACCTTTCGTCGGTGGCCCTACCGGCGCGGCAGTTGTCGCAGTCGCCGCATAGTCCGGCAGCCGCCTCGCCGAAGTACTGCAGCAGGAACTGCCGCCGGCAACCTGTCGTCTCGGCGTACGCACGCATCATCTCGATGCGCGATTTCTGGATCGAGCGATAGGCCTCAGCCCTCGCGATCAGCTGCTCGACGGCCGATGTGTCGGGATCGAGCATTGTCTCGGCCAGCAGGTTGAGGATGCGACCAACCGCTCGCGCGCTGATCCCAGCCTTTTCGGCCAGCGAAGCTCGGGTCGCATCCGGGTCAGCGGCGAGCGCACCGAGAACGGCGGTCACATTGTTTGGCTTGGGTATCGGGGCCGTGAAAAAGCGGGCCAGCCCCAAGTCCTCAGGCCGGTAGAACAAGACCCCAAGAGCAGGTTGGCCGTCGCGGCCAGCCCTGCCGACTTGCTGGTAGTACTCATCGGGCGATTCCGGAGCCTGTGCGTGCACCACGAACCGAATGTCCGGCTTGTCGATACCCATGCCAAACGCCGAGGTGGCGACCATGATCTCCAACCCGCCGATCATGAAGGCTTGCTGCACGTCCTCCCGGACACGTTTCGGCAGGCCGGCGTGATAGGCGGCCGCAGGGAGTCCGAGGCCTCGCAGCTCTTCGGCATAGTGCTCAGCAGCCTTGCGCGTTGCCACGTAGACGATGCCAGGTCCGGCCGTCGTCGAAACGGCTTCCGTGACTTTCTTTTCCTGATCCGGCTCGTCCAAGCACCGGGTGACGGACAAGAATATGTTTTCCCGAGCGGTGCCACCTACCACAATCACCGGCTCGCGCAGGCGCAGGCGCTCGAGGATGTCTTTGCGGACCGGAGGAGCCGCAGTGGCGGTCAGCGCGATAGTGCGGGCACCATCGATCCCTTCTAGCAGCTCGCCCAAACGCAAGTAGTCCGGTCGGAAATCATGGCCCCACGACGACACACAGTGGGCCTCATCGATCGCGATCAATGTCGGGCGCATGGCGGTGACCGCGGTAAGGACTTCCTCATTGGCCAGCTGCTCGGGCGCTAGAAATAGAAACTCGACCCGTCCGGCAGCCGCATCACCCAGTGCCTGGTTCCGCTCTTTTTTCGTCTCCGCGGAGCTAACCCTCCGGGCAACGGTCTGGCGGCCATACTCCTCCAGCCGCGTTGTCTGGTCCTCCTGTAGGGCCAGCAGCGGCGAGACGACGAGCGTGGGACCCTCCATGAGCACGGCAGGCAGCTGGTACGCCAGCGACTTGCCGCCGCCAGTTGGCTGAACGAGCAGCACGTCATGTCCGTCGAGCAGGGCCCGCACCGCCTCGTACTGCCCCGGCCGAAGCGACTCATGACCGAAAACCCGCCGGGCCGTTTCGACGATCTGACCACTCACGATGACCCAGCTTGCACAACCCGCAAGAGCAGGCCGCGGCGGGGATCGCCATCCACCGTCAATGGTCTCTTGCTAGCCACCGTAGGCGTAGTCGGCAATGATCATTACACGACTGAAGGGAGTGACCATGCGCGCACGTCTTGCTCTCGGGACAGCTGTCGTGATGCTGCTGGTGACCGCATGCACGGTCACCAATGGCTCAGGCACAGTTACCACCGAATCTCGGCCGGTCAGCGGATTCCACGCTGTGGAGATCTCCGGCGTCGGGGAGCTGTCGATCGAGCAGACTGGCACCGAGTCACTGACCATCTCGGCGGAAGACAACCTTCTGCCACTGCTGACCAGCGAAGTCAGTGGCGGCACCCTGAAGCTCGAAAAGAAGCGCAATGCGTTCATCCGGACCACCAAGCCCATCAAATACACCATGACGGTCAAGGACTTGACGGCCCTTGGCATCTCCGGGTCGGCCACCGTACGCGCATCCCAGCTCAAAACGTCCAATCTCCAGATCGATATCAGCGGCTCGGGCAAGGTCACCGCCGCAGGACGGGCCGATAATCAAAAGCTGGACGTGTCCGGCTCCGGCAGCTACGAGGCCGCCGACCTCTCCGGGAAGAGTGCGACGATCGACATCTCCGGGAGCGGCCAGGCCACCGTCAATGTGAGCGACAAGCTCGACGTACAAATCAGCGGCAGCGGCTCGGCGACCTACACCGGAAATCCTCAAGTCAGCCAGGACATCAGCGGTTCCGGAAAGTTGATCAAGAAGTAGACCGTCGGCTGAAACCGGCGGTCAGCTGGCCTTCGGAGTCCAACTCGATCCGAGTCCCGAACGGCCGGCTCACGTTGTCCAGGATGGTCTGGAGCCACTGCGCGTCTCTGGCCGAGGCCAGCTGCAACCGCAGTTGACGCGATTGCAACGGTGCCATGTGTAGCTGTAGAAGCCGACCCGAGGTCTGATCGACATGCGCTAGATACAGCAGCCGCAGATCGTCACGATACTGTTCGTGCCCGCGGATCCCTTCATAGTCGTCGATCAGGTCACCGCATCCGTACAAGATCAACTTCCGCCGGTAGAGCTCGACGGGCCGTGGATGGTGCGACGAGTGACCGTGCACAAGATCGAAGCCGCCGTCGATCAGCCGATGCGCGAACCGAATTTGATCAAGTTCGACGTCGTAGCCCCAATTGGAACCCCAATGCACCGAGGCAATCACCACATCGCCCGGACGCCGCACTCTCCGTGCCCGGTCGCAAAGGTGATCGGCTTGAACGTCGGACAGCCTAGATATCAAATACACGCCAGCGTCCCTGGAGGTGACGGCCCAGTCGGGCGGAATGCCGCTCGACGGGGTGCCGAATGAGAAGACGATCACTCTGCCGCCCGTACGCGGGACTGGCACCACGGCGGGTGTCTGAGCCTCTGCCGCGTACCGGCCCGCACCAACGGTTTGCAGACCGGCGCTGGACAGCACATCCAGGGTCTCCAAAAGCCCGCCACTGCCGAAGTCGAGAACGTGATTGTTCGCCAGCACGCAGACGTCTGGCCTGACCACGGTCAGCGCCGGAAGATTGGCCGGATTCATCCGGTAGTGCACTCCCTTGCCGCGGGCGAAATCGCCGCTGGTAGTGATGCTGGTTTCGAGATTTACGATCCGCACGTCGCAATTCGCAGCATTCAGCAGCTCTAGCGCGTCTCCCCAAGGCCACGCCCAATCCACTGGACGGGGAATTGCGCCGTTGACCGCTGCAGCGAGATCGAGATAGCCGCGAGCGTCACGCATATGGCTTTCGAGCAGCGCAGGGTCACCCGGGTAACGGAGAATCTGGTCGACGCCCCGGCCCAGCATCACATCTCCACAGAGGAAGAGCCGCAGGGTGCTGTCCGTGGTTGATCCGGGCGCACCAGCCATAGGCACATGATCGTGGGGATCACCGCCCGCCGCCACACCGATACGCTCTGCGCCATGGCCGCCTCACGTCCGATTGACTTCTGGCTGAAGCTCGTCGACAAGTTGATCAACGAGCACTTCACCAGAACTCTCGAAGAGCATGGGATCACTCGGCGCCAATGGGAGGTCATGAACCTGCTCAGCACCCGACCGGCAGCACAAGATGAGTTGGACGAGGTCTTGGCACCGTTTCCTGCGGAGCTTGGGGCGAGCACATTGGTCGAGGATTTGGCGGAGCTGGTGGAGAGCGGCTGGCTGGTCCAGCGGGAGCAGGGGTATGAGTTGACCGATCGCGGCCGCACCTCGTATGAGCGCCTGGAACCGGTGCTGCGTTCGAGCAACGACGAGATCGCTCGCGGCATCAGCGATGCGGACTACACAACGATGATCGGCGTGCTCGAACAGATGGCGATCAACCTGGGATGGCGCGAACCGGAGCCGCCGCACGCATGAATCACCACTGTCGAATCGGGGCACATGCGGGACACAATGGCAGTGACAGACCGCAATGCGGCGAGAGAGCGGATCGGCAAGGAGGGCGATCGTGCACGCGGTAGTGGGTGATCGAGTAGTCGTAGCCGGCGCAAAATTAGGCGCGCCCGTCAGGGACGGCGAAATCGTCGAAGTGCACGGGCAAAACGGTGAACCACCTTTTGTGGTGCGTTGGTCCGACACCGGGCGAGAAAGCTTGTTCTTTCCGGGACCGGACTCCCACATCGATCACGAAGCTCCAGCAACCGAGATGTCGGCCGAGGGGCTGCAATCGGCGGGGCAGGTGCGCAAGTGGCACGTGGACCTCTACGTGTCCGAGGGCGAAGACAGCACGACGGCGCACGCCGTGCTGCACGGTGCGTCCCAAAAGTTGCTCGACAGTCGAGGGGCAGCGCGACTGAGACCCGGTGACACCAACGTGCCCGAGATCGGCGATGAGGTCGCCGTTGCCCGGGCGCTCAAGGGTCTTGCAGACCGGCTGCTGGCAACAGCAGCAGACGACATGTCAGCAATTGAGGGGCGCGCAATCCACCTGGACTCCTAGGATTTCTCGGCTCGATGGCCGGCAGTGCGATATCGGGTTGAATTGCGGAACCCCTGGGGAACGGTCCAGCGGACTATAGTTGCGCCAGGAGTTTGCCCATGGATATATCGGCTGGCCGCCAGCCTGAGCTTAATCCTGGCATTCCGACTGGTCTTGTTTCCCTAACCAACGGAGTAGTCGACATCGGCAGGCGCGCTCTTCCCAATGACGCGACATGGAACCTTGCTGCCGGCACAGCCGCAGTCGTGGGCGAAGCGACGCTGCGCACCGTCAACGCGATGCGCGGCATAGCCAGGCCCGTCCTCGGAATCGCATTACGACCACCATTGGTGCCGTCGGCCTGGCAACCAGCTCGAGTCATCGAAGCGCTTCAGCGGCGCGGACAACAGGAACGAATCAGGGGCGGCCTGGCAATAGAGCGAAGTCTTGACCTCCTGGTCCCCGTTCTCGTCGAGCAGGTGCTCAACCACCTCGACCTCAACGCCATCGTGAAAGAGCACGTGGATGTCGAAGCAATTGTCGCCACCGTTGATCTCGATGCGGTGGTTGATCGGGTAGACGTCGACAAGATCGCCGGGCGCCTCAACGTGGATTCGGTCCTCGATCGGATCGACCTCAACGCGATCGTCCGGGAACGGGTGGACCTCAACGCCGTCGTCCGCGACGTCGATATTGACGCGGTGGCCGGCCGCCTTGACGTCTACGCCGTCATCAATCGACTTGATCTCGCCGCACTTGCCCAACAGGTTATCGATGCGGTTGACCTGCCCGACATCATTCGTGACTCCACCGGCTCGATGGCATCCGAGGCGGTACGCGGCGTGCGCATGCAAAGCATCGAGGCCGACGAGGCGATATCGCGCGTTATTGATCGAATATTCCGTCGTCATCGAGTTCCGGTTTCGATCAAGCTGGTGCCTCCGAAGCGGTCGGAAGAATCGGAAGAATGAGTGCGACCGTCTCGCCGCTTCCCCAGGCAGCGCGCCAATATCAAGGTCGTCCTGCGGGACTGATCAGCCGATTTCTTGCCGCTGCCGTCGATTTACTGGTCGTGATCGCCGCGCTGGTCGGTGTTTATGCCTGCTGGGCAGGATTTCTGTTTCTGCTGCGGCCGGCCAGGTTCCAATTTCCGGATCCGTCGATCGTCTTGGGGTCCGGTGCCGGTCTGGTCGTGTTGACCTTGTACCTGACCGCTGCTTGGGCCATGACCGGGAGGACGTACGGCGACCACGTCATGGGACTGCGGGTAGTGGATCGTGCCGGAAGGGTGATGCGTCTACCCCGCGCGCTATTGCGGGCGCTGCTGTGTGCGCTGTTCCCGATCGGATTGTTCTGGGTGGCCGTGAGCGCCCGGAACAACTCGCTTCAAGACATCGTGTCGCGAACATCGGTGATGTACGACTGGCACACAGTCGATCCGACGAAAAAGAAGGAACGGCCTGTTACCTCATGACGATCTCCGGCGTTGCCTTCTTTTGCCACGGACCGTCACACCCAGGGACATTGCGGCACAGACAGCAGCACCGTTTACCCAGGGCCTTGGGTTTCGATAATTAGGCTGCTTCCTGAAGGACATCGGAGCTATCCCGAGACACAGGCCACTGACCTCGCCATCCGGTCCGACATGAAAGATGATCGGTGAGGTGCCCGAGCCTATAGCCGAGAAATCGACTCGGAACGCGTAGGGGTCATCACCGTCAGGGTAGAGGCGAAGACCGCGGCGAACGGCCGGGACCGGCGTTTGCCCACGAATTGTCAGCTGTCCGCGGTTGACGACGACTTCCACGCCGGCTCCCAACATCAGCCGCGGCTGAGGATCGGTAAGGAAGCCCGGTCCAAAGGAGTACCAGCCACACAGGTCGCTCCAATGCGAAGGCTGCTCTGGAACGTCGGTCCGCAGAGTGTCATCCGCAACGCCAAGCAGCTGAGGTAGTAGCGAACTGGTGATGGCCACGGGTGCACCACGATGATTGAACCCGCCCGTGTTGGCGAACGCCAAGACCCCGATCTGGTCCGCCGGAGCGAGCACCATATCGGAAAGGAAACCTTTCCAGATCCCGTCGTGCCAGACGGTCTGGTGGCCGCCGATGGCGTTGCGAAAGAACCCGAGCCCCATGCCAGGTATCCGAGAGTCCGGCTGGAAGTGCGGCTCGAACATCAAAGAGAGTGTCTGAGGTTTCAGTACCGTGCCGTGGTCATTGGTGCCGCCCCCTAGCAGTGCAGTGGCGTATCGCGCCATGTCCCTGACAGTGGAGTAGACCGAGCCGCCGCCGACCACCGCGATTTCGTGGTCGGCGACAGCCTGAAGGCCCCGGGAGCCCAGCGAGTAGCCAGTGGCGAGGTGTGACCGCACCCGCTCTGATCGAACGAGCTCTGAGCTCGCCATGCCAAGAGGGTCAAACACGCGCTCCCTCAAATAGCGCTCGAGAGCTATTCCGCTCACGTCCTCGACGATCTGACCGAGCGTGGTGAACCCGTGATTGGTGTAAGCCCATCGAGTTCCTGGTTCGACATCGATTCGGAGGCCGCCTTTGTAGTACTCCGGGGGCAATGGCACCGGGCGTCCACCTCGGACACCCCAGCCGAGCTCGGGTCGCAGCAGATCGGACACCCTTCGTACGGCACGTACGCCAGCTGTGTGCGTCAACAGGTGACGCACGGTCGCCGGCTGGAAAGTCGACTTGGCCGGCACCAGGGCATAGCTGCGCAGATAATCGTTGGCAGGTGCGTCAAGATCAACTAATTGCTGCTCCCACAACTGCATGATGGCGATCGCGGTCATCGTCTTGGTAATCGAGCCGATGCGGAAGACGGTGTCCAGCGTGACCGGCGTGCGCGTTGGGACGTCTGCAACGCCGCGTCGATAGAGGAAGTCCGGCGATCCGCTCCGGAGCACCGCGACGGCGAGCCCAGCAGTCGGCCAACGGTTGAGGATCTCGTCAACCGCCGATCTCAGCTCGGGCTCAGTGATGCTCACCGTTGCAAACCTTCTCGAGTGACATGGGAAGCAGGTCAAGGTGGGCGCGGGTAACGCCCGCCCCCGGTTCACCGCCGAAGATCACGCGAGCAGTGCCGAGCCCGAATCCCGACAGGTCGATCCGGAAGACGTACGGGTCCTCTTCGTTGTCGGGGTGGAGCACGAAGCCGCTGAGCAGGGACGGCAATGGACTTAGTGCTCGGATCATCAGGCGGCCGTGGCGGACGACAATTTGAACTCCCAGACCAACCATGGACCACGCCTGCATGTCGGTCGGCTGAGCTCGAGGTCGGTACAACCCGCAGAGCTCACCCCAAAGCTCGGGATGGTGCGGGACGTCACTCCTGATCGTTGGTTTGGCTACGCCGATCAGGTTGTTCAGCAGCTGTCCAACCTCGGCGGGCAGCCACATCAGCGCCTGCCGCGCTCCGTTGGTGAAGGCCAGGACGCCGAGACCGTCATCGGGTGCCAGGAAGATCTGTGAGTGAAATCCGGGAAGGATCCCTTGATGCTCCACCACACGATGGCCACCACTTTCGACCCGAAAGAACCCGAGACCGATGCCAGGCACACGGGGGTCCGGTTGGTAGTGGGCTTCGAACATGCTGGCAAGCGTCCCTGGTCTCAGAATCGAGCCCTGCTGGTTTGCCCCGCCGCCGATTAATGCCGAGAGATAGCGCGCCATGTCCGCTGAGCTGGAGTAGATGGAGGACGCGGCTGCAGTCAACCATTGCCGGTCCGTAATCGCACTGGCGCCACGCGAGCGCAGGTTGTATCCGGTCGCGAGGCGCGAGCGAACTCGATCGGATCGAACCAGGTCGGAATCCGCCATTCCAAGCGGCTCGAAGATGTGGTCGCGGAAGTACCGATCAAGAGGCTGCCCGCTGACGTCCTCAACAATCTGACCGAGGGTTGCGAATCCGTGGTCGGTGTAAGTGAATGTCGTACCTGGCTCGACCGCCAGCCGCAGGCCGCCGCGGTAGTACTCCGCAAGGGTTGGCCGGCGCTCGTCCAGCTCAACGCTTTCCCCGAACCAGCCGCTACGTACCGCCTGCCACGGATGCACCATCTGCGGAATCCCGGCTGTATGGGTGAGCAGGTGCCGTACCGTCGCCGGACGGAAACCGCGCTTCGCGGGAATCAATCGGTAAGCGCGCAAATAGTTCTGAGCTGGGGCGTCGAGATCGATCAAACCTTGCTCGTACAGCTTCATTACCGCGATCGCGGTGAAGGTCTTGGTGATTGAACCAATCCGAAAAATTGTCTCTTCGGTAACGCGCCTTCCGGACTCGATGTCAGCGAGGCCGTGCCCGTAGAAGTATTCGAGGGATCCATCGTTGACCACGCCCACGGCCAAGCCAACCGCGGGCCAGCGGTTCAGGATTCCGTCGACTCTTGCCTGAAGCGCAAGTTGATCAGTTTGTCGCACGGCTCACCGTTCTTGAGACACTCGGTTGCCTGGGATCGATCGGTGTGATGGTGCCAAACCTGTCCTCCAGCGACGCTGCCGCGTTCAGGCACAAGTCCTCGCCGTATCGAGGTCCGACCAGCTGAACCGCCTGCGGGAGACCAGCGGCGACACCTACCGGAACGGCGACGGCGGGAAGGCCGAGCGCGTTGACCGCCAGAGACATCCGCATTCCGCGGACGATCTCGGCGACCTCGGCGACCGTCAGGTCCTTGCCGGCCTCGAACGGCGTATCGGTGCAAATCGGGGCCAGTACCAGAGGATGGTTCTCCTGAAACTCTCCCCACGACTGAAGCAGTGATTGCCGAATGATGAAGCTTTGGACCGTCGTGACGGGATCCGCATCGCCCGCCACCTCGAAGAACGCCGACATGAACCGATTGGTGTCGACCGGCATCGACGCTGAGATCAACTGCCACCCGGCCCTGATGTCCGGGGTGCTGAGCATGTCGAGCAGAATCTTCGCCGCGAGCCCGATGGATGGCGGCTCGACCTCGGCAACCTCGTAGCCCGCATCGGCCAGAGCGCCGGCCGCCATCCGAACACCGTCCTGCACCTGGTTCCCCGTGCCTTGGCCAGCCGGGTCCATCACCACGGCCACGCCAATGGGCCGGTCAGCTTTGACGCTGTGCAGCGGTACCGGCACCGTCCAGGGATCGCGCCAAGTTGGTCCAGCGATCACATTCAAGGTGATCCGGAGGTCCGCCACACGGCGCGCGATCGGGCCCTCGACCGCCGTCAGCTGGACGCCGATTGGTGCGTTTCGGGGCTCGAGTGTCGACGCATGCGGAACGCGTCCGAGGGTTGGCTTCAGCGCGCACACCCCGCAGCACTGGGCTGGCCATCGAAGCGATCCCAGTCCATCGGTGCCAAGCCCCAGCGGCGTCATCCCGGTCGCCAGGGCGGCAGCCTCGCCGCCGCTCGAGGCGCCCGGAGTGAGAAAGCGATCCCACGGATTAACCGTGGCGCCCCATAATTCGCTCTCGGTGTGCCACCGAACTGCGAACGTCGGAAGGTTCGTGCGGCCGATTGGGATCCCGCCTGCGGCCTTGAGCCGCTCGACAACGGGCGCATCCAGACTCGGATAGGCGGCGTCAAACGCCCTCGCGCCCAAAGTGGTCGCGGTGCCCAGGAGATCGATATTGGCCTTGACAGTGAACGGAACGCCATGCAGCGCCGGCAGATCACCGCCATCGGCGAGCGCACGATCGGCTGCTTTGGCCGCTTGCAACGCCTGCTCCCCGAGTACGACGGGAACGGCGTTGACAGCAGGATTGACGGCCTCAATCCGCTTGAGATGGGATTCCATGACCTCTTGGCACGAAGTTCGCCGCGATCTGATGGCTTCGGCCAGCTCGACGGCGCTCATCTGCCAAAGCTCGGCAGTCGTGACGCTCATACCTACCTTCGTTCACCGCACCGATGTGGTGACAAACGAGGCGATCGGCCCGAAGCTGGTTGATGATCGAGGGGGTGGTCCTGACGGAAAGGCTAACCGCCGAAGACCTACTCATGCTATGGCCGGACAAGGTCTGGCCACAGGAGATCGGTGCCCTGGCCGTGCTCGACGGACGCCGGCTGATAGAAACTGGTGGCCGGTTCCGGATCGAGGCTGTTCAGGACGCCGTTCAGAACAGGCTGCATCTGGTGCCCAGGTTCCGGCAGCTCTTGTACGTTCCGCGTCGAGGGCTTGGCCCCCCGCTGTGGGTAGATGCGCCCGCCTTCGATCTCAATGACCACCTAAGGGTCGCTCAAGTTGAGTCCCCTGGCGACGAGACTCAACTTCTGCGGACGACGGAGCGGCTGCGACGGCGGCGTCTGGATCGAACCCGCCCGCTGTGGGAGATGTGGTTTCTTTCTGGGCTGCCCGACAACCGGATCGGCCTGTTCGTGCGCATGCACCACGTGATCGCCGATGGCATGGCCGGGATCGCAACGGTCAGCGCGTTCCTCGACACCGAACCCGATTCGCCAGCCCCTTCCGCGCAGCCGTGGACGCCGACGGTCATGCCGAGAGCGCGCGAACTACTCACCGACAACGCCAGGCGACGGGTAGCCGTCCTGCGAAATGGTCTATCCAACCTCGTACGATCCGGAACCAGCCTGCGTCGGATGCGGACCACCTGGCCGGAGATGCGCGGCTTCTTCACTCAGAAACCACAGCCGGGGACCAGCCTGAACCGGACAGTCGGCCCCGATCGAAACCTCGCTCTCATCCGCAGCGATCTGGACACGGTCAAGGGGGTCGCGCACAGCAATAAGGCGACCGTCAACGATGTCGTCCTCACCGTCGTCGCGGGCGGTTTGAGCGAGCTGTTGCGCAGTCGTGGCGAAGCCGTCGACGAGGTTCTCCTGCCGACGTACGTGCCCGTCACCTTGCGGCACGGACAGCGGGATCAGGCGCGCGGAAATCTAATCGGGCAGATGGTGGTTCCGCTACCCCTCGGGGTCTCGGACCCGATTGAACGGCTTCACCAGATAGCGGCGGACACGGTCAGACAAAAGGCAAGACCGCATCCCGCCTTGGGCACATTGCTGTCCAGTCGGGTCGCCCGTTGGGTGCTGCTGAAGTTCCTGGACCGCCAGCCGGTGAACGTGACCACGGCGGACCTGCCAGGTCCACAGGTGCAGGCCTATTTTGCTGGAGCTCGGCTTGTCGAGGTATTTCCCTTGCTGCCATTGATCGGGAAGGTGCCGCTGGGTGTGGGTGCGCTGTCCTATTCGGGACAGTTCAACATCATGGTCGTTGCCGATCGGGATGCCTGCCCAGACCTCGACGTCTTCACTGCCGGGGTCCGAGCCGCGCTCCAGGCCCTGGAGCGGCAGCCGCTGCAGCGGCCGGAAGCGCCCCTTGCTGAAGCCCCGTAGACGAGCAGGAGATTGCCGGAGCCATCGAAGCGGTGGCGGCTGCCGAGCAGCAGCCTTTCCGGCGTTATGGCCTACGCCAGCCGTCGCTGTCGATGTGGGAGCCGGCCTGCGGGCCCATTTGGAGCATGCCGCCATCGACCACCCATGACGCGCCCGTGACATATGCGGCCTTGGGACTGGCGAGGAAGCTGATCACCGCCGCGATCTCCCGTGCGTCGCCCGGCCGGCGCAGTGGAATTCCTGGGCGTTCCTGCTGGTGCGGGTCCAGGTCTTCCTGGCCGGTCATCGGAGTAGCGATCTCCCCCGGTGCAACGGAGTTTGCCGTGATCCCGTGTCGGCCAAGCTCCAGGGCAAAGGTCTTCATCAGGCCGCCGAGGCCGTGCTTTGCCGCGTCGTACGGGCCCGAGCCGACGCGAGGCTGATGTTCATGAACACTGGTCACCGCTATCAAGCGGCCACCCTTGCCACCGGCCACCATCTGCTTAGCGGCCCGTTGCAGGCAGACGAATGCGCCATCAAGATCGACTGCGACGATTTTGCGCCACTGGTCGTACGACATGTCAACCAGCAGGGTCGAACCTCCGGTGCCGGCGTTGTTGACGAAGACGTCGAGGCCCCCGAGTTGCTTGGCAAGATCGTTCACCACTGCGCCGCAGCCCGGCAGATCACTGGTGTCCAGCTGCGCGATATACGCTTTCCGCCCCGCCGCTCGGACCTCCTCGGCGGTCGCCTCGGCGCCCTCGGAATCGGAATGCCAGGTAATCCCGATGTCCATGCCGTCCTTCGCCAATGCCACCGCTGTGGCCTTGCCGATCCCAGAGTCGGACGCAGTGACAATGGCGTAGCGCGGTTCAAAGGTCATGGGCTGAGTTTCCCACGGTCGCCGCCTGGAAAACCTGGCTGGTCAAGCCATCCCAAGCGGGCACCGCCTGGCTGGTGGCGAACGGCTTTGACATTTCAGCAGCTGCGTGTTTAGATCGATCTAAATAGATCGATCTAAAACTGGCTTAGCTGGCGGATTGGGTCATGGCGCGTACGACGTTGATTGACGTTGCCCGGCATTGCGGGGTATCTCGAGCGACCGTGAGCCTGGTGTTGAACGACAGCCCACTGGTGGCGGATCAGACCGCCAAGCGGGTCCGACAGGCGATGTCTGAGTTGGGCTATGTCTACAACAAAGCAGCTGCGTCGCTGCGGACTCAGCGGAGCGACGCAATCGGTGTGGTGATGACCGAGATCACGAATCCGTACTTTGCGGAGTTCGCCGCCGGGCTGCAGGAGATCCTGACTGAATCTCGCACGGTGCCGCTGCTTGCCATCAGCGGCGAGGACCGGGCTCTACAACACCGGTTGATGACGTCGCTGGTGGAACGCAACGTCGACGGGATCGTCCTGATCCCTGCGCACGGAACCAAAGCGGATGACCTTCCAGATCTGCTTGGTATCCCTTTGGTGCTGATGGCTCGACGGCTACCCGGCACCGACGTCGATTACGTGGGTGCCCAGAACCGCGACGGCGGATACGCTGCAGCCGAACACCTGTACCGCCATGGCTGCCGCAACATCGCCTTCGTCGGCGGCTTCACTGATGCCTCGGCCCGAGAGGAGCGGGCGGGCGGAGTGAGCGCCTTTCTCAAAGCGCACGGCCTCGTACTCGACGAGGACCACTCCGTGACCTGCGAGCCTCTGCGGCCCCTCGCTCGCGCTGCCGCTATGCGGCTGCTGACCGACCACGTGGACGTCGATGCGATCGTCTGCTTCAACGACGTCGTCGCTTTCGGGGTCTTGGACGCAATCGCCGATTTGGGGCTTCGCGTTGGCAGCGACGTCCGGGTGATCGGTTTCGACGACGTGCATGACGCCGGCCTCAACCGGCCCTCGCTCAGCAGCGTTGCCGTGCCGGCTCGTGAAACCGGCCGCCGGGCCGCGCAACTTGCGCTGGAACGTGGCGCCGGATCCACGAAGCCGACCGTACGCGAGGAATTCCCGACCAAGCTTCAGCCGCGCGAGACCTGCGGCTGCCCCCATCCCCAATCGCTGATCTGAATTCACACATATTCCGAAGGATCAATCACGCAAATGCGCACAGTGCCCGTGCTGACCGGCGCAGACGCCGCTCGGCTGATTGCAGACTCCGACGTCATCACCGTCTCCTCTTCCTCCGCACTCGGCTGTCCCGACGCCGTGCTGGAGGCCATTGGACGGCGATACGCCGAAACCGGCTCTCCGGCAAGTCTTACCGCTCTTCATCCGATCGCAGCCGGTGATATGTACGGGGTCAAGGGGATTGATCATCTTTGCCAGCCGGGTCAGCTGCGCCGGGTGCTGGCTGGCTCGTACCCATCCGGCGGATCCAAGCTCGATCCGCCGCTAATCCGCAAGCTCATTCACTCCGACCAGATTCAGGCACTGAACATTCCGTCTGGGGTGCTCTTTCAGATGCACCGAGCAGCTTCGACTGGTCAGCCGGGAGTGCTTACCGAGGTCGGCCTAGGGACGTACGCGGACCCGCGGCAAGAGGGGGCGAAGATGAACGCTGTGACCGACGACTTCGTCCAGCTGATGAAGTTCGGCGGCAAGGAATACCTCTTCTATCCGGCGGTCAAGGTGGATGTTGCCATCATCCGCGCCACGACCGCCGATCCGTACGGAAACCTCTCGCACGAGCACGAGGGTGGCACCCTCGGTGCACTTGACCAGGCCTACGCCGCCCATAACGACGGCGGCATTGTGATTGCCCAAGTGAAACGGTTGTCCGAGGAGCAGCTGCCCACCCAGAGTGTCCGAGTGCCTGGTGTCCTGGTCGACGCCGTCGTCGTCGCGCCCGATCAGCTGCAGACCACCCAGACCGTCTACGACCCTGCATTGTCCGGCGAGGTGCACCGCGACCTCGACGACATCGAACCAATCGCATTCGGCTTGGAGAAGGTGATTGCGCGCCGCGCCGCCGCCGAGCTCCAGGTCGACGCCACGGTGAACCTCGGCTTCGGAATCTCCGCCGCCGTGCCCAGGGTGCTGCTGGAGGAGGGCCACGCGGAGGATGTCACCTGGGTGATCGAACAGGGTGCGGTGGGTGGTTTTCCCGCGACCGGGTTCGCATTCGGCTGCGCGTTGAACCCTCAGGCGGTCGTCCAGAGCGTTGATCAGTTCACCCTGCTGCAAGGCGGGGGCTTCGACGTGGCGATGCTGTCCTTCCTGGAAGTGTCCGGCAAGGGCGACGTCAATGTGTCGTACCTGCCTGCCCGGCCACATGTCACCGCCGGCGTCGGTGGCTTCAACGACATCGTCACCCGAGCGCCCAAGATCGTGTACTCCGGTTACTTCACCGCTGGCAAGAAGGACATCCAGATTGCGGACGGCCAGCTCGATATCGTTTCCGATGGCACGGTCGCCAAGTTCGTCCCGGAGGTCGCCCAGATTTCCTTCTCCGGCGAGATGGCACGGCGTCGCCGCCAAGACGTCCTCTATGTCACCGAACGTTGCGTCATCCAGTTGACCGAGGCGGGGCTTACGGTGATCGAGATCGCCCCCGGCGTCGACCTCGAACGTGACGTGCTGGCCAAAGCGGAAGTACCGCTGCTCGTGAGCCACGATTTGCGGCTGATGTCAGCGGCCCTTTTCCGACCCGAGCCGATGGGACTGATCTTGTCTCACAAACCATCTCGGATCGCCCGCTTCCTTCAGCAAAGAGATCAACCCCAGCACACCGGGCGCACCTGACCGACCGGTCCCAGTTGCCAACCATGGAAAGGAACCACCATGGCCGCTTCCTACTACGACTACGTGATTGTCGGCGCCGGCGCCGCCGGATGCGCGGTTGCCAATCGGTTGTCTGCCGACCCCCAAACGTCCGTTTTGCTGCTCGAGGCCGGAGGCAAAGACTGGTCACCACTGGTCCACATACCCGTTGGGTTCACCAAGCTCGGCGGTCCTCGCTACAACTGGGAGTTTTCAACGATCCCGCAGCCGCAGCTGAACAACCGGGAGATGTGGTATCCCCAAGGCAGGACGCTCGGTGGCAGCACCTCGATCAACGCGATGATCTATATCCGCGGCCAGAAACAGGACTACGAGGCCTGGGCCGCCATGGGCAACCCTGAGTGGGGTTATGAGCAGGTGCTGCCATTCTTCCGCCGGGCCGAGGCGAATGAGCGGCTGAACGATCGATACCACAGCAGCGTCGGTGCCGTGAGCGTCGTCGAACAGGTCCAGCACAACAAATTGAGCAAGGCGTTCATCCGGGCCGCCCAGGAGCTTGGCGTTTCCTACAACGCTGACTTCAATGGCGCCTGCCAGGAAGGGGTTGGCTGGTACGACGTCACCCAGAAGAACGCCCAGCGGGACAGCGCCTCGACCGCCTACCTGAAGCCCGCCCGCAATCGCCCCAACCTGACGATCGAAACGCATGCGGTCGGCCGCAAGATCATCGTGAATAACGGCTACGCCGTGGGACTGGAATACACCAAGAAGGACGAGCAGGTTACCGTCCGGGTCGACCGCGAGTTGATCTTGAGCGGCGGCGCGATCAACTCGCCGCGGCTGATGCTGCTCTCCGGTATCGGCCCTGGCGATGAGCTAAGTGCACTGGGGATTCCCGTCCAGCTCGACCTGCCCGGTGTGGGGAAGAACCTCCAGGACCATATGGATGTCTACCTGACCGCGGCCACGGCGCCGGTCAGCTACAACGCATCCGATCGACCGGACAAAGCCCTGCTCGCCGGCCTGCAGTACATCACCACCAAGACCGGCCCGGTCACCGCGTGCGTCTGCGAGGCGGGAATGTTCGTTCGCAGCACGCCCGATGTGCCAACCCCTGACATTCAGATGCACGCCCTCCCCGCCTACGTCATCGACCACGGCCGGATGCGCATCCGTGGCCACGGCATGACGATCAACACCTGTCATCTGCGGCCGAAAAGTATCGGATCGGTCAGGTTGCACTCCGCGAACCCGGCCGATCCGCCGGAGATCGACCCGGCATTCTTGACTGACCCTTACGACTGGGAGAAATCCTTGGAGGGATTCCGCTGGGGCCGGGAGATGATGCGCAGCAAGGCGTATCAACCGCTTGTCCTGAAGGAGTTTCTCCCCTCTGCCGAGGTCAAGACGGACAAGGAGATCCGCGACTACGTCAAGCAGTGGGCGAAGACCGACTACCACCCGGTCGGCACCTGCAAGATGGGCGAGGACGAATTCGCGGTCGTTGATCAAGAACTCAAGGTCCGCGGCATGGAGAGCCTGCGGGTGATCGACGCCTCGATCATGCCGAAGTTGATCAGCGGCAACACCATGGCTACGTCGACCATGATCGGTGAAAAGGGCGCCCACCACGTGCTGCGCGGCCTGACCCCTCCTGACCTCAGGGACGGCCCGATATGAGCCAGCTCGCTACACCGGAGATCGGCCAGGTCGGCGTCGAGGTCGACGATGTGGTTGCCACGATCCGCCTGGATCGGCCCGCCAAGCACAATGCGCTGACGCCGGAAATGCTTGATCAACTCGAACAGATCCTCGCCGACCTCGATTCAGACCGCGGCATACGAGTTGTCCTGGTGACCGCGGCCGGAGACCGCTCCTTTTGTGCAGGTGCAGATATCCGGCGCTTCAAGGCGCTGCATCCGTTGGACATGTGGGCTCAATGGACCCGGCAGGGCCATCGGATATTCGACCGCCTCGCCCGGCTGCGACAGCCGACCATCACGGCTGTCTCCGGTAATGCGTATGGCGGTGGTTTGGAACTCGCACTGGCCTGCGACCTCCGCATCGTCGCCGAGGACGCCATCCTTGGTCTCACCGAGGTTGGCATCGGCACCATTCCCGGATGGGGAGGAACCGGACGGCTACGCGATTTGATCGGCGCCGGCCGAGCCAAACAAATGATCTTCACCGGTGAACCGCTGACCGCCGACCAGGCGCTGGCGTGGGGACTTGCGAACCAGCTCGCGCCGAGGACCAAGGTGATTTCTACGGCTCGCACGCTGGCCGTCAAGATCGCCAACCGCGCGCCGATCGCGGTCCAGATGGCCAAACAATCGATCGACGCCGGGGATGCCTACCAGGCCATGGAGCAGGTCGCCTCCGCCGCAACTGCGTTCACGGAGGACGCGGCCGAAGGTTTCGCATCCTTCACCGAGAGGCGCGATCCGGACTACCGCGGCATCTGAGACCGTGCCCGCCCTGAAGAACCCGCCAACCCCGATAAGGCATCAAAATGACCACCACGATCACCAGCACCGACCCCACCACCATTTCCGCCAATATCTGGCCCAACATCATCGACGGCCGGGACGTCGACGGTGCCGGCGAGGAGGTACTGCGCGAAAGCCCAGCACACGACGTACGGGTAGCCAGCTACCACAGCGCAGGCGAGGCGGACGTCGATGCAGCGGTTGCAGCAGCGGTCCGTACCTTTTCCTCCGGCGACTGGGCGCGAACTTCCGGCGCGGAGCGAGCTGCGCTGCTACGACGGGTCGCTGCCCAGATCGAGGCTGAACTCGACGAGCTGGCTTTGATCGAGGCACTGGAGTCGGGCAAGCCCATATCCCAGGCGAAGGACGAAGTCTCCAGTTCAGCGGGTATCTGGTACTACGCCGCCAGCCTCGCCCAGCACGCCTACGGTGACGCCCACAACGATTTGGGCCCGAACTATCTCGCAGTCACAGTTAAGGAACCGGTCGGTGTCGTGGGCGTGATCACGCCCTGGAACTTCCCGCTCTTGATCGCGTCGCAGAAACTGCCTTTCGCCCTCGCGGTCGGCTGTACGGCGGTGATCAAGCCCAGCGATCTCACCCCGGGAACCACGACGCGCCTCGTCCAGATCCTGCATGCCGAAGGGCTACCCCCGGGGGCTGTCAACCTGGTTCACGGCGGCGGAGATGTTGGCGGCTGGCTTTCGGCTCATCCCGGAACCCAGATGACTACCTTCACGGGGTCCACCGGAGTTGGCCGCATGGTCGCGGCCGCCGCCGCTAAGGACCTAAAGAAGGTCAGCTTGGAGCTGGGTGGCAAGAACCCGCAAGTGATCTTTCCCGACGCCGACCTTGACGCTGCCCTCGAGAAGGTTGTCTTCGGCGCGTACTTCAACCAAGGCGAGTGCTGCAACGCCGGCTCCCGGCTGCTGGTGCACGCTGACATCGCCGACGACTTCACCGCCCGCGTCGTAGAACGCGCCCAGGACGTCGCCGTCGGCGATCCGCTCAGCCCCGCCACCAAGGTGGGTGCACTCATCTCTGAGAAGCACCTTGGCGTGGTCAGTGGCTATGTCGGCATCGGGCAGCAAGAAGGCGCCTCGGTTGCGCTTGGTGGCGATCGGCTGACCTCGGACCGCGGCCGGTACTACTCGCCCACGGTGCTTGCCGACGTACCTAAGACGGCCCGAGTCGCTCGGGAGGAAATCTTCGGGCCCGTGCTGTCGGTGGTGAAGTTCGCGGATCTTGAGGAGGCGGTGGAGATCACCAACGCCACCGGGTACGGGCTGAGCGCCGGCGTCTGGAGCCGCAATCTCGACACTGCTCTCGGCTACGCGCGGGCCACCAAGGCCGGAACCGTTTGGATCAACTGCTACATGGACGGCTTCCCCGAGATCTCCTTCGGCGGTTATGGCGCATCGGGCATCGGTCGTGAACTGGGCCGTACCGCTATCGATGAGTACATCGAGCACAAGAGCATGATCATCCGGACCGGCGGGCAGACCCCCTCCTGGGTCGGCGGCGTGGGTGAGAAGTGACAGTGGGCCAGCCACCGCCCACGCCACAGCTGCGGGAAGGCGCGCTCGTCGTACCTGATCAACAGAAGCTGACTGCCGACGTGGTGATCATCGGCTCGGGCATGGGTGGCGGCACCCTCGCCTGGGCCTTGAAGGACAGCGGCTTGGACGTCCTCATCGTGGAGCGTGGACAGTTCCTACCTCGAGAACCAGAGAACAGCCAGCCTGATCACGTATTCATCAAGAAGCGATATGTCACCTCCAAACCCTGGTACGACGCCAAATCTGGCCGACCCTTCCAACCGGGCGTCTACTACTGGGTGGGCGGGAACACCAAGATGTACGGTGCCTGCCTGCCGCGCTTCCGGCGCAGCGACTTCGCAGAGGTGGTCCACCACGATGGTGTCTCGCCCGCGTGGCCGTTCAGCTACGACGACATCGAGCCGTTCTACGGTCAGGCAGAACAGCTCTACGAGGTCCACGGCGTCGTGGACGAAGATCCGACGGAACCGCCTCATTCAAGCGACTACCCGTACCCACCGCTCAGCCACGAACCGGCCGTGGAGCGTCTGGCGAACTACCTCTATCTGCAGGGTTTGCATCCGTTTCACATGGCTTGTGGCATGCACCTGCCCTCCATGGCCGAACGCCGAGCCGACGCCACCGCCGACGGCTCGCCGTCTTCGACCGGCGCCAAGAGCGATGCCGAGAACCGCGCAGTTCGCCCGGCATTGGAATCGGACAACGTCCGACTGCTGCTCGGCGCCTACGTGCGGCGCCTGCACACCACACCGAGCGGTGATCAAGTCAGCCGGGCAGAGGCGCAGATCGGCGACCAGGTGTTGCGGATCGAGGCAAAGACCTTTGTCGTCTCTGGCGGTGCGGTCAACTCTGCCGCCTTGCTGCTTCGCTCAGTGAGCGATCAGCACCCGAACGGGCTGGGCAACTCCTCCGGTCTGCTGGGCCGCAACTACATGGTTCACAACAGCACATTCTTTCTGGCAGTCGATCTCAGACACAGAAATCAGACTGCATGGCAAAAGACCTTGGGTTTGAACGACTGGTACGAGGCCGGCCCGGATACCCCCTACCCGCTCGGCAACCTCCAGATGCTCGGCAAGCTAAAAGCGCCCATGATCAAAAGCGCCCGGCCCTGGGCGCCGATGTGGGCCCTCAAGACCCTCACCGATCGCAGCCTCGACATCTACCTCACTACCGAGGACCTGCCTCGGCCCGACAATCGCGTCACCGTGGATGGCGACGAAATCACTATTAGCTGGACCCCGAACAACCTGGTGCCGCACCGCGAGCTTGTCAAACGTGTCAGCCACGCAGTCCACAAGGCCGGCTATCCGATCGGGCTCACCGAACGGATGGGCATCGGAACCAACTCCCACATGTGTGGCACCACCGTGGCGGGCATAGACCCGGCTCGCAGCATCCTCGACCGCGACTGCCGCAGCCACGAGGTCGGCAACTTGTTCGTCGTCGATAGCAGCTTCTTCCCTTCGTCGGCGGCGCTGAATCCCGCACTCACCATCGCCGCCAACGCACTTCGCGTCGCGCCAACCATCGCGGCCAGCGCACTCGCCGGAAGGATCAACTCAGATGAACTCCACGACCGCTAGCGGCTCCCGTCCCACCACCAGTCCGATCACCATCGGCCTGGTCGGGGCAAGCCAGATCGCCATGAGCCGGATGCTGCCGGCATTCGCTGCCGTCGGCATCCGCGTATTCGGTCTCTATGACAACGAACCCCGACGATTCGCCTACTGGACGGACAGTGGCGTCGAGGAACAGACTTCAAGGCTCGACGAGCTGCTGTCCAGCCGTCTCGACGCTGTCTACATCTCGACGCGCAACGACCAGCACCTGGCGGAAGCTGTCGCTGCCGCGGAAGCCGGCAAGCACATCCTGGTCGAGAAACCGATGGCATTGAGCATCGAGGATGCCCAAACCATGATCGACGCCGCGGACCGCAACGGCGTGGTCCTCGCCGTCAATCACCATCTACCCGGTAGCCCGCTGCATGTCACCGCGCGCCGATTGGTCGCGGAGGGCACGATCGGCAGGCTGTACTCGGCCCGGGTCAACCACGCAGTGCTGTTACCAGAGCACCTTCGAGGATGGCGGCTCGCGGATATTCCGGGCGGAGGCGTGGTCTTCGATATCACCGTCCACGACGCGTCCGTTCTCAACCCGCTGTTTGGCGCTGCACCAACGCAGGTCGCAGCATTAGGACTCTCCCAGGCGCCATGGAACAAAGCGCGGACGCGTGATTCTGTGATGACGGTCCTGAAATATCCGGCGGCGGATGGAGGCGTGCCGGGCTTGGCCCAGACGCATGACTCCTTCGCTCTCCCCTACCCGGGGACCAGCCTTGAGATACACGGGGAAAGCGGAGCGATCATCATCGGCGACGCCATGACCCAGGACACTCCTGGCACAGTCGAACTTCATACTGCCGAGGGCGTTCAGGCGATCGATGTCGACTGCAGCGACGATCTTTACCACATCAACGTCCGCGCCTTCGCCGCCGCCATTCATGGCGAAGGCCGACCCACAGCGACCGGATCGGACGGCCTTCGCGCGCTCCAGGTTGCGGTTGGAGTCGAGGAGTCACTGAAGACAGGCCGAACGACACTAATCGACAATGTGACATGAGCTTGCGTCCGGAGAGAGTTGGCGCATGAGCGGTAGCAGTATCGACACCGTCGTGTCCAACCGGTCTGCGGTGCCGGTGTTCTTTCTGTCCGACAGCACAGGCATCAGCGCTGAAACCATGGGCAACGCGCTGCTTATTCAGTTTCCCGACCTGCGGTTCGAGCGGCGGCTTATCCCGTTCATCTCCACGGTCGAGGAGGCCCGACGGGTCGTTCAGGTGCTGGACGCCGCCATGGACGGGCCCGTCACGCCACTCGCCTTCACGACCGCGGCAGTCGATGAGATCCGAGAGGTTCTGCATACGTCGCGATGCCCGATCATCGACTTCTTTGACATGCACATGTCCCGGGTGGAGTCGATTCTCGGAGTGCGGGGCCTGCACGTCGCCTCCCGGCTCCACAGCGTCGGCGATATCCAGCGGTACAACGCCCGGATGGCCGCGGTCGAGTACGCCATTGAGCACGACGACGGGCAGAGCACGCGAGCCCTCGACAAAGCCGAGGTGATCTTGCTGGCACCGTCACGCTGCGGCAAGACACCTACAACCATGTACTTGGCCCTGCAACACGGGATCTTCGTCGCCAACTATCCGCTGGTGGAGGATGACTTCGACACGACGGACCTGCCGCGTCCAGTCCGGCAGCTCGGAGATCACTGCTTTGGTCTCACCACCACGCCTATCCGGCTCAGCCAGGTTCGGCATGAACGCCGCCCCAACTCTCGCTACGCCTCGCTCGAGCAATGCACGTTCGAGCTACGGCGAGCCGAGGCCCTGTATCACCGGCATGGCATCCCAGTGATCAACTCTTCAGCCAAGTCAGTTGAGGAAATGTCCACCGTGATCTTGCAAGCACTCCAGCAGTCATAGCCGCCCATTGTCTAGGAGTCACGATGATCAAGACCGCTAACATTGCAACCCCCAACATCCGCTGGTTCGCCGACCTCGGTCTCGATGATCTCGAGCAGGTCGGCGGAAAGAACTCCAGCCTCGGCGAAATGATCTCTCAGCTCAGCGGCCTCGGCGTCCGGGTGCCGGACGGCTTCGCGACGACAGCGGATGCCTATCGTCGCTTCATTGGCGGGACCAGGCTTGCCGATCTGATCGGGCAACGATTGGGTGACCTCGATACCGACAACGTGCAGCGACTGGGCTCGGTCGGCCAGGAAATCCGTGCCGCCGTGGTGGCCCAACCGTTCCCTGCTGATCTCGAGGCCGACATTCGCGCCGCCTATTCGCGGCTATCCGGAGATAATTCAGAGACTTCATTCGCGGTCCGATCCTCTGCAACAGCAGAGGACCTGCCGGATGCGTCGTTCGCCGGGCAGCAGGAGACGTTCCTCAATGTGCGCGGTATCGAACAAATCTTGACCGCGATCCGGGAAGTCTTCGCTTCGCTGTACAACGATCGGGCAATTGCCTATCGGGTGCATCACGGGTTCGAACACGAAGCCGTCGCCTTGTCGGCGGGAGTACAGCGGATGGTTCGTTCGGATTCGGGCGCGTCAGGAGTCATGTTCACCATGGACACAGAGTCCGGGTTCACGGATGCTGTGTTCATCACCTCGTCGTACGGCTTGGGTGAAGCCGTAGTGCAAGGGGCGGTCAATCCCGATGAGTTCTACGTGTACAAACCTGCGTTGCGCGCCCAGCGGCCGGCGATCCTCAAGCGCGGGATCGGCGGCAAGGCAACCAAGATGATCTACACCGAGGACCCGACCGTAGGCAGGACAACCCAGTTCGTCGACGTGGCCGAATCCGACCGGCGACTGCTCAGCCTTACCGACGTTGAGGTGACCGAGCTGGCACGCCACGCGCTGATCATCGAGGACCATTACGGGCGCCCGATGGACATCGAGTGGGGCAAGGACGGTGTCGACGGTCAGTTGTACATCCTGCAGGCCCGACCCGAGACAGTACAGTCCCGCCGGCCGGCGGGTTCGGTGCAGCGCTACCGGATGAACCAGAGGGGATCGGTCCTGATCGACGGGCGCGCAATCGGCCAGAAGATCGGCGCCGGCCCGGTCCGGATTCTGAGCTCGGTCGAGCGGATGCACGAATTCGTCCCGGGTGAAGTGCTGGTCGCGGATATGACCGATCCCGACTGGGAGCCGATCATGAAGCGCGCATCCGCGATCGTCACGAACCGGGGCGGTCGCACCTGCCACGCGGCGATCATTGCCCGCGAACTCGGCATCCCGGCCGTTGTCGGTACCGGGCTGGCTACCCAACAGCTGGTCGACGGGCAGCTGGTGACCGTGTCCTGTGCAGAGGGTGACACCGGCTACATCTATGACGGGATGCTCGATTTTCACGTTGAATCAAGCGAACTGGACACGATGCCCGACATTCCGGTGAAGATCATGATGAACGTCGGAACTCCGGATCAGGCATTCGCATTCTCCCGAATTCCCAACGCGGGCGTGGGACTGGCGCGGCTGGAGTTCATCATCAACCGACAAATCGGCATCCACCCGAAAGCGCTCCTCGACTTCGACCGGTTGGAGGAGCCACTGCGCGGCAGGATTGCCGAAGCGGTAGCCGCATACCCGAGCCCCAAGGACTTCTTCGTCACTCGGGTAGCTGAGGGTGTTGCAACGTTGGCCGCGGCGTTCGCACCGAAGCCGGTGATCGTGCGGATGAGCGATTTCAAGTCCAACGAGTACGCAAACATGGTCGGCGGCGAGCTGTACGAGCCGCACGAGGAGAACCCGATGATCGGCTATCGCGGCGCATCGCGCTATCTGTCGCCCGACTTCGCCGACTGCTTCGCCATGGAGGCGGAAGCACTCAGGTACGTACGCGATGAGATGGACCTGACCAACGTGAAGATCATGATCCCGTTCGTTCGGACTCTCACCGAAGCCGCGGGCGTGATCTCGCTGCTAGCCGAACATGGCCTACGACGAGGAGACAACGGGCTGGAGGTGATCATGATGTGTGAACTGCCATCCAACGCCGTGATCGCCGACCAGTTCCTGGATTACTTCGACGGATTCTCCATCGGATCGAACGACATGACTCAGCTGACGCTGGGCTTGGACCGGGACTCCGGACTGATCGCCGCCGGATTTGACGAGCGTGATCCCGCCGTAAAATACATGATCAGCGCCGCAATCGCCGCATGCAGGAAACGCGGCAAGTACATCGGCATCTGCGGCCAGGGTCCCTCTGATCATCCCGACCTCGCCGACTGGCTCGTCGACCAGCACATCGACACGATGTCTCTCAATCCGGATACGGTCATAGACACCTGGACTCGCCTCGCCAGTCGATGACCTCCCAGCTGGTCACGGCGCAAACGAAGCGCACAACCAGCAGGATAGGAGCATGTCTGCAACGTCTGCGTCTGCTTCACCCGGCCACCCAACTGCCGAGCATGCTCGACTGGCAGCGGCCGTGGCGAGGGCCGAAGATGATCCTTTCGAGGCGAATCCTTGGTACGAGTGGGGTCCCTATCTGTCGCAGCGGGCCTGGGGCACCGTACGGGAGGACTACAGCGCCAGCGGCGATACGTGAAACTACTTTCCCCATGATCATGCGAGGTCTCGCGCCTACCGGTGGAACGAAGACGGCATGGCGGGCTTGTCGGACATCCGGCATCAGCTGTGCTTCGGTGGCGTTGTGGAACGGGGTCGACTCGATCCTCAAGGAGCGGATGTTCGGCCTGACCGGCCCGCAGGGAAACCACGGCGAGGACGTCAAGGAGTACTGGTGGTATCTGGATGCGCTGCGGAGCCACACCTGGCTGCGCTGGCGGTATCACTACCCTCAGGCGGCCTTCCCGTATCAGCAGCTTCTTGACAAGAACAGCTATCCGCGACGCAATCGCAACGATTCTGAGTTCGAGCTGCTGGACACCGGTGTCTTCGACGACGGCCGGTACTGGGTCGTTGAGGTTGCGTACGCAAAGGCATCAGCCACCGAGATCCTGGCCAAGATCACGATCGAGAACAAAGGACCCGATGAGGCGACACTTTCAGTCCTGCCTACCTTGTGGTTTCGCAACACCTGGCGCTACTCCGGAGCTGAGCCTCCTGAGTTGCGCGAGGAGAGTGACGCCATTCTCGTTCAGCACCCTCACCTCTCCGGCTATCGGCTCGACGCCGCTCCGACACTGGATGGCACATCGCCGAAGGCGTTGTTCTGCGACAACGAAACCAACACGGCTCGGTTGTTCGGTGCGGCGCCGATCACCACCAATCCGAAGGATGGCATCAATGACCACGTGATCAGCGGAGCCGACACGGTGAACCCGGAGCAGCGAGGCACCAAGGCCTGCTGGTGGTATCCGCTCACGGTTCCAGCGAAAGGCACATCCGAGCTACGACGGCGGCTTCACCGGCCGGAGTCGACTTCTGCAACTTCCCACTGGTCCGTAAGCCATCCACGCGGTGCCGTCGGCCTGATCGAGCCGGACACCGGCCGTTAGGTGGGAGCGGTCGATGGGACTGATGTTGTCCAACCCCAGGAATCCGCCGCCGAAAAGATTCCAGATCCGTGCCGCCATCGATGACGAAAACCCGGATTGCGGCGAGGGCGTGGACGACATCGCGGGGAATCTCGCAGACCGGCTGATCAACATCTGGCTTCCGGGCCCAGATGGCCGCCGTCCGGTCTATGGCGGAGTTGAGCGCTTTCAGACCGATCCGGCATGGAAGGACAACCTGCTGTTCTTCGAGTACTTCCACGGTGACAACGGCGCCGGCCTTGGAGCCATGCACCAGACTGGTTGGACCGCTCTGGTGGTGGACCTGCTGCTGGATCCGCCTCGCCGCAGCCGGCGGATGACCTTCCACGATTAGAAGTGCCGTCAGCTTTGTCTGGGGTCGCCCACCCTCTCCTGGTGCTCGACCAGTTACAACGCCTTGGAAGGATCTGCGCGGACACGATTGGCAGCTTTTCGACCAGACGAGCGGTCTCTGTTATGTCCACTCCGGTACGGACCTCCTCGGCGGCCTGTTCGTCGAGCTAACGCCGTGGAACTTGCACATGCTTCTGATCGATCAGCACGCCGAGCGGGTCGGGTCCTAGACTCCGCTGCATGGAATATCGACAGCTGGGCCGGTCCGGCCTACGAGTTTCGTCCATCACGCTGGGCACGATGGGTTTCGGCGGCACCGGCTGGGCCGCAGCCGTGGGACAGATCGACGTCGAAGGAGCCCGCAAGCAGATCGGGTTGGCACGTGACGCCGGGGTCAACCTGTTCGACACCGCTGACGTCTATTCCAGCGGCACGTCAGAGGAAATCTTGGGACAGGCACTCGGCTCAGATCGCGACGAGGTGCTGATCGCAACCAAAGTGCGGATGACAATGGGTGAAGGGCCCAACGATGCCGGACTTTCAAGGCACCACATCATCCGTGGTGCCGAAGCCAGTCTCCGCCGCCTCGGCACTGATTACATCGACCTGTACCAGGTGCACGAATGGGACGGCCAGACCCCGCTGGAGGAGACACTGGCCGCCCTCGACCATCTCGTGCAGTCCGGAAAGGTGCGCTACATCGGTTGCTCCAATTACGCCGCCTGGCAACTCATGAAGGCGTTATGGATATCCGACCGTAAGGGGCTGGCAAGCTTCGTCAGCCAGCAGGTTTACTACTCACTGCAAGCGCGCGACATCGAATACGAGATCGTGCCGCTGTGCGTCGATCAGGGCATCGGCATCTTGGTTTGGAGCCCGATCGCCGGCGGACTGATGTCCGGCAAGTACCGCCGCGATGTGGAAGCGCCGCCAGGCAGCCGGCATCTGAGCGACTGGAGCGAGCCGCCCATTCACGATGAAGACAAGCTTTACGACACCATCGAGGAACTGATCGCCATCGGCGCCGATCACGGCATATCCGCCGCACAGGTCGCCCTCGCCTACATCATCGGCAAACCCGCGGTGACCTCGGTCATCGTTGGCGCCCGCACCGAGGACCAGCTCGCCGACAACCTGGCATCCGCCGAACTTGCGCTGTCCGACGACGAGATCGCTCGCTTGGACAAGGTCAGCGCCCAGCCCTTGCTGTACCCGCACTGGCATCAGGCCAATAACTCAAGCGACCGGCTCAGCGCAGCCGACTTAACCCTGCTAGCCCGGCACATCGAAGGCTGATCGGTCGCAGCAAGGCGGCCGGGTCGCTAGGACGCAAGAGCAATCTCTTCGACGCTGCCGATAATGGTCCGGAGCTTGCCCAGCACCCGGCCCAGCAGCCGAGACACCTGCATCTGGCTGGTGCCGATCGCGGCCGCGATCTCGGCCTGCGACCGTTGCTCGAAAAACCGGTACCACAGCAGTTGTCGTTCGCATTCAGTGAGCTGGTCGAGGGCCGCGTCGATGATCAGGCGGATCTCGGTACGGTCCAACTCGTCCTCGCTCTCGGTCGAGGTGAAGTGCATTCCGCGGGCGACTGCCGCATCGATCGAAGCCGGGCTGTAGCAGTGGCTGGCGTACCGTGCCTGTTGCACTGCGCCGACGCTCTGGCCCAGCCGACGCGCCAGATCCTCCGCGCTGGGGATCGCCCCGATGGCCTGAACGAGCGCGGGCCATTGCTGCCAGATGCCGGAGGCCAGCTCCTGGGTCCGCCGCGGGGGCCGCACCATCCAACCATGGTCACGGAAGTGCCGTTTCAAGACACCGGTGATAGTCGGCACCGCAAAGGCGATGAAAGCACCCTGCTGCGGATCGAACCGCTGAGCTGCTTCCACTAACCCGGTGCGGGCGACCTGCAGCAGATCCTCTTCATCTTCGCCGCGGTGCAGGAAGCGACGGGAGAGCGATTCGGCAAGCCACAAGTGCGAGGTGACAACCTCGTCAAGAATCTGCTGGCGTTTCTCAGGTTCAACCTCACGCGCCTTAATCAGTAGCTCACGGGTACGCTCTGCCAACTCTTGCCGTTGGACTTGTTGCCTGGGCTTTCCATCATCGCTCGCACCGTCGGTTGGCAGACTGGTTTCGACAGCAGGAAGTAGGACGACTTCAGGGGATTTCGGCATCAGCGCAAGCACCCTTCGTTCGATCGTGGGTGTGGCGCTGGCTCGACCACCTCACTAACAGACAACCACATCGCCGAGCTATAGACAAGGGTTCAATTCGCGAACTGACATACTGCCAACCATGGGAAGCGAATCGCTGCGCGTAGCAATTCTTGGAGCCGGAATGATCGGTGGAGTGCACCGCAGGGCCGCCATACTGGCCGGTGCAGAGGTGGTGGGTGTGATGGCGTCCAGCGCCGATCGATCACGTCAAGTCGCGGCTGAGTGGGGCATTGGGCAGGCATACGCCGAAGTTGATGAGGTCGCCACATCAGACGTCGATGTGGTGCATATCTGCACGCCCAACGCATCCCACGTGACCTACGCAGTCAACCTGATGCAAGCCGGGAAGCACGTTATCTGCGAAAAGCCGCTTGGTTTGAGCCTTGAGGACGCTGAACGGGGGGCAGCCGTTGCTTCCGAAACCGGCGTTGTGAACACCATGCCCTTCGCCTACCGCTTCCATCCGATGGCCCGCGAGATGCGAGCTCGGGTACAGGGCGCTGATTTCGGCGAGCCCAACCTGATCCATGGCAGTTACTTGCAGGACTGGCTGCTCAACCCGAAGTCGACGAGTTGGCGGGTGGACCCTGCCCAGGGTGGTCGGTCGAGAGCCTTCGGAGATATCGGGTCGCACTGGTGCGATCTTGCCGAGTGGGTCACCGGACAGCGGATAGCCAGCCTGGTGGCGACGACATCGATCAGCGTCCCACAACGTCCGGCGGCTACGGCGGCAACCTTCAGTGCCGTTGAATCCGATGCCCCGCTTGTCGATGTGACTACCGAGGACAGCGCGTTGATCTTGTTCCGGACCACCAGCGATGTCGCGGGCTCCGCCGTGATCTCCCAGCTCGCTGCCGGCCGCAAGAATCGGCTGTGGCTGGAGGTCGACGGCGCGCACCACAGCGCCGTCTTCGACCAGGAGCACGGGGAGTATCTGTGGATTGGTTCTGAGGCTGGGACGACCGTGCTGAACCGCGATCCGAATCAGGGCTCGCCCGAGCAGCGACGGCTGTCCACCTTGCCGGCCGGGCACGCACAGGGCTACGCGCAGTGCTTCGAAGCTTTCGTTGCCGACAGCTACGCCGCGGTACGAGCTCACTCAACAGGCGAGGCTGCGCCTGAAGGCCTGCCCACGTTCGCCGATGGCGCTCGCGCGGCCGCAATCTGCGATGCCATGCTCGAGTCGGCCGATAGCGGCAACTGGGTAGCGGTGAAGGAGTAGCGATGAAGGAAGCAACTGGCAAAGCACAGCCAGATCAGGCCCGTCCCGTGACCTTGTTCACCGGTCAGTGGGCGGATCTGCCGTTCGACGAAGTGTGCCGGCTGGCGGGCGAGTGGGGCTACGACGGGCTGGAGATCGCCTGCTGGGGCGACCATTTCGACGTCGCCAAAGCCGCTGAGGATGACGGCTATCTGCAAGGTAGACGCGACGTACTGGAAAAGCACGACTTGGGCTGCTGGGCAATTTCGAACCACCTCAACGGCCAGGCCGTCTGCGAGGCGATCATCGACGACCGCTACAAGAACATGGTCAATCCCCGCGTCTGGGGCGACGGGGATCCCGAGGGTGTCCGGCGGCGCGCTGCCGAAGAGATGGAGACCACGGCCCGCGCCGCCGCTGCGTTCGGGGTCGACACGGTGGTCGGATTCACCGGCTCGGCCATATGGCATTACGTGGCGATGTTTCCGCCCGTCGCCGACGATGTCATCCAAGCTGGCTACGCGGATTTCGCCGATCGTTGGAATCCGATCATCGATGTCTTTGATGAGGTCGGTGTCCGATTCGCGCACGAGGTCCACCCGTCCGAGATCGCCTATGACTATTGGACAACCGTGGCGACCCTCGACGCCATCGGGCATCGCCCTGGATTCGGGCTCAACTACGACCCGTCGCACATGGTCTGGCAGGAGCTGGACTACGTCGGCTTCCTAGCCGATTTCAAGGACCGGATCTATCACGTCGACTGCAAGGACACCAAGGTCCGGATGACTGGCGGCCGCAACGGCCGGCTCTCATCGCATCTGCCCTGGGCCGACCCTCGTCGCGGCTGGGACTTCATCTCGACAGGCCATGGCGACACCGACTGGGAGAACATCTTCCGGATGCTGAACTTCATCGGATACGACGGCCCCATCTCCATCGAGTGGGAAGACGCCGGTATGGACCGTCTCGACGGTGCCCCGGAGGCACTGGACTTCATTCGTCGCCAGAACGCCATTACGCCGCCAGCCGCCTCCTTCGACGCAGCCTTTGCAACCAAGGAGTAGGAGCCGGTTTTGTTACCAGCAGGTGAAGCCGCCATCGACCAGTAAATCGATGCCGGTGCAGAAGCTGGCCGCCTGACTGAGCAAGAAGATCGTTGGTCCGACGAGTTCGTCGACCGTCGCCATCCGGCCAAGCGGTGTGTCCGCCTCGAACGTCTTGACCTGCTCGGCCACCTCCGGCCGGCGATTCATCGGTGTTGCAGTGTAGCCGGGGCTGACCGAATTCACCCGAATGCCGCGCTGCGCCCACTCCATGGCAAGGCTCTTGCTCAAATGAGCGACGGCAGCCTTCGAGGCGTTGTAGTGGGCCTGGAGTAGTCCGCGATTCACGATCGTTCCGGACATCGAGGCGATGTTCACGATCGCTCCTTGGCCGTGCTCGAGCATGGCCCTTCCTTCGACCTGGCAGGACAAGAAGACACCGGTGACGTTGATGTCGATCACCCGTTGCCACTGACGCAGCGTCATCTCTTCAGCCGGTGCGGCGTTGGCGATCCCCGCACTGTTCACAGCAAGGCTGAGCGGGCCGAGACTGCGCTGCGTCTGCTCAACCGCGTCGCTGAGTTCGTTCGGATTGGTGACATCTCCTGACATGGCGATGGCGGCCGGTCCTTCCGCCGTGATCGCGGCGCACACATCATCCACGGCTGATCCCGGCAGGTCGAAGCATGCGACGTTGGCGCCAGCGGCAGCGAGCCCGACCGCAATGCCTCGGCCGATGCCGCTCGCGGCGCCGGTTACCAGCGCCGCCTGCCCGTCGAGTCGGAAATTCGGCATGGCCATGGCTGATTCTTTCGCCTGCTCCGGTACGGCTGAAACACCGCGTGTTACTCAGATCGATTGGGTAACTCGGAGGCATGGGGTGACGCCTAGGAGCTGCCCCATCCAGGTCCTCCTAGTTGAGACCACAGCTGGGAGGACCGCCCCCTTGTTAGTGTCCGCTCGCGCGATCGCGCTTCTAAGGCCCTGTCTTCCTCCTTCGTTCGCACCACGAAAAGCGTCTCGTGCTCGCTCACTCGTCCAGACAGGGCCGCGCGATCACCCGACGCTCGCGGACCTGGCGGCAGGCCAATCGCGGCGCGCGATCAGCCGACGCTCGCGGACCGGGCGTCAGCCCAAGTGCAGGGCCGCGCGATCACCCGACACTCGAGGACGCCGCCCGATCACCCCGATCAGGCACGCGCGATCTACCGACGCTCGCTACCGACGCTCGCAGACCTGGCATCAGGCTGACGCGATCCATCGACGCTCGCGGAGGACAGGGTCAGACCCCTAACGCGTCGTGGATGGTTTCTGTGCTCCCGCCTTTCGCGTCTCAGTTGGCCACGGAGTTTGGTTCGTTCCAAGATCGCGTAGAGCACCGGGACGAGCACGAGGGTCAATAGCGTCGACGAGATGAGGCCGCCGATCACCACGATGGCCAGCGGCTGGGAGATGAAGACCCCGCCACCGGTGATGCCCAACGCCATCGGGGTCAGCGCCATGATGGTTGCTACGGCAGTCATCAAGATCGGTCGTAACCGCTGCCGAGCGCCGTTGATCAATGCGCCGTCGATGTCCTGTCCTTCCAACCGATAGCGGTTAACCAGATCGATCAGCACGATGGCGTTCGTCACAACGATGCCGACCAGCATCAGGACTCCGATCAATGCCGGCACCCCCAACGGGGTGTCGCTCATCAGCAGCGCCGCCACCGCTCCGGTTGCTGCGAACGGCACCGAGACCAGCAAGATCAATGGCTGAAGCAAGCTCTTGAATGTCGCCACCATCACCACGTAAACGATGGCGATCGCCACGAGCAAGGCCACGCCAAGCTGGCTGAACGCTTCCCGCTGATCGGCACTCACCCCAGCGACTGTTGCATCCACCCCTGGAGGTAGCGAAACCTGATCCAGCGCGCTCGTAACGGCCGTCGTTACCGCACCCAGGTTCTCACCTTCGGGCAGCAACGAGACAGTTGCGCTGCGCTGCCCGTCGGAGTGGGCAACCTCCGTTGCGACCCTCTCGGTCGTAACCGAGGCGACCTTGCCCAATTCGACGGGGCCGGCGCTACCGGTGATCTTGATCTTCTTCAGTTCTTCAATGCCGATGGGAGCGTTGTCGATCTTGAGGACCACATCGCGGGTATCTCCGCCGACCTCGATGGAACCGACCGGCTGTGGCGCGAGCAGCCCTTTGACGCCGGATGAGATCTGCTGGTCGGTCAGGCCTGCTTTGGCCGCCTCCTCTCGATCGACAACTATCTGAATGATCGGTTGCTCGGCTGCGAGCGAGGAGGTCACGTCCTTGACCCCGTTGACTTTCTTCATCTCGGTGAAGACGGCACCTGTCGCAGTCGTCAGCCGGCCGAGGTCGGTCGAGGTGATGATCACCTCGACCTCGTTGCTTGCGAACCCTCCGTCGGCCGATGAGACCGTCACCTCTCCGACATCATCGAGTTCACCGATGGCTTCCCGGACCCGGGTCTCGATCAGATTCTGATCGGCGTTGACATCGGTCGTGACAGCAAAGATCGCCGAGTCGTTGCTCGTGCCGCCGAACGCCGCCTCGGGGCCTCCGCTAGATCCAACAGTGGTTTGGACTGTCACCACGCCGGCTACTCCACGGATCGCCTGCTCCACTCGAGCTGCCCGGTCAGCCTTGGTCGTCAGGCTTAGCGACGGTTCGAACTTTTCCCGTACGGTCATTGTGTTCTGGCCTGACGAGCCGAGGAAGTTGGTCTCCAGCCGCGGTGCGAGCGCTGCCGTACCGCCCAAAATCAAGACCGCCACCAGCAGGCTGATCACCGGATGCTTCACAGCCTTGCTGATCAGCGGCACATAGCCCCGCTGCAGCCAGCTGCGCCGCTCCTTGACCTCGGCAAGGGCGCGCACCTCGTTCGGATCGATCGTGCCCCGAGGGGAACGGAGGAACCAATAGGCAAGGACGGGCACGATCGTTAGGGAGACCAACAGCGACGAGAGCAGTGCGAGGGTGACCGTGACCGCGAACGGACGGAACAGCTCCCCAACCTGGCCGCCGACTAGGGCAAGCGGCAGGAAGACCGCAACCGTCGTCACGGTGGCGGAGGTGATCGCGGTCGCAACTTCCCCGACGGCGGTGCGGATCGCAGGCAACTTCTCCTCGCCGTAGGACAGGTGGCGGGTGATGTTCTCGATCACCACTATCGAGTCGTCGACGACGCGGCCAATGGCAATCGTGAGAGCGCCAAGAGTCAGGATGTTGAGCGTGTAGCCGCCAGTCCGCAGCCCGATCATCGTCATCAACACCGAAACGGGAATGGAGATAGCGGTGACCAGTGTCGAGCGAACCGACATCAGAAAAACCAAGATCACCAGCACGGCCATGATCAGGCCCAGCCCGCCCTCGGTGGTCAGGTCCTCGATCGACTGGGTGATGAAGGGCGCCTGATCGAAGACGACGGTGAAGTTTGTGTTGTCGCCGATTTTCTCGGCCAGCGCGGGCAGAGCGTCGCGAACCGCCTGGCTTACCTCAACGGTGTTGCCGTCGGGGGACTTAGTGATCGACAGTGACACGCTCTCTTGGCCGTTGGTTCGAGCGATCGAGGTCGCCGGAGCGTTGGAGTCCCGGACCTCCGCCACGTCTCCGATCGTCGTCTGCTCGCCCGTGCTTGGCGAGATCAACGGCAGCTCGGCGACATCGGCAGCGGAGGTCAGCCGCTTGCCCACCGTCACGCTCAGATCGCGATTCCCGTCGACCAGGGATCCGGCCGAGATCAGCGCACCGCTTGCCTGCAGCGCTGCGGTGACCGCCCCAGGGTTGAGGCCTGCATCGGACAGTTTGCCGAGGTCGAGGTCGATCTCCACCCGCACCTCCGGCTCACCGGCTAGCGTGACGGCCCTTACGCCGGGTAGCTTTTCGAGGTCGCCAATTGCCGCAGACTTGAGCCTTTCCGCCAGCTCGCCCGGATTTCGATCATTGGTGACGCTCAACTGAAGGATCGGGAAGTCGTCCAGACTGCCGGTGATGACCTGAGAATCGG
The DNA here is from genome assembly GCA_046732135.1 of Actinomycetota bacterium. GTDB lineage: Bacteria > Actinomycetota > Actinomycetes > Propionibacteriales > Propionibacteriaceae > Microlunatus. The sequence continues at coordinate 56,456 of JBKPML010000075.1, forward strand.
CCTCATCCGGCAGCAGTCCTTTAATCCGGCTGATGGCTGCCTGCAGATCCTGCTGAACGACCGACATGTTCGTGCCGTATTGCATGTTGACGATCACGATGGAGCTGCCGGTGCTCGAAGTCGAGCTGGACGACTCCAGACCTGACAGACCCAGGACTGCCTGCTCGATCGGGACTGTGACGCGTTCTTCCACGACTTGCGGTGACGCGCCGGGGTAAGTGGTGAGCACCACCGCGGTCGGGATCGTGAGAGACGGAATCAGCTCCTGCTTGAGCTGCCTCGCGCTGAGAACGCCGAAGATCATCACGAAGACCGTGACCAGTGCAATCAGCGCCCGGTTGCGGAGGCTCAGCGTGGCCAGCCTGCCCATGGGCGCCTCTTCCTTTCCCCGTGCCAAGCGGACGGCACTGCAGCACCATCCTCCCGACTGATTCAAGGCGGGAATCGCCTAAGGTGTAAATCGATCAGCAAGGGAGGCAGATGTGACGACGCAAACCGAAACTCTGGACAACCTTCTGCACGAGGACCGCCGGTTCCCGCCACCGGAGGATCTGGCGGCCAGCGCAAACGTCACCGATGAGACATATCGGCAGGCCGAGACCGACTTCGAGGGCTTCTGGGCAGAGCAGGCCAAGCGGCTGACGTGGGGCAATGAGCCCGCCGAGGTGCTGGATTGGAGCAACCCGCCGTTTGCCAAGTGGTACGCCGATGGCACCTTGAACGCCGCCTACAACTGCCTGGACCGCCACGTCGAGGCCGGCAACGGCGATCGGGTTGCTTTTTACTTCGAGGGAGAGCCGGGCGACGCCCGGGCGATCACCTACGCGGAGTTGACCCGCGAGGTGAAGAAGGCCGCGAACGCGCTGCTCGAGCTCGGCGTTTCCGCCGGCGATCGGGTGGCGATCTATTTGCCGATGATCCCCGAGGCGGTCGTCGCAATCTTGGCCTGCGCCAGGATCGGCGCGCCGCACACAGTAGTCTTCGGCGGGTTCTCTTCCGACGCGCTGGCGACCCGGATCATCGACTGCGGCGTCGAAGTCGTGATCACTGCCGACGGCGGGTTCCGGCGCGGTGCGGCGTCGGCCCTCAAGCCGGCGGTCGACGAAGCCATGAAGTATTGCTCAACGGTCAGACGTGTCTTGGTGGTCAAGCGCACTGGCCAGGACGTGGAGATGGTCGAAGGCCGCGACATGTGGTGGGACGAATTTGTCGGCAAGCAGTCCGATGAACACGAGCCCGAGACCTTCCCCGCCGAGCAGCCGCTATACGTCATGTACACCTCGGGTAGCACCGGCAAGCCGAAAGGCATCCTGCACACCACCGGCGGATATCTCGTCGGATGCGCCTACACCCACTGGGCGACGTTCGACCTCAAGCCGGAGACCGACGTGTTTTGGACCGCGGCCGACATCGGCTGGGTCACCGGGCACTCCTACCTGGTGTACGGGCCGCTGGCCAACGGCGCCACGAGCGTGATGTACGAAGGCACTCCGGACACGCCCCATCGCGGTCGCTGGTGGGAGCTGATCGAGAAGTACAAGGTCACGATCCTGTACTGCGCGCCGACAGCCATCCGTACGTTCATGAAGTGGGGCGCCGAAACTCCGGAGCAGTTCGACCTGTCGTCGCTGCGGATCCTCGGCACGGTCGGCGAGCCGATCAACCCAGAAGCCTACATCTGGTATCGGCAGCACATTGGTGGCGACCGTACGCCGGTTGTCGACACCTGGTGGCAGACCGAGACCGGCATGCACATGATCTCGCCGATGCCAGGAGTGACCGTCGGGAAGCCTGGAGCGGCGATGCGGGCCGTGCCTGGCGTCGAGGTGGAGGTCGTGAACGATGACGGCCAGCCGGTCGCCAATGGATCCGGAGGTTATCTGACGGTAACCAAGCCATGGCCTGCGATGCTTCGCACACTCTGGGGCGACGACCAGCGCTATGTCGACACCTATTGGTCGCGCTTCGAGGGCAGGTACTTCGCCGGTGACGGAGCCAAGAAGGACGAGGACGGCGATATCTGGTTGCTCGGCCGGGTCGACGACGTGATGAATGTGTCCGGGCACCGGATGTCTACCACTGAGATCGAATCGGCGCTCGTCTCGCACCCCAAGGTGGCAGAAGCGGCGGTGGTCGGTGCCACCGACCCCATGACCGGTCAAGCGATCGTCGCCTTCGTGATCTTGCGCGGCGACGCCGGTGATGGCGGACCGGAGATCGCTCAGGAGCTGCGCGGCCACGTATCGAAGGAGATCGGCCCGATTGCCAAGCCGCGTCAGATCATGGTCGTCGAGGAGCTGCCGAAGACACGCTCTGGGAAGATCATGCGTCGACTGTTGCGCGACATCGCGGAGAATCGGGAGCTGGGAGACGTCACGACACTGACCGACTCGTCGGTGATGAACCTGATCAAGGAAAACCTCGCGAGCGCCAAAGCAAGCGAAGACTAAGGGGTGTGCGCGGCCGCCGGATCGTTCTTTTTGGCCGGACAACCGACCGCGATGCCACCACTATCGCGGACATCTTCCGCCAGGAGACTGTCGGTGGTGCGCTCATGCTGGCCGCGACCGTCGTGGCACTGGTCTGGACCAATCTCGACCAGCAGTCGTATGAGGCTCTCCGTCACCTTCCTCTAGGACCGCTGGATGCCGAGCACTGGGCAGCCGACGGACTCCTGACGATCTTCTTCTTCGTCGCGGGTCTGGAGCTCAAGCGGGAGCTAACCGTCGGCTCCCTGTCCCGGCCCGCTCAGGCACTGGTCCCGATCATCGCCGCGGTGTGCGGCATGACCGTTCCGGCGGTCATCTACCTGGCGATAAATCTGGTGAGCTTCCAGGGGCAACCGCGAGGCTGGGCGATCCCGGTGGCAACCGACATCGCCTTTGCGCTCGCCATCCTCGCAGTGGTTGCGCCATCGCTACCCAGCAGCCTGCGGGCCTTTCTGCTAACCCTGGCAATCGTCGATGATCTTGGTGCCATTTTGGTGATAGCTGTCCTATTCACAGACCAAGTCATGATCATGTGGCTGGCTGGTGCGCTCGCTTGCGCGCTGCTGTGGTGGTTGCTGCAGCGGCGACACATCTCGGGCTGGTACCTCTACCTGCCCGTGGGACTGATCTGCTGGTGGTGCATGCTGCAGAGCGGCGTGCACGCCACCATTGCCGGCGTCGTACTCGGCTTGCTCTCCCGATCCTCCGCCACTGACCCCCACGCGCCGGTCGATTCCTGGGAACACTCCTGGCGACCAGTCTCCGCCGGCATCGCGGTGCCCATCTTCGCGCTTTTGTCCGCTGGCGTGACCGTGGCACCGTCGACGCTGGTCGAGCTGTTCACCCAACCGGTCGGCCTGGGTGTCATCGCGGGTTTGATCATCGGCAAGGCCGTCGGCGTGTTCGGCGGCGCCTACCTGACAGCTAGATTCAGCCAGGCCGAGCTGGCCCACGACCTCCGCTGGACCGAGGTCTTCTCGGTGGCAATCCTCGGCGGTGTGGGCTTCACGGTCGCGTTGCTAATCGCTGATCTTGCCTTCGTTGATCAAACCGAGCTGAGAGATCAAGGCAAAGCAGCAGTGTTAGTCGGCTCGTTGATCGCCGGCTCGCTTGGAGCCCTCTCACTTCGCCGGCGTACGGCGGCGCGCGCGGAGACTTAGGCGGCTAAGCCTCGAGACAGCTCAGCGGTGGGATCGGTAGGCTCGCGGTGACGAGAGGAGCTGGGATGGCTGACCGGGCTGTCGGCGAAATCATCAAGGGCATATCCGATGACGTGAAGCTGCTAGTGCGCGATCAGGTAGAGCTTGCCAAGACTGAGTTGGTTCCGACAGCGAAAAAGGCCGGAACGGGTGCTGGACTGCTTGGCGGTGCCGGCTACTTCGCGATCTCTGCGCTTTTGATGCTGTACTTCGCGGCTGCATTCGGCCTGGTAGCGGCCGGTCTGAGCGAGTGGCTTGCCTTCTTGATTGTCGCCGTTGCGCTGTTCCTCATCGCCGCGGTTCTTGGTGGCCTCGGTTTCGTGATAGTGCGAAGAATGAGGGGACCGGAACGCACCGTTGCCCAAGCCAATGAGACAGTTAACGAAGTCAAGGCTGCTACCCAGCGCGCGCTCAGCGCTGCGCAGGCGCCTGAGATCGAGGGGCCGGTTGTCGATCAGGCAGTCTTGAGGCGCTGAAGCGGCTCAGCGGATCAGATAGATGCGCGACTCCCACGGCTTGAGCTGCAGCGTCTCTGACACCGGGTGAGTCGCTAGCAACAGTTGCGCTGAGGCAAGATCAGGTACGGCGTCGGCCGAAACCTCCGCAGGGCGGGACGAGCAATTAGCGATGACCACAAGCATCGAATCGTCAAGTGATCGGGTAAATGCCCAGATCTGCTCAGAGTCCGCCAACAGCAGCTGGAAGCGCCCTTCGACCACAACGCGGTACTCATGACGAAGCTCGATCAACTTTCGGAAATGGTGGAAAACCGAATCCGGGTCACCCATCGCCGCCCGGGCATTGATCGCGACGTAGTTCGGGTTCACCGGCAGCCACGGAATCCCTTCCGAGAAGCCGGCGTGCGAGCTGTCGTCCCAGTGCATCGGCGTGCGGGCGTTGTCCCGGCTCTTGGCCGAGAGTGAGCGCATCACCACGTCGGCCTCCATCCCCAGGCTGAGCGCATCGGCGTGGTAGTTGACCGATTCGATGTCCTGGTATTGCTCAATGGCACTGAAATAGGTGTTGGTCATGCCGAGCTCTTCGCCCTGGTAGACGTAAGGCGTCCCCTTGTGCATGTGCAGCACAGTGCCCAACGTCTTGGCCGAATCGGCCCGGTGCTCGGGGCTGTCGTCGCCGAACCGGGATACCGCGCGCGGCTGATCATGGTTGTCGAAGTACAGCGAGTTCCAACCGACGTCGGCCAAACCGAGCTGCCATTCGCTGAGATTGGCCTTTAACGCCGGAAGTTCGAGTGGTTTCAGATCGAACTTGCTTCCATCAGGGGTCCGGTCTAGGTCGACATGCTGGAACTGGAACACCATGTTGAGCTCCGCGTTGGCCGGATCGGTGATCGCGCGCGCCATCCCAATGGTGACACCGGGCATCTCACCCACGGTCAGCAGATTGCGAGCGCTGAGCCCAACTTCGCGGTTCATTTCCGCCAGGAACTCATGCAGCCGAGGGCTCTCGGCCACGAAGTCGAACGCCGACACGTACTGCCGTCCGGGTTTCGGCACCCCATCGGTGAGCTTCTCCGGCTTGGAGATCAAGTTGATCACGTCCATCCGGAAACCATCGACGCCGCGGTCGACCCACCACTTCATCATGTCGTATATCGCCCGGCGAACCTCCGGATTCTCCCAGTTAAGGTCCGGCTGTTTCCGGCTGAAGATATGCAGGTAGTACTCGCCACTGCGCTCGTCGTATTCCCAAGCCGAACCACCCCAGGCGGCCGCCATGTTGGTCGGTTCGGCGCCAGGCGTACCGGGGGTTGTTTCCTTCCGGGCCGGGCGCCACCAGTACCAATCGCGTTTGGGTGAGGCGGGATCGCGAGACTCTTGAAACCAAGGGTGCTCATCGGAGGTGTGGTTGACGACCAGGTCCATGACGAGCTTGATCCCACGTTCGTGCAGACCGGCGATCAGATCGTCAAGCTCGTCCATCGTGCCGAACATCGGATCGATGTCTTGGTAGTCGCTGATGTCATACCCGTTGTCGTCCATCGGCGAGGCGTAGACCGGAGAGAGCCAAACCACGTCCACACCGAGTTTGGCCAGATAGTCCAGTTTGCTGGTGATGCCCGGGATATCGCCCGTACCGTCGCCGTTGCTGTCGGCAAACGAGCGCGGATAGATCTGGTAGACGACAGCTGTTTTCCACCAGTCGTCGGGGTGCCTTTGAGAGGCGTCGGTGGATTCGAAGATCACGCACTGGATCCTTGCACAAGCTGTTCGAGTCGGTTCTGAAGTGCGGCGCATTCGGCTGTCACATTGGCCCTGGCAATGCCGGTGAGCGCGCGGCCCTTGCTGGTACGGAAGATCTCGCCTTCGCTCAACGAGGTCAAAATCGCCAGACGTCCGGCAACAAACGCTTCCTCGGGCACGGCGGCATACTCCTTGCGGACGGCCTCGGTGTAGGCGGCGTACTCGTCAGTTGGCGACGCGAGGATTGACAGGTCGGCATCACACAGCAGCTCACCCTCGGGATCACGGCTGCCGGGAATGTGCGAGGAGGTGAGCCGCACGAGGCGCGCCACCTGGGTGAGGTCTTCTTGTTCCAACCCGGCTCTGCCCAGCTCGCTGAGGGCCAGCCGAGCCGATGCCTCCTCGTTCGGCACCTGCCCGGGCGGAATGGCATATACCGCGTCATGAAACCAGGCCGCCAACCGAACCAGAAAAAGGTCATGATCTTCGGCGAGCTGGTCGATCATTCGCAGGACATGGGCTAGGTGACGTGCGGTGTGGTAGTGGCGGTGCGGCTCGGCATAACGGCTGAGGAGTTCGGACGCCATCTGTTCCTGGTGCGGCAGGGTCGCCTCCCATCGGGTCCGCAGCTCCCGATGCAACGGCTCGGCATTCGCATCCTCAGTGGGCATCAGATCCACCGAGATCTCGACGATCCGTGAGGTATCGGGCAGGGATCTCAACGAGCCGGTGCGGATCCCAGGGCTGCTGCCAGCCGGCAAGATCGAGAACGCCGTCCAGCAGGTGCCCGGTCAGACCCCAGATCAGGTGGTCGTCAACCTCGAATCCAGGCCCGGTGTATCCGGATGGATGCCGAACTCTAGCTCGGTGATCGGGATCGACGAGCTGACTGACCGGGACCATCCAAACAGCGGCGACCTCGCGCGGATCGACCACCCGGATCCCACTGCGCCGACGCCACCAGGCCACAATCGCGGTGACGTCAAAGCCGCTGACGGCGACGTGGATCGGCGGCAGTGCGCCCAGCACATCGACACCTGTCCGATCAAGATCAGTCTCCTCCACCGCCTCGCGCAATGCCGTGTCTGCAAGATCAACATCATTCGCGTCCCTGGCGCCGCCGGGGAAGGCGATCTGGCCGGCGTGAGTCCGCAAGGTCGTAGCACGCTCAACGAACATCAGCTCGGGACCGCTAGGACCGTCACCGATCAAGATCAACACTGCAGCCTGCCGCGCTTGATCGCCCATCGCAGGCCGGGCCGCCGCAACGATGTCGACCCGATCCTGTTGAGCCAGCGCTGCGATCAGCGTATCGAGCGAAGCAGGCCGTGTCCCCTGAGCTTGCGGCGAGATCACAGCTGCACTCCGAGACGCTCCTTCACGATGTCCCGGATCTGCCGTGTGGACTTGAATGGCGCGACGTTGCGGTAAGTGATGATCCCGTCTGCGGTCACGAAGAAGGTCTGCGGTGGACCGCTGATCTGCAATGACTCCCGCAGCGTCGCGTCGGCGTCCTGAAGTTGTGGAAACTTCCAGCTCGTCACCTGAGCGAACTCGAGCGCCAAATCCGGCCGTGGATCGTCGAAGTTCACTCCGAGGATCAGCAATTGCGACGGATCCGTCTCCTGGGCGAACTTCGCCAGGTAGGGCGCCTCTTGCCGGCAGGGGCCACACCACTGGGCCCAGACATTGATCATCATCGGACGGCCGCGCAGGCCGGCGAGTCGTACGGACTGGCCGCCGCCGAGGCAGGAGAGTTCCTCGTCCGGCAGGCCACCCGCCGTGGAGGGGATGTACCAATCGGAATCCGGACAGTCAGGGATCCCGGCGGCAGCCTTCTGGGCTGCGAGTTGTTCGTCGGACGGCGGCGAGGGTTGGACCCCGGGTGTCTCACTGACCCGCGACGATGAGCGGGTGACGATCCCGGCGTCGCAGCCGGTCAAGATCAGCAACAACGCCACTAAGGCCGCCAGCCAAGCAACGTGGCGCCTCATCCGCGTGGCTCGCGAATCATCTTGGCGGCTTTGATCGGATCGGTCTCGCCTTCGCCGTACGAGGGGCACCAGCGCGCGACCGGACATGCACCGCAGGCGGGATTGCGGGCATGGCAGCATCGCCGGCCATGCCAGATCATGTTCTGACAGAGCTGAGTCCAGTTCCTCTTCGGAAACAAGGCCGCAATATCCATCTCGACCTTCTCTGGGACGAGATGGACCGTCCAACCGAACCGCCGAGACAGTCGCCCGACGTGGGTGTCGACGGTGATGCCTGGGATGCCGAAGGCGTACCCCAGGACGACATTGGCTGTCTTTCGACCAACCCCCGGCAAGGTCACCAGATCGTCGAGCCGACGTGGCACCTCGCCGTCAAACCGTTCGACTAGCGCTGCACCGAGTTTGATCAAGGTGTCTGTTTTGGCGCGGAAGAATCCGGTCGGCTTGATCAATTCCTCGAGCTCGGCACGATCAGCAGCCGCATAGGCAGCCGCCGTCGGATAGCGCGCAAAGATCACCGGAGTGACGACATTGACCCGCTTGTCGGTGCTTTGGCCCGAAAGGATCGTCGCTACCAGAAGCTCCAATGGTGTCTGGAAGTCGAGTTCGATGTTGGCTTCCGGGTACGTCTGAGCAAGCACCCGATTGATGGTCCGAGCACGCCGAACCAGGGCAGTCTGAGACCTGTCCGGCTGCATGCCAGCAGCCTACGTCGCAGCAACGCCCACAACGGTGATTGCGCGCGCGACTCGAGCGCCTGCGCCGGAAGGGCTTGCGACGGTAGCCTTGCAGCGTTGACAGGCGACGCCGTACGGGAGGCAGCGTGGATCCTGAGATCCTCAAGAAGGCTCCATTGTTCGCCCGTCTCGACGACGAGGCGGCCACCGCGCTTGCCGCGACGATGGGCACTCTCAAGCTTGCGAAGGGCGAGGTGCTTTTCCACGAGGGCGATGCCGAAGATCGTCTCTACGTTGTGGTGAGCGGCAAGATCAAACTCGGCCGCAGCGGGTCAGCGGGTCGGGAGAACCTACTTGCCGTCCTCGGCCCGGGACAGATGTTCGGTGAGCTCTCGTTGTTCGACCCGGGACCGCGTTCCACAACCGCGACCGCAGTGACCGCGTCGGAGCTTCGTACCCTCGAGCACGACGAGCTGATGGGCTGGCTGACCGGGCGCCCCGAAGTCGCGCAGAGCCTGCTCGGACAGCTCGCCGCTCGGCTGCGGCGAGCCAACGACGTAGTCGCCGACATGGTCTTCTCCGACGTGCCCGGCCGGGTTGCCAAGCAGCTGCTCGAGCTGGCCCAGCGGTTCGGCGACCGGCGAGACGATGGCGTCCACGTGCATCATGACCTGACCCAAGAGGAGCTGGCCCAGCTGGTCGGCGCCTCACGGGAAACAGTCAACAAGGCCCTCGCCGACTTCGCGGCCCGCGGTTGGATCCGCCTCGAGCCCCGCTCCGTCACCATCCTCGACGTCGAACGCGTCGAGCGCCGCGCCCGCTGACCGCTGGTTGCCACGCAAGTTGGTTGGTCTGCAGGTCCGCTCGGTTTCCCATGTTTACGTGGGAAACCGGCACTTCACCTACGAAACTTCATAGGTAAAGTGCCAGATTTCCGGGTAAAGCTGCCCGCTGCTATTTGCCTAAGCGGATGAGGCCACGTTCGACGGCCACCGTCACTGCGGCGGTACGGTCCTCAACAGCTGGACCGGGGGTTTGCGGGTCACCGAGCACGAAAACATCGACCGGTTGACAGGCTCGCCATCAACCGGTCGATGGATGTTGGGACTTCGGCTACGCGGATCCGAGCGTAACTTCGATAGTCTGCGGGCTGCCGCCGTCCCGGACGTAGGTGATCTTTACAGTCGTGCCCGGCGCGTAGAATCGCGTGGCGGCGATCAAGCCGTCGGCGGTCGTGGTGTGGAAGTCATTGACCTTGGTTACCACGTCGCCGGCACGAAGTCCGGCCTTGTCCGCAGCACCGCCGGAGACGACGGTCGCGAGCGGTACGCCGGTGGCGGTGGACAGCTGAGAGTCGTCTCCGCCCACGGTCACGCCGAGCGCGGCATTAGTCGAGCCGCCGTGAGCGATCAGATCTGCGGCCACTCGGACTGCGACGTCGGACGGGATGGCAAAGCCGATGCCGATGTTGCCTGATTGTCCACCGTCAGCGCTCGAGCCGGTGCTGGCAATCGAGGAGTTGATGCCGACCACCGCGCCGTTCAGGTCCACCAGCGGCCCCCCGGAATTGCCCGGATTTATCGCCGCATCGGTCTGCACGGCGAGATAGACCGCGTCATTGTTACTTCCCGAGCGCACCGGGCGGGCCGTGTTGGACACAATGCCGCTCGTCACCGACTCAGAGAGGCCCAGCGGAGCGCCCGCCGCTACCACGGTCTGACCCACCTGGAGGGAATCGGACTTGGCAAAGGTTGCAGGGGTCAGGCCGTCGACTCCATCGACTTTGATCACCGCAAGGTCGTTGGTCTCTGACATGCCGATGACCTTCGCCGGGGCTGTCCTGCCGTCGCCGAACGTCACTGTCAAGGTGCCGGATTGGGATGCTGAATTGACGACGTGCGCATTTGTGAGAATGTGCCCTTCCTTGTCGATAACGACGCCGCTGCCGAGGCCGCCAGTGTTGCCGTTCTGCACGGTGATCATGACCAGCGATGGGTCGATCTTCGCCGCGGCCGCCGAGACGGTGCCGTCGAGCTTCGGGCTTTGCGCAGCCGGCAGGCTGCTCACGCTGACCGCCGAGCCGGACCCAGGGGCGAGGTAGGCGTATGTCCCAACACCGGCTCCGGCGCCAAGGACCGCAGCCAAGGCTGCCGCACCGAGCAACGCGCCGGTGCGCCGACGCGGGGTGGTCGGCGTTGGCGCGGGCCGATAGTCGGTCACCGGCGGCACACCTGCGGGTGCCGGAAAATCCGCCGCCGTGTAGCCGCTCGGGCCGTTACTCGGCATGAGAACGGTGGTGTCCGCCGGCCCCGGTCCGGTAGGCACCGGATTCCAGCTGGCCTGGTCATGGTTTGTCGTCATGCTTCGACGGTGGCGCGCGAGTCTGTGCGCACCCTGTGTGATTGAGGTGAAGTTTCTGTTACTCGCTGGCGAGGTAATCCAGCTGCGCTCGGACGGACTCCTCGGCAGCGGGCCAGAGCGATCGATCGACGTCCGCGTACACCCGAGCCACCACCGCCGTTGGTGAATCGTCTCCTGCTGCCAATGCCTCGCGGACCATCTCCAGCCGCTCCAACCGATGACTTCGGTAGAAGTCCAGCCATCCCGCTGGGTCAGCCACGCGCGGGCCATGACCAGGGAGGATCTCGCGAACCTCGTACGACTCCACGAGCTCAGAGAGCAGATCAAGAGAGTCCAAGTAGTCGGCGAGGTTGCCGTCCGGATGAGTGATCACAGCGGTGCCACGCCCGAGCACCGTGTCTCCGGTCAAGAGCCGGCTGACATTGTCGTCTTCACCGCGCAGCAACAACGAACAAGAGTCACTGGTATGGCCTGGGGTCGCGAAAACCTCGAAGCCCACACTTCCGAGCAGTACGGCGTCACGGTCAATCAACCCATGGTGCCCGACCTGGAAGGCCGGATCGGCGGCCCGGACGCCGCATCCGGCCCTGTTCGCCAGCTCGGCGGCGGACTCGGAATGATCAGCGTGACCGTGGGTGAGAATGATCATCGCGATCTGACCTCCGCAGGCGTCTATGATCGCAGATAGATGATCTTCGTCAAATGGGCCAGGATCGACCACGGCTGGCGGTGCGAGGCTTGGATCACCGAGAATCCAGGTGTTGGTGCCGTCCAGTGTCATCGGCCCCGGATTCGGCGCGATGATCAATCTCAAGTAATTCGTGATCACCTCAGACATGACTCTCCCCCGAACTTTCTGGGAGCCGGCTCGGATAGCGAATTGCCCAGCCAGACTCCGTCTTGATCACTTCTGGCAGCACATATTCGATCACGCGGTCATTCGCGACCGCCAGCAACTCCGAGACGCTGTTCGACTCCGCCAGCTCCAGCAGAATCGCGTATGTCGGCGGCTTCATCGCAATCTCGCCGCGGTCGGCAGCAGCCAGGGCAACTGCCGGTAACTCCCAGTCGGCCCGGTCGGTTTCACCTGAGATGTCTCGCGCTTGCTGATCTTGGGGCATCACGGCAAGAAAGAAGTGCGTGTCGTATCGCCGAGGCTCCGGCTCCGGGGTAATCCAGTGGGCCCAAGGAACAAGATCCTCGTAAGGTAGCCGCACGCCCGTCTCCTCGGCAGTCTCCCGCACCGCGCACGTCCGGATCGGATCCGAGCCCGACGCTTCGTCGGCCGGATCAAGCCGTCCGCCGGGAAACACCACCATTGATGCCGCGAATGGCATCCGCGCGTGCCGATGAAGCAGATACGTTTCGATCCCGCCGGTGGTGTCACGTACCAAGATCACGCTGGCCGAAGACGCCGGCGCGGTCGCCGGGTCGCCGGCGCAACGTGCCTCAGCAAGGGCGATCATCTCTGCCGTCGGCTCAAGTGGCAGCCGGGCCAGGACATCCCAGGAATGCGAGGGCATCGTCGCTCCGATGCGTCACATGGCAACCGGCTGCACCCGTGGCACCGGCTCCGTGCGGACGATCATTTCGACCTCAACCGGGGCGTCCAACGGCAGCGCCGCGACACCGACCGCGCTACGGGCATGCCGACCCGCAACGCCGAAGATGTCGCCGAGCAGCTTGCTCGCCCCGTTGCCAACCTGCGGCTGCCCAGTGAAGTCAGGCGCACTCGCCACGAAGACAAGCACTTTGATCACCTGCGCCACAGCATCCACGTCGCCAGCCTCGGCCGCGACCGCGGCCACGGCATTGAGGGCCGCCACCCGGGCGCAATCGGCAGCCTCCTCGACATTCACCTCGGCACCTACCTTTCCCGATGCGATGAGCTGCCCGTCGACAGTCGGCAGCTGGCCTGCTGAATAGATCAACTCGCCAACCCGCACGGCAGGAACGTAGGAAGCCACTGGTGTGGCCACCGGAGGCAGGCTTAGACCCAGCTCCGCCAGGCGCTCTGAGGGCGATGTCACGCAGTCGCTCCTCCGCCTGAGCCGCCGGAAATGGGCCGTTTGAGATAGGCCACAAGGTTCTCAGGGGTCAGCCCTGGCACTACTTGAACGAGCTCCCAGCCATCCTGGCCCCAATTGTCGAGAATCTGCTTCGTGGCGTGCACTAAGAGAGGCACCGTGACGTATTCCCACTTGGTCATGGAGGCAACCGTATTCCCACCGGCGCCATTGGTGCGGGTCAGTGACAGACGCAGAACGGATGACCGCTGGGGTCGGTCAGCACAATGAAGTCGCCTTCGCTGCCGGCCGCCGTGACCCGGCGCGCTCCCAGG
>JBKPML010000076.1:0-8317 GCA_046732135.1 Actinomycetota bacterium
AGTCTAGGCAAGCCCAAAGGGTGTTGCTGGTAGCTCTGTTAGCTCTGCTGTGACCTTCCAACGAAAGACTGTTCCGTTCACGGTCTGGCCGTTTGACTCAGCACGCTTGTTGGCTATCCGAAGGTTGCGGTGACCAAACCACGCCTCACCGGCCTTCAACAGCGCTTCGTCAGCATCTTCACGCGACTCAACGACCACGCTGGCCTTGTAGATCTCATTCATCTTGATCCTCTCTCTGGTCAGGGACCCCTCTTGCCAGCGCCCTGCCGACGTTCGGGTTTGACCGCGAGCAAGTATGAGGCTTCCTGATCACAGAATCCAAACCACAAGGGTGCACAGAGGGTGCATATTCGTCGCAATCGCGACAATTACGCTCTGACTAGGCGAAACACTGTCGGGGTGACAGGATTTGAACCTGCGACCTCTTCGTCCCGAACGAAGCGCGCTACCAAGCTGCGCCACACCCCGCGGCCGACAAGCCTGGGAGAGTCTAGCCCATTTGATCTATCCGACCGGCGCGGATTGTTGAGCGCCGGCGGTTAAGGTGAGCATGGTCGCTTCTGGTCGGCAGGCGAAGCGGATGGGCGCGTAGGGAGAGGTGCCGAGCCCGGCTGAGACATGCAGCCAGGTCTCGTTATCGCCGGACGCATAGCGGCTCAATCCCTTCGCCCGACCTCGATCAAGATCGCAATTTGTCACCAGCGCTCCGTAACCGGGAACGCAGACCTGACCGCCGTGAGTGTGTCCGGTGATGACCAGATCGAGGCCGTCGCTGGTCATGGCATCTAGTACGCGGCGGTAAGGGGAGTGGGTGACGCCGATGGCGACGTCGTCTTTCGTACGATCAATCGGTCCCGCGACTGAGGCATAGTGATCTTGCTCGACGTGCGCGTCGTCAGTGCCTCGAAACCCCAGCCGAATCCCCTTGATCATCAGTGTCTCCCGGGTGTGCGTGAGGTCAATCCAGCCCGCCAGCTTGAATTCTCGATCAAGATCGGCCCAGGGCAGTGTCTTCTGATCATCAACCTTGGGCCGTCCCCTGCTGGTGAGGTACTTCAACGGATTCTTGAACTTCGGTGCGTAATAGTCATTCGAACCCCAGACGTAGACGCCGGGCACTTTAAGTAGATCGCTCAGGCTGGCCACGACATATGCCACCGCGTCGCGATGGGCGATATTGTCACCGGTGTTGATCACCATGTCAGGCTGAAGTCGACCCAACTCCGCAAGCCAATGCTGCCGCTTCCGCGCCGCCGGAACCATATGCATATCCGAGATATGCAGCACTCGAACCGGATCAGCCCCCTGGGGAAGCACCGGCACCTCGACCTCCCGCAGGGTGTATGCGTTCACCTCGTACAGCCCGGCATAAGCCAGACACCCGGCCCCAACGCCGGCCAACGCGACGCTGGTCTTGCCGACGATCTTCAACGCGTGACGGCTGGTCGACACGAGGCAACGTTACAAGCTCATCGACTGCAAGACTGGGCACATGACGGAAACGTCGACCTCCCTCAAGCAGCGCCTGCGCTCCGACCTCACCACGGCGATCAAGGACCGGAACAAGATCAGATCGGACACCATCCGAATGGTGCTGACAGCGATCACTGAGGCTGAGGTTGCTGGCGCCGAAGCGACCGAGCTCTCCGATCAGCAGGTGCTGGACGTCGTTATCCGTGAAGCCAAGAAACGGCGCGAGGCAGAGGGGGCGTACGCCGCCGCGGGGCGCACGGAGCTGGCAGAGAAGGAGCACGCCGAGTCGGAGATCCTCGCCGACTACCTGCCGACCCAACTCAGTCTCGAGGAAATCTCCGCAATGGTCGCCGAAGCCATTGAGCAGTCGGGTGCGGCCGAACTCGGCATGAAGGGCATGGGCAAGGTAATGGGCATCGTCACGCCACAAACCAAAGGCAGGGCCGATGGGGCGGCGATTGCTGCAGAGGTCAAGCGTCAGCTCGGTGCCTAGCGCTCGGCCCCTTCGACAAAGTTCAGGGCGTGCGCTCCGATCCCCGGTAAGCTGTGAGCGCTAACGCCGTCGCCACGGAAAGCTTGGACGAGGGCTCTGCTGCTCTTTCTGCTGCTGTTCCTGCGCTTGTTGCTCTGCCTTCTGCGCTTCCTCCTGCGCCTTCTTGGCCTTTGCTTCGGCCTTCCTCTGGGCTTCCACCACAGCGGGATCGCGGCCGCCAGAGAACAAGGCGCTGATCTCGCTGAACTCGGGAACTATGGCACCGCTTCCAGGCGAGAAGCCCATGAACGTGCCGGTCGGATACACATCGCTGTAGACCGTGTGACGCACGACGGTGAAGCCCAGTTCTTCGAGCTTCCTCTTGCCTTCGGCATATCCCAACCCCGTCAGGTCAGGAATCTGGACCTGCTTGCCCTCGAGGATGGAGGGCGGCGGTTCCTTGAACTTGACGTCCGGTTTACCTTCCATGGCCTTGGTCATGGCCGGCTTCCAGATTTTCATTCCGGCGTCGCCGCTTCCGGAACCCTCAAGCACGACACCGGTGCTCGGGACGCGGTAGTTCAGCACACCACTCCGCTTGCGCGAGCCGACCCAGATCTTCCTCGTCGGGTCTACCGCAATCATGGCGCTACCGGCGATCAATGGGGTGTAGCCGTTGAACCACACCGCCTTGTTGCTGTTGACGGTTCCGGTCTTTCCGGCCTGATTCTGGTACCCCGGAATGCGGGCTCGGAAGCCGGTTCCCGCACCGAACCCATTGCCGTGATTCTGCATCACGCGGCTCAACAACTTATTCATTCCGTCGGCAACGTCTTTCGAGATCACCCGCTTGCAGTTCGCGTTGGGCGGCTCCAGCTGCCGGCCGCTTCGCATCGTGATCTTGGACACAATGACTGGATCGCAGTGAATGCCGCGAGCCGCAAACGTGGCGTAGGCCTCGGCCATCGACATCGGCGTCACCTCTGAGACACCGAGGGTGAACGATGGCACCTGGACCGTCGGGCTGCTGGTCAAGTCCAGATTGGGATCAGAGAGCTGGACCCCCATCTTCTTGGCCATCTTGGTCGCCGGGCAGACGCCGATCGTGTGCTCGAGTTGTAGGAAGTAGGTGTTGACCGACATCGCAGTGCCCTTGTACATATCCATCACGCCATTGACGCCGGTGGAGTTCTTGGGCCGATACTTCGGATCGCGAGCGCGCCCGATGCAGGTCGTGAAACCCCAGTTGCCCATGTACATCGGCGACCGGGCATCGTACTTCTTGGTCAGCGGAATGCCCTTCTCAAGGGCAGCTGCAGCGGTGAAGACCTTGAACGTCGAACCAGCCTGATAGCCCTCTGCGCCGCCAAGAGCCTGCTCCACCGAATAGTTGTAGTAGGTGTCGCCCTTCTTCTTGCGGGTGCCCATTACCTTGCGGCTTTGCGCGCTGGCGATGATCAGGCCCGTTCCTGGCTCGATCATGTTCATCGTTGCGATCAGCGGGTCCTTCGGTCCCACTATGTTCGACACTGCGCGTTGCGCAAGGTTCTGCGACTGGGGATCAATGGCGGTCTGAATCGTCAGGCCACCCCTTTTGATCAAATTGTCCCTCTCCTCGACGTTCTTGCCGAGGCTCGGCGTAAGCAACAGGGTCCGCCGCACGTAATCGCACAGGAAGGGGTATTTGCTACCGACGCAACCATTTCGGGTTGGCGTGACGCCACTCTCATCGAAACCAACCGTTTTTGTCTTCTTGGCCTGCTCCGGAGTGATCAACTGCAACTCCGCCATCCGGTTCAGTACCACATCACGCCGATCCAACGCCGCGCTGCGGTTGCTGACCGGATTGACATTGTCGGGGTTCTGCACCAAGCCGGCGAGCATGGCGGCCTGCGGCAATGTCAGATCAGAAGCATGAGTGGAGTAATAGTGCCGAGCGGCGGCCTCGACTCCATACGCGCCCTCGCCGTAATAGGCGATATTGAGATAGCGCTCCAGAATCTGGTCCTTGGTCAGCCGCTTTTCGAGCGCGATGGCGTAGCGAAGTTCACGAATCTTGCGTTGGAGTGTTGGCGCCTGGGCATCCCGTACGCATTGTGCGTCACCCTTGGCCTGGCAGGCTTCGACCTGCACCATCTTGACGTACTGCTGGGTGACCGACGAGCCGCCCTGCACGCTTCCGTCGCCTGTCGAGTTTCGGATCAATGCCCGAAGCGTGCCCTTGATGTCCAGTGCCCCGTGCTCAAAGAAGCGATGGTCCTCGATGGCCACCTGCGCCTGTCGCATCACTGGGGCGATGTCGTCCAGCTTCACCGGTATGCGGTTCTCGTCGTAGAAGTAGGCGAGAACCTTGCCATTGCCCATCAGGACTTTGGAGCGAGTCGCTGGTGCCGGCGTCGCCAGCTCAGCAGGAATGCTGTCCAGTTCCGCAGCGGCGGCCTTGCTGCTCACGCCCGCCACGCCGGCAATGGGCACGAACAAGCCGGCAACGAGTACGCCTGCCAGCACGCTGACAACCAAGAACATGACCAATGAGTACGCAACGCTCCCCGCGCGTTTCGGACTAAAGGGCATGGCGCACAGCGTACGTGAGGCCACCGACTACATCGAATTCTTGCGTCGTGTCAAGAAAACCCGTAACATCCCGCGGCGCTAGAAGGTCACAAACGCGCAAACATACTGTGAGCAACCTAGTCAATGAGGTACGCGGTTCGTACCATACCTAGTGCCGTGCCCCAGAAAAGGGCCGGGGAAGCCCGGCACGGTAACAGGTAGTAAAAGGGGAGAGAGCAGTACATGACTGCATGGCATCGGGATGATTGGACCCTGCGCGCCAAATGCCGAGGCATGGAAGATGCCTTGTTTCCGGAGGCGTCAGATCAGAAACGGGCAAAGCTGGTGTGCTCCGGGTGTCCGGTGCGGATGGAATGCTTGGCCGAGGCTCTGGACCATCGCATCGAGTGGGGCGTCTGGGGTGGGATGACTGAGCGGGAGCGGCGACTGCTGCTCCGCCAGCGCTCCGACGTGGTCTCGTGGCGGTCAATCCTTGTCGGCAAGAAGGACGCCAACGCGTCGAAGCGCGTCCAGATCGGTGACATCGCTCGATAGGGTCGAGACCAGAGTCCTCGGTACTCCTGGCCGGGTGGCAGAGAACCGGTCCAGTAGAAGCGTTTCCTGATCGATCACCCGCTCGAGTGCAGCATGTCGGCGTAGGGCCTCGATCTCGACAACGGCGACCTGCGGATCGAGATCTTCGGCGATGGCCAGCGCTCGTTCCGCGGAGATATCGAGCTGGCTGGCATGAACCCGGTTGATCACGAGCCCGGCGAGAGGCATTCGCTCCTCGGTCAACCGGTCGACGAAATAAGCCGCCTCGCGGAGCGCATCGCGCTGTGCTGTCGCAACGACCAGGAAGGTTGTGTGCGACGAAGACAGCAGCACATGCGTTTCGGCCGCACGCTGGCGAAAACCGCCGAACAAGGTCTCGAATGCGGTGATGAAAGTCCGCATGTCGCGGAGGAGCTGACCGCCGAGGATCTTCGTCATCGCGGACGACATGAGATGGAAACCCGCGCTCATCAGACGTAAGGGTCCTCGCGTCGGTGTGAGCAGCATCCGAAGGAAAGGGCCGTCGAGCAGATCGCTCAGATGCTCTGGCGCGTCGAGAAAGTCCAGGGCGGACCTGGCCGGTGGCGTGTCGACCACGATCAAGTCCCAGCTGCCATCCGCTTCTGCCTGATGGTGCAGCTGACCCAGCTTTTCCATCGCCATGTATTCCTGCGTCCCTGAGAACGATGTGGACAGCGCCTCGTAGAACGGGTTTTGCAGCATCGCGGCGGCTTTATCGGGCGGAGCATGTGCCATCACGACGTCGTCGAAGGTGCGCTTCATGTCGAGCATCATGGCGTCGAGGCGGCCGCCGTTGATCATGTCCAGACCTGGCACCGGTCTGGGAGTGTTGCCCAGCTCGCCAACACCGAGCGACTGGGCCAGACGGCGGGCCGGATCGATGGTGAGGACCACGGCCTTGCGCCCGGCCTCAGCAGCCCGTACGGCAAGCGCGGCGGATGTTGTCGTCTTGCCGACTCCGCCGGCGCCACAGCAGATGACGATCTTGGTCTGAGGATCGGAAAGGATCGAGTCGATCTCACAGAATGGCGGGCTCATCACGCAGCCCGCGGCTGGGCCCGATGGTCAGGTCTTTCCCGGCCACTCATTGGCCGGCCTCCAGCTCGATCTGTTCGCGGAGCTGTTCTGCGATGGTGAACAGAGCCGCCTCGTCGATTCCGGCCGGATCGAAGGCGATCTCGGCCAGCGGGACGCCGAGCGACGTCAGTCGCAAATGTCGCTCGCGCTGCTGCAAGGTCCGGGTTGCCTCGTCGGCGAACTCAATGGTGAGCAGTCGATTTTGTTTCTCGGTAAGCCTCTGCACCCTCAGCATCGTCGTGCCAGCCGAGGCCCGCCGCAGTTGATCATCATGGAGCGGGGTCGCGATGACCATGTTTTCGATCACCGTCTGCACTGAGATTCCGGTTGGCCGCAGCGCGGCGACGGCCTCCTCGGTTTCGGTTACCGGCATGTCTTCCAGCAAGGTGACCAGATGCACGGCCGTTTTGGATGACCTCAGCAACCCCATGATCGAATCTGCCTGACCGCGGATCGGGCCGATCCGCGCAAGTCCGGCGACTGCGGCATGCACGTTCAAGAACTGTGCGATCCGGCCGGTTGGTGGCGCGTCGAGTACCACGGCGTCGTACGCGTTGGGGTAGTTCTTGTCTCTTCGCCGGACAGCCTCGTAAACCTTGCCGGTTAATAGCACGTCGCGAAGGCCTGGTGCGATCGAGGTCGCAAAGTCCACCGCACCGAAGCGGTCGAGTGCCCTGGCCGCGAGCCGAAGGTGGTAGAAGGTGTCGAGGTATTCCAGGAACGCATCCTCGGCGTCAACCAACAGTCCGTGGACGGTGCCACCTGAGGGCGTACGACAAATCCGGCGCTCTTCGGCATGAACGAGCCGATCAACGCTGAAGAGTTCGGCGATTCCCTGCCGACCCTCTACCTCGCACAGCAAAACCCGACGGCCGCCAGTTGCCAAAGCGCAGGCGAGAGCGCCGGCCATCGTGGTCTTACCGGTGCCACCCTTGCCGCTGACGATGTGCAGCCGGTGTCGAGGTGGCGTCACCTCACACCCGTGATCTCTATCCCAGCTTGAGTTCGGTAACGACGATTGATTGCGATCAGGTTGGCGGTGAGCGCCTCCACTTGACCGGCGTTGCGCAACCGGCCTGCATATACGCCGCCCGCCTCAGTGACGGCGGCGGCCAGGTCGCAGACAGTCTGGACGGCTTCGCGGTCCTCGCCGAGGACCAGGACGTGGCCGGGCACCGACTCAATGGCGGGATCATCGAGCTGGACAGCGCTGACATGATGGAACGCCGCGATCACGGTGGAGTCGGCCAGAATCTGCTGCGCCTCCTGGGCCGCGGAACCCGCTGGCACCTTCAATGGAAAAGGGCCCTGGGCATCGAAGCCGACGGGATTGACGCAATCGATGACGATCTTGGCCTTGAGCTCGAGGGTCAGCGAGCCGAGCAGCTCGGCGTGCCCGTCATAGGGCACCGCTACGATCACCAGCTCGGCTGTGGCTGCCTCATGGTTGGTCCCGCCCCGGACACCTCCGCTAGCTGACGACTCGCCCCACCCGGCCGAGTCAGCGGCGGCGTGAGCTCGCTCGGCTGAGCGGCTGCCGATGATGACCGAGTGCCCGGCTCGGGAGAGCCGACGAGCCAGTCCGCGACCCTGCGGCCCGGTGCCGCCGAGGATCCCGATGGTCGCCATGGGCCGATAGTAGTGGTGGGGTTCATGCAGCGAACGTCCGCAAAGGCGGCTGACTGTCAGTGGGCCGAGCGAGGATGGTCGCATGACTACTGACACACGTCCCGATATCCGGTTGGGGAACGTCGTCCTCGACACCGACAATCCGAGGGGGCTCGCCGAGTTCTATGCGGCGTTGCTGGGCTGGCGCATCACCGACGACAGCGACGACACGTGGGTCAACCTGCGAGGGGAGAACGGACCCCTGCTGTCGTTCCAACTGGCTGTCAACCACAAACCACCGACATGGCCGGCGAACGAGATCCCGCAGCAGTTCCATCTCGATCTTGACGTGCCGGATCTCGAGGAAGCAGCAGCCTATGCGGAGTCCCTGGGAGCACGCCGGGTCACGGCGGCCGGCCGCGAAGGCGACTTCATTGTGCTGACCGACCCCAGCGGTCATCCGTTCTGCGTCTGTCACTGACCCGCACCAATGGCGCCGGTGGGAATACGGTTGCCTCCATGACCAGGTGGGAATACGTCACGGTGCCTCTCTTAGTG
>JBKPML010000077.1:0-48884 GCA_046732135.1 Actinomycetota bacterium
GGCAGCTGGGCCGATGGCGTTGCCGAGCACGAAGGTGAGACGGTGGCCATCGCCTGGTCGGCGCCTTCGCCGCTTAACCCGGCCATGCCCGTGACCGCTTCGGCAAGCAACTGGGCATATCGCACATAGTGCTGGATCCAGTCTGTCGACTCAACCATTAGCGGGGGTCGGAACTGCTGTACTTTCTGCTGTACCGGCCGAAAGCACAGCCACCAAGCAGCGGCAAATGGGCACTGACTAGGGGTGGAGCCAACGGGACTCGAACCCGTAACCCCTTGCTTGCAAAGCAAGTGCGCTGCCAATTGCGCCATGGCCCCCGGTGACTATCTGCTCTAGTGCACAACGCTGTCGCCGTTCAGGACGAAGCCCGCATTGGCACCCACCCATCGCCTCAGAAGTATGCATCGTCCTGCACTATCAGTGCTGCGGTACCGTCAGCGGCTCGCTGGGCAATGGTACCTACGAGGTCTCCATGCACAGCTGGGGTCCCGATGCACTGTGGCTCACGAAGCCCTGCCATACCGTTGGCGTCCAGTGCTCACGTGGTCAGGCAGAGGCAATTGAGCAGCGCCTCCTCATTGGCGAAGGGGCCACGGGCGGTCACTCTGCAGTTCTTCTGAGGCTCACTTACCGATGCTGGATCAGCCTGGAAGGGTGCCATGGGCGGACAGTCGGCCAGATCGCCGAGCGAGCCCTCGTGCCTAGAGTCCGAACAGCGGCCGGCAGGACTCGAAGCCGCTGATCTGGACCGATGCCGCTTGGCCGGAGGCTTCCCAATCGGCGCGCGACAACCGCAGGTGCGCCATGGTGTCGGCGCCCGGTCCAGTATCAGATCGCTGTCGGCTCTCGCCGTTCGGCTGGTAGCCGAGCGCTCGGCTGACGGCGAGCGAGGCGGCGTTGTGGTGCCATGCCGACGTGATGGCGTACTCGGCACCCAGCGGCCCGAAGGCTAGGGCCAACACGGCCCGCCGGGCCTGCTTGCCCCAGCCGCGCCCTCGGGCATCGCTCGCGAGGTGTGAGGCGCTGTCGACTGTACGCAGAACCTGGAAGTCCTTACCCTCCAACGACTGCACCCCGATGATCCGGTCACCGACCACCACAACGAAGTCGAGCCGCCAGTCCTCAACGGACCAGGTCCCCACTGACCGCCAGTACGACTGTTGGGCTGCCACCGCGCGGCTCGCGCGCTCGTCCAGCTCCGGGAACCGCGGCAGGCCTGGGTCGCTGGTCACATCTGCCGATACCGTCGCCACAACATCCGGCAGGTCGGCCTCAGTCGTCGGCCGGAGCAACAGGTCTGACGTTCGGAGGCGCAACCCCGGCAACGGCCAGAAGGACCGATCCATGCCTGAGAGGATAGGCGGTCGGCCGCAAGGCTCGGCCCAAATTAGCCACCGAGTCCATATGAGTGCCCGCGAGTCGCGAGGTCCCTAGCAACTAGGTGGGCTCAGGGTGCGTACGACAGCGCAGCGAACGTCCAAAGGGGTTTCTTGTCCGAAATGCAGCCCGCCCGATTACATATGCGTAGCGGGCGATCCGCGAGAAGCCTCGGCGGCCGTATGACTGCCACCGGAAATGCTGCTGGCAAACCGGCGCCCGGTTATCGAATTGATCAGCATGACCGGACAGGCCGACTCACCCATGGCCGCCTCAACAAGAACGCCCGTTCGGATACTCCAGCGATCCTCCGCACTTTCACACGGCATCACGAGCAACAGCCCACCTGTTGATTCACGAAGGATCAGTTCCTTCAAGCACCCATCCGCCCACCAAATTTCTGCCTTAAGCGCCGGGTCGAGAGCGGCAAGAGATCGCAGCTGTGTTGCGAGTAATTGCTTGTCCGAGTCTGGCACTCCTGTTGAGCCATCGACCGCAGAAATGTGGGTTGCGACGACATGCAGATCCGCGCGCTCGAGCCTTGCTTCCTCAGCCGCTTTCCTAAGCACCAGCCAACTGGCTGGTTGTGGCGTCCACACCGAGACAACAGTCGGAGGCGCGGTGGATCTGCCTTGCCGAGGGTGCGAGACGGTAACCACTGGGCAGGTCGAGTGCAGGACTACGCGATCTTCGACGCTACCCAGGGCCCCATGACCGGATCGCGGCTTCGTTCGTTCAACTCCAAGGACGAGCAGTGTGGTGGAGGCTGTAAGCCGGATCAATTCCTCACTGGCGGATCCGTGCAGCAGGAGGCTACCAACGACGACGCTCGGCTCGTGCTGAGAGGCCGCTGCGGCGCTTTCGTTCAATAGCCGTTCACGATCGGCAGTGATCGACCTCGGTATTGGTGCCAGGTCCTCGGGAGCAACATGAGCAATGATCAAGTTTTCCCTGTGGAGTCGCGCCGCCCGCGCCGCCCAGAGGACGGCATGTCGAGCCATAGACGAACCGTCGACTCCGACCACGATCCGCCCACCAGCTGCATCGATGCTCACTCTTGCATCGTGGTATGTCATCGCAGCACCGGGCAGAGCCGTCAGTCCCGTGAAGAGGGACATTAGTCAGGGGCTCGGGCGCAACCCTCCATGGTCCCACTCCCACTAATCAAGCGGGATTGCCCAACGTAGAAGCGTCCCGCCGTTACTCAGAGGCGCGATGCTGAAGGTCCCTCCCAAGATCTCAGCTCGGTGCTGCAAATTGGCCAAACCGCTCAGGCGCGGCGGCAGAATCGTTCCGACCCCGTTGTCGGCAACCTGAATTGTCATCCGGCCGTTGGACGCCTCGACATCGACAATCAGTTGGCTGGCATGAGCATGTTTCGCGGCATTCGTCACTGCTTCACGAATCACAGCCTCAACCTGCGAGATGCGATCGGAATCGAAAATAGCGTCCACTTGCCCACCGAATTTCACGGTCGGTTCGAACCCCAGAGCTGGCCGCATCTGATCCAGAACCGCCAGCACTGCTGACCGTAGCGGCGAGTTCAGCATCGTGCTCTGAAGCTCGAAGATTGAGGTGCGAATCTGGCGAATGGTCTCGTCCAGTTCCTCAACGACCTGATTAAGCCTGCTTGTGCTTCTCTCGTCATGAAGCGCGCTTACCACGGTCTGCACCATTAAGCCGGCGGCATAAATCCGCTGAATCACGTGGTCATGAAGATCGCGAGCAATCCGGTCACGATCCTCGAGCACCGTCAGGCGCTCATGGGCAAGCCGGGCGGCTGCCAGTTCTTGGGCGATGGCTGCCTGATTCGCAAATGCCTCCGCCATCTCCAGGTCCGCGGATCCAAAGCTGCGTCGGCCAGCTAGGCGGCCGATCACGATCGCTCCGTGCGCGCCCGCTCTTCCTAGCAGGGGTACTGCCATGGCGGCGCCGATATCGGCTACTCGACGAAGATGTACCGACAGGTGCTGTTGATCATCGATGGCTCCGACGCGCACCCCTCGACCGGTATCAAGTGCTAACTCGACCAAAGTGTTCTGCGAGAGATAGGTAAACCCGCGCAACCCTTCAGCCTTGTCACCCGAGGCCACCTTCACATAGAGGGTTCCGGGTTCATCCGCTCTGAGGACAAGACTGACCAAGTCAGCGTCTGCGAGCCGGAGCACGCTGTCGGTTATCAGTTCGAATGGGTCGTCATGCAAGCCTGGGTTGAGCAAGGCGGCAATGATCTCAGCTGATGCTTGAAGCCACTCCTGCCGATGCCCAGCCTCCTCATACAAACGTGCGTTCTCAATCGCTATACCTGCCGTTGCCGCCAATGCAGAGACCAAGTCCTCGTCTTCGCTGGTGAACCCGCCGCCCGCGCGATCTGTCAGATAGAGATTGCCGAAGACCTCACTCCTGGAGCGGATGGGGACACCAAGAAAAGTCGTCATCTCTGGATGTCCGGGTGGGAATCCCGCCGAGCGGTCATCAGCGGCAATGCGGGCCAATCGGATGGGGTGCGGGTCTTCAATCAGCGCGCCGAGCACGCCTCGACCCTTGGGCAACTCCCCGATTTTCGCCACCGTGTCCTCGTCCATGCCCACATGGACGAATTGCTCAAGAAGTCCGTCGGCACCGATCACGCCCAGTGCCGCATACTGCGCCCCGGCGAGATCACGCGCTGCTTCCACGATCCGGCGGAGGACCATGGGCAAGGAAAGTTCCGAAACAACCGCACGGTTCGCGCTTAATAAGCGACGTAAACGTTCTTGAGTGTCAATGACCTCCTGTGCTCGTTGGATGAGTTGGCCCATCAACCGTTCGATCGGAGCCGGCCCAGGTGCAGACGCCGGATCTGTCCTATCCGACTCACGACCTGATTCGGTCATGACAATCAATCTATACATCTGGAATCTTGAGGACAGTTTCGTGAGAGCTGCGGATATGTCACCGGCGTCCGGTGAGGCACGGCCACAATCTGCGTGGGACGGTCGTACAAGACTTGGCTGGCGCGGCGATCGCCACGCCTGAAGCGGGTGGCCACGCGCGCGAAGCATGCGGCTGGCCTGGGGAACCCCTGCGAATCGAAGGCATGCTTTTGAAAGCCCAAAGTCGTGAGGGGACTTTTGCCCCTGTCCCACAAGCTTGAAGTGGAAGTACCCTCGTCGCAGCCAAGTAAAGGTTCAAGCTCAAGGTGAATCATTGTGGTGACCGAAACCCTAGGCGCCGGGCACCGGCAGCTCTGTGACGGCCGTAGACATGTCTTCTCTTTCTGCGGCTCGGCGCGCAATGAGCCGGCAGACCATTAACGCATTCAGGCCAATGTCGTTGAAGAGCAATCCGGCCAGTGTCCAGACTCCTGATGGCTCAGCAAGAGGCCAACGGCTTCTGCGATTATCCTGGGTCTTTGTCGCCCTCATTCCGGTCACGTTTGTGGCAGCGATCTTCATCGGCGAAGGGCTTATCTCCCTCCAGGGCTACGGTTCTGCAACCGACCGGCTCCCGCCGGTCAGGTCGACATTGATAGCCGCCGTGCCAGCCGTTCTACTGATGCTTGCCCCGGCGTTTGCCGCTATCGTGCTCGGCTTCCGAGCTCGCCGACAGGGGGCCGGCAACGGCATCATTCCAGCGGTCATCGGCGTGGTTATAGCCGCGTACGTCATCCTCACAAATTCGCTGCAGTGGTTGCTTGGAGTGTGATCAGCCCGTGTCGGTGTGACCGGTCACGGAATCGGACTGATCATGCTCACGGCTGCCGCACCCGGACGGGGCTTGCGAGCGGGTCACCGCTGAAGTTCGGGGCTCGCGCCACGCTAGCTCGCGCGGTGAGTCGACCAGCACCCCATCCACGTCGAAAATCGCACTCTGGTATGCCATTACCTCTCACCGATCACTCGGAATCCCTGTGTCGTTCCGTAGCTAAGGCTGACCTGTAACTAATCGCGGATGGCTTGCCGTGGAACCCCTAGCCGTGCCCAGTGCCGATGGTCCCGTTTGTGATCCCTGGATCGTGCTAGACCTCGCGCTTCGCCGAGGTGTGGCAGGCTCAGATCTTCAGCGTGCTACGACTTCACGTCCGGCAATAGATCGCGGGGTGATCGCGATGTGCAGTGTGCGCTGCCCCGATGCCCAGGGCACGGGTCCTCTCGCGGAATGGCGCAGAATGGGCCGAGTCTTCGGTGGTTGACGACATCAACAGCTCCTTTTTCCGACAACTGGCATGCGGTCGAGTCGACGGCTCCGAAAAATCAAGATTATCGAGATTATGGCGGGTAGCGGCGGTACTCCAGCGCCGCCCTCGATGTCATCGGGTCCGGAAGCTGGGCGCCCTTCCAACCCGCCCCTGAACGGCGCTCCGCCTATCGGGATGATGTCCAGCTCAGCGCTGTTTGACAACGGCGTAGACGACGCGCTCGGCGACGTCGACCACGGCCTCGCCGATCCGCGAGGAGCGGCGGTACCGCTCGCGGCGCGTGATCCGCTCCGTGCGGTCCTCGACGCCGAGCAGCCCCACCATCCCCGCGTAGTAGGCGGTCTCGAGCTCGCGCTGGGCGGCGATGGCGGCGTCCGCGGACGTGGTCGCCTGGTCGCCGTCGGTCCCGAGCTTTGACAGCGCGTCGTCGAGGTGGCGCAGCGCCTCGCCGAGCAGGCCGGCCATCGTGGCAATTCCCTCGTCGGGCGGGGAGCCCATCGCCTCCGACTCCTTCACGAGGTCGGCGACGTAGTCGAGGATGCGGTCGATCCCGCGCGAGAGCGCGAACAGGTCCTCGGGCTCGATGGGGGTGACGAACGCCTCCCGGAGCGTGCTTAGCAGGTCGCGCTTGGCGACGTCGCCCTGGTGCTCGGCGTCGCGCACGGCCCGGGCCGCCGCCGCGTCGCCGCCCGCCCAACGCGCAAACGCGTCCACGCCGTCGATGGTGATCGCCATCTGGCGGCGCAGCATCCCGAGCACATCCGGGGTTTCGGGCAGGAACCAGCGCTTGTGGGTCACGTCGCTAGCTGCCACAGCTCGAGTGCCACGACGCCGAGCGCCGCGGACACGGGCATGGTGATCAGCCACGCCAGGCCCATGTTGCGTACGACCGACCAGTGCACGTGGTGCCAGCGGCGTCGGCCGAGGCCGATGCCCACCACGGAGGACGCGACCACCTGCGTTGTGGAGACGGGCGCTCCCAGCAGCGAGGACCCGAAGATCACCACGGCGGACGCGGTCTGGCTGGCTAGGCCTTCCTCCGGGCGGATGCGGTAGATGCGGCGGCCCACGGTGGCAATGATCCGCCATCCGCCAAGTGCCGTGCCGGCGGTCAGCGCCGCGGCGCACACGACCTTCGCCGAGGTCGGCGCCGCGAGCGTGTCGATCTGGCCCGCGGCGAGCAGTAGCGCCGCGATTACACCGATCGACTTTTGGGCGTCGTTTGCGCCATGGCTGAACGCGAGCGCGGCCGACATCCCCCATTGCCCGGCCCCCACCGGCGCCCGCCAGCGCCGGGTGGCCCGGTGGGCGACGGAGCGCACCACGCGGATGAGCAGCAGCGCCGCGACCCCGCCGAGGACCGGGGACAGCGCGAGCGCGATCAGGATCCCGAATACGCCAACGGGCTGCCAGTGCTCGATCCCGCCCCAGTTGATCGCATCCAGGCCACCCTCGACAACGCCTGCGCCGACCAGCCCCCCGATGAGCGCATGCCCGGAACTCGACGGCAGGCCGAGCCGCCAAGTCACAAGGTTCCAGGTCACTGCCGCAGCCAGGCCGGCGCCAATCACCTCGACCGCCACGTCCGGCGAAACCGTAACGATGCCGCCGACCGTGTCGGCGACCGCAGCGCCGAGGAACAGCGGCCCGAGCAGGTTGAACACAGACGCGAGCAGGATCGCCTGCAGCGGCGTCGCGGCCCGCGTAGCGACCAAGGTGGCGATCGCGTTGGACGCGTCGTGGAGCCCGTTCGTGACGGCGAACCCAATCGCGAGCAGCACCGCAACCACGAGCTGGGCATCCACGGGCGGACTATATTGGTTGGTCCATTATGCGGGTAGCTCCTACGACACCTCCACAGCCACAGGCGGTCCGGCTCTGCTGGAACTGGGTTGGCGTCAGCCGCTATCGCCTCAATCCGTGGCTCTCCGCTCGCGCCGGAAGTTCGGCATCTGGCCATCCGGTCTCGCCGATGGCTGGCGTGTGCCGGGCCAGAGTCAAAGTCCGGCGGCGGCGATCCTGCGAAGCCGAACCGGACTGCTGCGCCGGCGTGTTAGCGCGGATGCAGTCGTCGGTCGAGCCTAATTCCCACATAGCCAAGCAACGAGAGCGCAGCGACAACCGCTACGTCGAGAAGGGGGAGCGGCTGGGTGCCTAGAAGCCTGGCCAAGGGTGCGATGTACACCGCCGCGAGCAGCAACAGGCCCGCTGTAGCCACCGCGCCTAGCAGGAAGGGATTTGCCCATGTCCTGCGTCGAGCTCGCAGGGCGATGGCAACGCTGAGTTGAGTCGCGCCCAGGGTGAGAAATGCCATGGTCTGCCACTCACGGCCGCCCATCAGGCCCCACCCTGCGACGGCGATCGTGACTGCCGCGATCAGGACGGCAATCCGCAAAATGCGCTTCCAAAGTCCATGACCGAGGACGCTTTCCTCTGGGGGCCGAGGAGGCCGATGCATGACGGTTTCCTCGGCCGGTTCGGCGCCCAGCGCCACCCCGGTCAAACCATGTGTCAGCAGGTTTATCCACAGAATCTGAGCGGGGAGCAACGGCAGTGCCATCTCCAGAAATGGTCCAATCAACATGACGAGGACCTCCGTACCGCCGCCCGACATGCCGAATAGCAAGAATCTGCGTACGTTGGCATAGATTCGGCGGCCCTCAGATACGGCGTCGACCATCGTGCCGAGCTCGTCGTCGGCGAGCACCAGGTCAGCAGCCTGCCTGGCTACTTCGGTGCCGCGCCGGCCCATCGCAACACCGATGTCTGCATGCCGGAGGGCCGGACCGTCGTTGACGCCATCTCCGGTCATCGCGACGATCTGTCCAGCACCCCTCCGGGCATCAATGATGTCCAGCTTCTGCTGAGGCGTGGCGCGTGCGACGACTGAGGAATGCAGGAGTCGTTCGGTGTCGTTCGATTCAAGGCTGCGTGCGTCCACGACCTCCTCACCGGCACTGGCGATGCCAACCTGGGTCGCAATCGCTTTGGCTGTGGCTTGGTGATCACCGGTGATCAAAATCGGGGTGATCCCAGCCCTGCGAAAGGCAGCAATCGTTGCCGGCGCCGACGACTTCGCCGGATCTGCAATGCCGACCAGACCCAAGAGCCGGAGGTCATGTTCCGCCTCATCCGCTGTTGCGGGTGGCACGGGTGCTTCTCGGGTCGCAACGGCGAGAACTCTCAGCCCAATGGCAGCAAACTCCTTGGCCTTCCCTAGGGCAGAGGCCACGACCTCCTTCGGTTCCGAC
The DNA here is from genome assembly GCA_046732135.1 of Actinomycetota bacterium. Taxonomy (GTDB): domain Bacteria; phylum Actinomycetota; class Actinomycetes; order Propionibacteriales; family Propionibacteriaceae; genus Microlunatus. The sequence continues at coordinate 8,809 of JBKPML010000077.1, forward strand.
AAGACGTCGCTGTGAAGCAGCATCTCGGGAGCACCCTTGGTGATAACGAGGCATCCAACGGGACTGCGGTGTACCGTAGTCATCCTTTTTCGATGACTATCGAAGGGGAACTCAGCCACCCGCGGTGATGCCGCCCGCAGCGCATCGTGTTGGTGTCCCAAGTTTTCCGCCGCGATGATCAATGCGGCTTCGGTTGGGTCACCGATCATCCTTCCATCCGGCCCATCGAGGTGTTGGGGATGGACGGCAGCGTCGTTACACAGGACCGCAGCTCGAAGAAGTTCCGACAAGTCTGGCGAGTCTGCCGCTGTGACGGTACGTCCATGCCGGAAAATCTGGCCTTTCGGGTCGGCACCCTCATCGCTCACCGTCGCTTCGGCAACCGGCGTCCAGAGCCGTTGGACAGCCATCTGACCTGCTGTGATGGTTCCGGTCTTGTCAGTGGCAATCACTGACACGGAGCCAAGCGTCTCCACTGCAGGCAGTCTTCGGACTACAGCTTGCTTCGCGGCCATGCGGCTGGCACCGAGTGCCAGACTGAGGGTCACCACCGTGGGGAGCGACTCTGGTACGGCCGCCACGGCGAGACTAATGGCCGTCACCACCATTATCTCGAGTGACTGACCGCGGACGATGCCTAGTACAGCAACCACCACGCAGAACAAGAGGACAACAAGTGCCAGTACTCGGCTAAGGTCGCGAAGCCTGCGTTGTAAGGGTGTCTCCTGCGGACCTACATCCACCAATCTGGTCATCCGCCCAACCGTGCTGTTCGGGCCTGTCGCGGTGACGGCGGCCAGCCCTCGACCGCGTACGACCACCGTGCCGGCAGAAAGATGATCATCCGTTGAGAACCCTTCCGCACGCGGCGCCTTGTCAACTGGTACTGACTCGCCGGTCAGGCTCGACTCATCGACCAGCAGGGCTGCCTCGATGAGCTCCGCGTCAGCACCTATCAGGTCACCTTCCGCGAGCACTAATACGTCCCCTGGTACAAGCTCCGCTGCTGGGATCTTCTGCTAATGACCATCGCGAATCACCCGAGCCCTAGGGGCATTTAGCGTGGCAAGTGACGAAATCGCCCGATCTGCCCTGACTTCCTGGATCACGCCAACTGTCGTGTTGACGATGATCACCAGGGCGATCACAACAGCGTCGGTAAAGTCGCCGGTGCCTACTGTCAGAAAGACCGCACCGAGAAGGACGGTGATAAGCGGGTCTCTCAACTGGTTGACGATGCGCCTGATCAGGCGGACACGATGACGGGTGATAACCGCGTTGGGACCGATGCGCGTGAGGAGCTGACGGGCATCGACGGCGCTAAGCCCGACGGTGGCGCCAAGTTGCTGAGCCATGATCACGAACCGCCGTCAGTTACCCGGCCGAGAGTGTGTGTTTGGCGTTGGTGGAAGCCAACGGACTCTTGAGCGCTGATCGGACCTGCGTTCCCACCATTGTTGCCCGGTATCTATCCCACCTCGACTGGATCGAGTGCACGGGCTATCTATCCCTTTGGTGGAAGGGTTGTGGGCCTTGCCGCAGCTCTGACTACTGAAGCATCGGCATGTTCCCGTTCGTCGGGATTTGGGCCGCCACTGAAGATCGAAGTTGGTTTTCTAACCAGATCAAGCTCAAAGCGCTCAAGGAATTCCAACCCGTCTTTGTGCCATTGATCGTGATTGACCGAGCTGCCGGCAATCACCGCGACGTCTCCGTCTAGCTGCGTTACCTCCGCTGTCGGACGGACGTCAACGTCCAGGCTTGATTGCTGCAGACTCTCGCCCAATGTCTCGGCCATTTCGGCGGTGAATCCTTGCTTGGTACCGAACGCCACGAGAGCCCTGCGAGACATTCCGACCTCCTCCATCTAGCTGATTCCAAGGTCTCGCTGAGTGAAGGGTCAGCGACAGGGTCGAAAGGCACGGGTTGACGCGTTTGGACCTTGCTTGCAGGCGTTCAACTCGTTGAACTGACCAGGTCGGCGCGCGCTCATTGTCGTGCCCTGATCACTCACACGCCGCGTAGGTGAAGGACCCACCGGCGGCTAGTGGCCAACGGCCCGACCGGCTGCTTGCCACGGCGTCGGACGACATCTCCGCGATCGAGGGGCGAGGGCAGCGATGCCTGGCACAACCAGATCGCCCAGCAATACCGCGAGACCCAATAGGCTAGCTACTGTCAAGGCTGGCCGAAGACATATCCCCAATCCCGTGCCAGTACGGTTGCCAGCTATTCGAGCAGCGTCGGGACAGCTCCCAGCAGGTACGGCCCAGCGTGTCACCACCCGGGCCCGCGCCCCAGTCGATTTGCGAGCGCCGACTCGCCCAGCAGCGCTCTCAGAGGAGCCAGCGGTTGCCTTTGACTAGTCGCGCCCAAGCTCGGCCGAGGCCCCACGTGTTGCCCGCATACGTGAGCGCCGCGACAATCGCCGACAGCGCGTAGACGATGTGGTAGTCGATTAGCGGATTGGTCGACCGGCTCGGTTCGCCCGATGACAGCGTAGTGTCCAGCGGCCATTCGGAAGCCCACATCAGCAGCATCATCAGCCCGGCGGCGGCCGCGGCGATCCGCAAACCGATGCCGAGGATCAGTGCGACCCCGATACCGAGCAGCCCCAGCATGAACAGCCAGTCCGCCCAGCTGTCGCCGGCCCAACTCTGGAACGTCGCCTCGAACGGGCCAACCGCGACACCGCTCAAGAACCCCTTCGTCGGCGAGCCGCCGTTGATCCAGGCGCTCGTCGAGGGAGTCGCGTACCCCAAGCCCAAAAGCTTGTCCAGGAACGCCCACAAGAAGATAAGCCCGGTGGCGATCCGCAGGATCGCCACCGCCTTGGCTGCGAACGGCGTCATCACCGCGCCGTGCGTTGCCGCCGTCTCCGCGGCGTGCTCGTCGGAGATCTGCACCGAAGCCCCGATCTGCCGTTCTTCAACGCTCATCGTGCCCTCCAATTTCGATTTGATACGAGTCTGATGAGGTCGGGCAGTGGAAACCCGGGCCAATGGTCCCGTGATCAACCGCCTTTCGTCAGGGATTCAAGCGGAAGTCGAGGTCTTGGCCTTCGGGCTACGTCGTCGTGGTCATGACCGAATGGACGATGCGCTTCGCTCAGTCTGGGCGCTGGCCATCTCCGCGGGTTCTCGCCTTCTGTTTGGCATGACACGGTGGCGTGGCCACCAATTGAGATGCAGTGCTAGCTGTCAGTTCCGCCGAAGTCAGCGCGGAGGCCGGCGTCGGTTGTCGCCTCAGAAAGAGTGGCCTCGGCTCTGGCACCGGGACCTGGCAGAAGTAAGCCTAAGGGGTTCAGGACGGGCAGCCGTCGAGCGTTCATTTTCGAGTGACGGGATCGCCCAACCAACCCAGCAGATGTCACCACAAGGTCAATGCGCCACTACTACCGTCGTGCCCTCAATCCCCGATCAGGATGTATGCACCGCCCGGGCCGCCTTACCGCCGTGTTGGCGGCTGTTGGACCGACCCAACACGAGACGCCGTTACCGTTGCGCTTTTGCGCCCCGATCTGCGAGCCCGATCACCACAAGTGCTATGCCCACCGCGACCACGGCGAGCCACAATCCGGCGGCGCTAATGTCTGCTACAAGCATGGCCGCCCCAATGAGCAACAACGGGACAGCAATCCAAAACAGGAACTTGATACGGCACCTCCCTTACAACATCCAGCGTGCCCGGTCAGCGCTCTATCGTGTAGGGCTGTTAGTCCACTGATCCAGGTGGCAGGTCATCATGCAACAGCGAGTCTCCGACATGCGGGTCCGTGCGTCAGCTACCCCAACAACCTGCTGTGGGATCCGGCAGCGAAGATCGATCACGGATTTCTCTGCCGTCCAGACGATCAACGAAAGGGAAAGCATGAATCTGATTGATCAGTTGCATCAGTCGGTTGAACCGTCGATCCGTCTCCAGACTCGTCTAGCCCTGCAGGATGCCAGCGAAGCGGAGGTTGCCGAGCTGCGAGCCGAGATTCGAAGCTCGCCCCGGGTGGCCACCGTGCTGTCCGAACGCAAGAAGGACGGCACTCTTGATGCGCACCCGTACGCCAAGTGGTATGGCGCCCACTGGGTCCTCGTAACCTTGGCCGAGCTTGGTTATCCAGCCCAAGACGACAGTCTGATTCCGCTCCGCGAACAGATACTCGACTGGCTGTTTTCTGAGGACTATCTCCACAGTCTCGGCCGGATACGTGGGCTGCCTCGGCTGCACGGCTCCATTGAAGGAAACGCGCTGTGGGCGATGTTGATCTTGGAAATCGAAGACGAGCGAGTGGTAGCCCTCGCTGATCGGCTGCGAAACGCGCAATGGCCAGACGGTGGATGGAACTGTGATCGCAAGGCCAGCGGGCGCTGCTCCTCCTTCGCCGAATCACTCATCCCGCTGCGAGCCCTCCACCTGCACGCTCGCCGCCGGTCCGACCCGCAATCTGCGGCAGCGGCGGCGCGCGCAGCCGAATTCTTTCTACGTCGGCGGCTCTACAAGAGCGCCAGGGACGGTACCGTAATCAGGCCGGAGTTCCTTAAATTGCACTATCCCTGCTACTGGCACTACGACATCCTGTTCGCACTCGCGGTATTTTCCGAGACCGGCCAGATCCAAGACGAGCGCTGCCGTGAGGCGCTCAACCTAGTGGAGATTAAGCGACTGCCGGATGGAGGATTTCCCGCCGAGCATCGCTATTACCGACCCACTCGTGCCATGGTTCCAAGTCAGCGTTCGCTGGTGGATTGGGGTGGCGTCAGCCGCCAACGCCTCAACCCGTGGATCTCAGCTCGGGCCGTCGCGGTTCTGCACGCAGCCGGCCGTCCGGTTTGAGTCGCCAGAGCCGCCCATGGACGTAACCTTCGGCGCAGGCATGTTCAGTCTGGGGTAGGGCGTCCAGCACCCCAGATCTGGTGCACATTCAGCAGGCCAGCCAGCAATCGAAGCGCATGCGTGTGTAGATCAACCAGCAGGTCATCCTCGCCAGAAATGCCGGATTGGAAGCGCCCGTGCAGATACGGAAATTCCGGCGGACCCTCCCAACCGATCTCAATTAGCTTTGCATCGACAGGCAGCGTTGCGCCGGTCTCGGCCACAACGCCTTCCCAGTCATGAAGGAAGTCGACTTCCCTGAGCAGCGGCGCTCCAGCTAAGTCGAGGTCTGCCGCCATGATCGGACGCTCCGGCGATCGTCGTGCAAGGCGTTGGTTGAGATCATCGATCTGCGCCATCTCAACCGTATGAGTCGTTCTTGCAAGCGGATGGTGATGCTGCATGAGTACCTCGCGGATCAGTCGAGGAGACCGACTACGACAGTAGCGGTCGTCGCGACAAGTCCGGCTGCACAAGCCATAGCTATAGCCGCTCGGCTGTCATCAGCTAAGCGCGAATCCCGGTTCTGCCGGCCGGCTCGTCCGCGACGTCTAGTTGTGCGAAGTGCGGCGAGAATGAGCAGGATGCCGGTCACCAGTAGGGCCAGCGGTGCGGCCAATGCGCCCGGAAAGAAGTGCATCACCGAGGCGGGCAGCACAATAAGCGCCCCCAGGGCGGCGATGCCGAGCACAACGAGATCGCCTAGCAATACCGCGAGGCCCAAGACACCAGCCACTGTTAGGACTGCGAAGAGATATCCCCAGTCTCCGGCCGAGATGGTTGCGAGCGCGCCGAGTAGCGTCGCCAGAGCTCCCAGCACATAGGGCCCGAGCCGGTCACCCAGCAGCCCTCCCCAAGCAAGCGCCAGCCAGACCAAGCCCAATCCCCAGACTGGGAGTCCCAGCGGCGCGGAGTCCCCCGCCTCGAGGTGCGCCCCGGCCGCCGCAACGGTTATCACCAGAGCGCTAAATAGCGCCATCTGTTGGACGAACGTTCGATGCAGAGCCCACAGCACGGCGGCCAACACCGCTGTGCCGGCCCCCATCAGCAAGGCAATGTCCTCCTCGGACGGCAGAACCAAAATGTCGCGACCTAGCACCCACAAGGCGAACGCCGTCGCCGCCGTTGAGGCGAGCCACAGGACCGAGCGGAGCCGGCTGGTGACTGCTGAGGGATGCCGTTGGGCCGCCCATCCTGCGGCAAGGAGCACGACGGCGGCCAGCGTTGGCAACATCAACCGCGCCCACGACGAAAGGCTTGACCAGTACTGTGCCGTGATCAACGACGCCGCCACCACAATGAGTACGCCGCCGAGGTAACCGAAAGCTTCCGAGATCAAGGACACTCGCCGAGCGCCGGAGGCTGGCACTCTCGCGCGTGTGCTGTCGAGCTCTAACCCTTCCGCATTGCGGATCATTTCCGCCTGCTCCGGCGTGATCCATCCATTCGCAACCCAGCGGTCGAGTAGCTCCTTCGCCGGCTTGGCGTCGGTGGGTTCGCGACGCAGCATGCGAGAAGTCTTCCACTCGGGCAGCTCTAGATCTTTGGTCTTCGCGTCAACGATGACCTCACCCATCAACTTTTGCCTGTGTTGCCTCTAATGAGTCGGTGAAATGGGGACTAGGGCCTTTACTCGGATGACCTTCGCCCCTGGTTGCCGACCGAGCCGGGGGATATGGATTGGATAGTCGGTCCAATAGCGGCAAGGAGAGACCAGTGTCTTGGGAAGTCGTGTGGTCGGTCATCGAGGTGGTGATCTTCGTCGCCGCCCTCTTCGCGGGGCGCAGCCGGCGGGCAATGCAGGTGGGCTTGATCGGTGTCTCCGTGCTCTTCCTTGTGGGTGGTGCGCTGTACAACACCCTGGCCCTCGTCGGTGGCACCGACTACACCGGATTCGCCGACGGATCCTACCTGGGTTTTGTCACCAACACTTGGCGCTCAGTGGTCGGACCGAACCAGTACATCTTCATCCCGCTCCTCATCGCCTTCGAGGTGGCGGTTGGCATCCTGGTGCTCACCGGCGGCCGCAGAACCCAGCTCGCTTTGGTCCTGGCAATCGGCTTCCACATCGGGCTGATGTTTTTCGGTTGGCTGTTCTACCCCTTCTCAATTGCGATGATCATTGCCTTCGCCCTGCTCCTGCGCGCGCAGCGAAAGCACGGAGCCGCAGCAGCGAAAACTCAGGCCGCAACAGAAGGGCACGACGAGCACGTGGTGATGAGGAATTGACCCAGGGCGACGCTCCCTATGGGCTAGGGCAGCCACCTGCGTTAAATCCCTCGCCGAAAAGCTCGACATTTCCGCCCTTGTCGATCGGGATGACCGCTGTGACGTCGGAAAGCCCCGTGAGTGACGCAGCGGTCTCGTCCGTCTGGTTGGCGCCGGCATTGTCTGGTGCGGGCGTGCATCTCAATGGCGTGATGCCGTGAACATGCGCCGAAGCGGTGCCGGCCGGGATTAGCACCAGGGCGGACGCAGCGATACCAGTAGCAACCGCCACCCGAAACTTTGACATGAATACCCCCTAAGCACAGACCTGTGCGATCTGGATGACCCCCATCGTCTCCGGCGGGTATCCGCTAAACCTGACATCGGTACTTACGGATCGGCCGTCGCGATGGTTCAGATTGAGGGAGCGTGGACAGACGAAATGATGCCTCCGGCGTTGGGAGCGTGCGACGCTCGGCTATTCCATAGGCTCGGGGCGCGAGTGGAGTAGGTCACAGAATCGACCGCAGCCGGGCTCGCCACGTACTCTGGTCGCCATGTGGTCGCAGCGGGAGGTCATCGACTACGCGCTGCAGCGTCGTGCCACCCTGCAGGCGCTGCAGCGCCCGGGGCGAAGTCTTGCACGCCACGACGCCTGTGACGCGGATCCGCTGCTGATCCGCGCCGCCAGGTACCACGGCGAGCCCGCCAACGGGCCGTGCCCGGTTTGCGACTCGACCGAGATGGTTGTGCTCAGCTACGTCTTCGGCGACCAGCTGGGACAGTACTCGGGTCGGATCAAGCGGACAGCAGAGCTGGAAGACATGGCGCACGAATACGGCGAATTCAAGGTTGTCGTGGTCGAGGTCTGCCCCGCCTGCGGGTGGAACCACATGATCTTGTCCTACTTGCTCGGGGACGGCCGAAAGAGAAAGCCTCCTCGACGTCAGCAGACCGTCGAGGACATCTATGGCTGATCCCCACTGGGGGCCAGTTGAACGGAACCCCCAGCAGATTTCCGCACGCCCAGCAGACGACAGGGCACGCGTCTGGGCGATCCGGGTCGCCATTGCAATCGGTACGGTCGCGCTGCTCGGCATATTCGGCCTCACCATGATGCTTTTTATCGGGTACGCCGCCACGAATGCTCCGGAACCGAACGCCGAGTTCAACACGGCGACCACATTCGTCTATTACAGCGACGGAAAGACCGAGCTGGGCAGTTTCGCCGTCCAGAACCGCCAGCCGATTTCGCTTAAACAGATGCCCGACAACATCAAGAAAGCTGTGGTCGCTGCCGAGAACCGGTCGTTCTGGACCGACCAAGGTGTCTCGTTCCGTGGCATGTCCCGCGCAGCGTGGGTGATCCTCCACGGCGGCACCGTCCAGGGGGGCTCAACAATAACTCAGCAATACATCAAAGTCCTTTACCTGAACTCAGAGCAGACGGTCACCCGGAAGTTCAAGGAAGTCTTCCTCGCGTACAAGATCAGCAAGCAGCAGAGCAAGGAGCAGATTCTCGAGGGTTATCTCAACACCATCTACTTTGGCCACGGTGCGTACGGGATCCAGGCGGCCAGCAAGGCCTATTTCGACAAGGATGCCAAGGATCTGACGGTTCCACAGGCCGCATTCCTTGCGTCTGTGATCAACAACCCTGCCGCACTCGACCCGGCAGATGAGGACAACCTTCCGCGGCTGACCGAGCGCTATCGCTATGTCCTGCAGTCGATGGCCGACACTGGCGCCATCTCTCCCGAGCAGGCGGCCAAGTATTCAGCCAAGCTGCCCAAGTTCCCCGACGTGCCGATCAACGAGCGCTACGGCGGGCCCAAGGGCTTCCTGCTCAAGATGGTCGAGCGCGAGCTGGCCACGGCGAACATCGACGCGTCAAAGGTTCGCGGTGGCGGCCTGAAGATCGTCACCACATTCGACAAGAACGCCCAGGACGCAGCCGTCGACGCTGCACAGAGGTACACCAAGCAAGCGGCCGATGCCAGCGGTCATAAATCGTCGAAGCTGCACGCGGCCATCGCCTCGGTCGACGTCGGCAGCGGTGAGGTGATCGCCGTTTACGGCGGTCCAGACTTCGTGAAGAACTCGCGCAACTGGGCCACGACGGCCCGTCCTACGGCCTCGACCTTCAAGACATACGCTGTTGCTGCCGGCATCAAGGACGGTTTCAGCCTGCTCTCTCGATTCAACGGCAACACGTTTACCCCCCCGGGCGAGTCCGCTCCCGTGCGCAACGAGTACTCGCACCAGTACGGTGATTCGGTAACCCTGACCAAGGCCACCGCTGACTCGATCAACACCGCCTTCGTCGATATGACCACGAAGATGGAGGACGGCCCTTCCAAGATCATAAAGATGGCGCAGGCCGCTGGTGCGCCTAAGGGCGCCGGCTGGAGCGAGCGCGATACGCGCATTCCGCTGGGCACAGCCGAGGTCAGCCCATTGAATCAGGCCGGTGCGTACGCCACCTTCGCCAACGACGGCACATACGTCGCGAACCATGTGGTCAAGGAGGTCCGCGACTCCAAGAAGAATCTGATCTACAAGGCCGAGCCCGAGGAGCGGCGGGCGGTCAGCGAGGACATCGCGCACGATGTGACCTTTGCATTGACAAATGTCGTTGAGGAAGGCACCGGTCAAGCCGTTTCGACCCTCAACCGTCCAGTAGCCGGCAAGACCGGCACAAAGGACCGGGTAAACAAAGACGGCAGCGGGGACATTGTCTCGGCCTGGTTTGTGGCCTACACCAAGCAGATTTCCACTGCCGTGATGTACGTGGCAGGCAATGACGGTAATTCGGATCTGGACAAGTACCGTCGCCCGGGCGACCCGACGTTCTTCGGCGGCGCCTACCCCGCGCTCACTTGGGCTGACTATATGCAGGTGGCCACTGAAGGTCAGCCGGTCAAAGAGTTCGACTCGCCTGCTTATGTCAATAGAGACCAGGCTGAGGCGCCGGTCGAGTCACAACCAAGTCAACTCGCGCCTTCTCCGACCGAGCCGACTCGCGAGCCAACCGAGTCCGGCTCAGCAATTCCATCCGCGGCATCCAATCCGACGACCACAAGTGCGGCCACAAGCTTGAAGCCAAAGCCGACCAAGAAACCGACCGCCTCCCCAACCAAGACACCAGGCGGCAGCCGTGGAAGCACACCGCCCGGCCGGCGTTGAAGTGCCGGCTTCCGGCCTGACTACTGACGTTCCGTCGAGGTCGGATTCACTTGTCCGAAGCCTAAGCGAGAGCCTGGGCGGACCAGTCGGCCGGCACGCGGTGCCAACTCAAGGCTGGTGGAATCCGTCACGTGTTTGTCTAGTGGTGGCGACCTGTACCTACCTCGTCGGGATGATCTTCCGACTACCCTGCCGGATCACAGCTGCCGGGCAAGCGCCCGACTGGTTCAAGCTGATGTGCTACTCCGACATCCCCCTCCTGTACGCCGACCGCGGGCTGCTCCAAGGCAACACTCCGTACGTCGATTCCGGCAACTACCAGGTGCTGGAGTATCCGTCCCTTACCGGCTGGTTTCTGGAGTTTGAGCGGCTGCTCGCTCGTCTGCTGGGTGCGCCACAAGGGGTGGTCCTCACCGAGCAGCAGAAGGTGGATTCGACCCTGCTGTTCTTCGACGTCAATGCGGTGTTGCTCGGCGCCCTGTTCTTGATCACTGTCTGGGCGCAGGTGCACACTGTGCCCGGGCGACCATGGGACGGCATGATGCTCGCCGCCTCGCCGTGCGTGGCCGCTGCGTCCTTGATCAACTGGGACCTGCTGGCCGTCGCGCTGACGGCGTGCACCTTGCTCCTGTGGTCTCGCCGACGACCGGCGCTTGCCGGCGTACTGCTCGGTCTGGCGACGGCCGCCAAACTCTACCCGGTTTTTATCCTCGGCCCGCTTCTGCTGCTGTGTCTGAGGTCGCGGCGAATGGCCGACTTCGGGTCGATGATCAGCACCTTCCTGCTGAGTTGGCTCGCCGCGAACCTGCCGGTCGTCCTCCTGGCGCCGGATGCGTGGCGAATCTTTTGGCAGTACAACATTGACCGCGGCGGTGACTACGGCTCGATCTGGTACGTGCTTGCGTTGGCCGGACACCCGGTCGAGCAACTGAACCTTGTGAGCCTCGGGCTGTTTGCACTCGGTTGTCTAGCGATCGCTTGCTTGATCATCTTTTCGCCACGCCGACCACGTCTCGGTGCGGTCGCATTTCTCGTCGTCGCCGCGTTCTTGCTCACCAGCAAGGTCTACTCGCCCCAGTACGTGCTCTGGCTGCTCCCGCTGATGATCTTGGCGCGTCCGCGATGGCGCGAATGGTTGATCTTCACCGTCGGTGAGTTGGTGTACTTCGGTGCAATCTGGTGGCACCTTGGTGGCTACCTCACACCTGGCAATAATGGGGAGGACCGGCTGTACTGGCTGGCAGTCGCAACTCGGCTCGCGGCCCAACTTTGGGTGGTATCGGTGGTCGTGCGGGATGTCCTGGTACCCGAGCGCGATCCCGTACGGACTGGCGGAGCGGACGACCCTTCGGGTGGTCGGCTCGATCGTGCTGCCGACGCTGCCTGGGTGCGGCGCCTGCGCGGCGCATCTGGGGTGCCGGGCCGTGCTGCGTGAGTCCACCCTGGCGAAGTTGCATCCGATCGACACTAGGTCGAGCCGGATAGTCATCCAGGCTTGGATCGCAAGCCGCGGGCTGATCGCCGCGGTTGCACTGCTGCTTGCCGTCCGCGAGGGTCGCAGCCTGACCGACATGGTCAGCAACTGGGATGTGCAGCACTTCACTCACCTGGCAGAGGGTGGCTACTTCGCCGAGCCGGATGGCATCCTAATGGCCTTCTTTCCGGCTCTGCCGACGATCCTGCGAGTGTTTCTGGAATTCGGCGTGCCGATCGCTCTCACCGGTGTCGTGCTATCGCTGGCCTGTTCGGCGCTAGCGGCTACGGCACTGATCCGGCTCGGCGGCCCATGGGCCGCCGTCGCCTGGCTGTTCGCGCCCACGGCGGTCTTCACTACCGTGCCGTACACAGAATCGCTGTTTTGTGCCGCCGCCTTCTGGGCGTGGGAACGCGCCCGCTCCGACCGATGGCTGGCAGCCGCCCTGATCGCAGCCGCCGCCTGTACCGTCAGAGTCTCCGGTTTGTTCCTCGTCGGTGCGCTGATAATCATGATCGTGTCCACTCCGGGATGGCGTTGGCCGGAACGAGCCCGCCGCCTTGCGCTGCTGGGAATTCCAGTGGTCGTGCTGGCGAGCTTCGCCACCTTCCTGTACTGGTTGACGGGCAGTTGGACCGCGTGGTATTCCGCCCAGTCGACCGGCTGGGTCCGTCAGCTGACTTGGCCCTGGCAGTCCTTCCTCAACACCATTCCCGCGATCGAGCGAGGAGCTTTTTCCGATCACCCATGGTGGGCGGCCGTGTTCCGGGCCGAGATGGTCTCGATGGCCCTCGGGCTGATCGTCACCGTCTGGTGCCTTTCCCGCCGGCTTTGGCCGGAGGCCAGCTGGGTCGGCGTCCAGGTAGTGGCATTTTCCTTGTCCTATTGGTTTTTCTCAGTCAACCGGGCGACGCTGCTGTGGTTCCCGCTGTGGATGATGTTGGCAGCCTGGGGTACCTGGCAGCCTCGGCCGCGGGGTCTACTGCTTGCTCATCGCGTTTTGGTGATCATGGCCTTTGCCATCAGCGTGATCTTGATGCTGTGGTGGTGCTGGCTCTTCTTCACCGGACATTGGGCGAGTTGACAACCAGCGGTCTCGGTCGAAGGCCGGGCGTGATTGTTGCTCGCGCCTACACTGAGCCAGGTGGATCCGCAGTGGATCGAGATGGACGGGTTGGCCAACCTTCGTGATGTGGGCGGTTTGCCAACGGCGGATGGCGGCAAGATCATGCCGGGGCGGCTGCTGCGCTCGGAAACCATCAAGGATCTCAGTCGGCGCGATGTCGAGGCGCTGCTGGAGATGGGCTTGACCGATGTCGTCGATCTGCGGACCGAATACGAAATCCAGCTCGAGGGCCCGAGCAGGCTTGTCCGGCATCGCCGGGTACGACTCCATAGGCACTCCATGTTCCGAGAGTGGCGGGCCGGCGTCGGCGAAGACAAGCCGGATGACGACCGACCCGAAGCCCTGCCCGGAGAGGCACTGCCGTGGGCGGATCTGGAACCAAAGGTGGACCTCAAGAATGAGGTCGCGTCCGTTTACTTCTCCTATCTATTGGATCGGCCGGATTCGGTGTTGGCCACGTTGCGTGCTATCGGTCAAGCGCGCGGCACAGTTCTGGTGCATTGTGCTGCTGGCAAGGACCGGACGGGCACGATGGTCGCGCTTGCCCTATTAGTTGCCGGCGCCGATCGAGATGCAGTGATCGCCGACTATGCCGCCAGCACTGATCGGATTGAAGCTGTGGTCCGTCGGCTGCTCGGAACGCGGGCCTACGAAGAAAGCCTTCGAGAAACGCCGCTCTCGGCGCACTTCAGCCGGCCAGAGTCCATGATCGCGTTTCTCGACCATATAGAGGGCGAGTACGGCGGGGTGACTGAACTCCTCGCTCGGATGGGCTGGACGAACGAGGACACCGCCCGGCTTCGCGCCAAACTCCGGGACTGATCCACCTCGCCCCCTATCAGATTGTGACGATCTCGTCGACAGTCGCGGTGGTTAGCCGCAGTTCGACGGCAACTTCGTCGCCTATCGAGGGCGGCTTCTCCTTACGTGGCAAGAACACCAGGCTTGAAAGCATGTGCGGCGGTTCCAGGAACCAACGCTTCTTGCCATTGATCGTGTACGGGCTCAAGGCTAGGCCTGCGGCCTCCAGGGAGCCGGTGGCGACTGCGATGGCGCGCTGCCGCAGAGTGGTGGCCGCGGAAGGCGCCTCCATCCCGATGCCATGCGACGTGCCACCGGCAATCACCAGAATCCAGCCGTCCGCCGGGCACATCCGCTGTCGGTACCCAGCTCGCTCGCCCCGTCTAACGGGATGCACATCGAGCACCGTGGCAGTCGTTTGCCGGGACGACTCATCACCCAGCCACAGCCGGGTGCCCATTCGCAGTCGCACGGGAACGGGCTCTCCCCCGGCTCCGCCCAGCTGGCGGGACAACGCTGTTGTCTCCTCCGGTGGGAGATGGGAAAACCACAAGGTGCCACGCGCATTCTGTAGGGCGGCTCGCGCCAAGCGCACAGCTTCTGCATAGCGGCCTTCGGCGCGCAGAGGCAGATGGATGGTCCAACCTTCAAACCGAATCCGGTCCAGCAGTGGTGGCACCCGATCAAGATCATCCGGACGCAGCCCGTGTCGTTGCATGGAGGTCAGCAGCTCGACCAGCACTCGCGGTTTCGAGTCGAACTCCGAAATCCGCGCTAGATCGTCCGGCCGCGACACGGTGGTGATCACTTGATCGTCGCGGGCCAGCTCGGCAGCGAGCGGATCGCTCACCTGCCAAGGATGCAAGATCACTACATCACCGCTGAAGGCGTCGCGGACCTCGCTGACTTCGCGAGCCGTCCCCACAGCAATGGTGTCGACGCCCAACTGCGCTGACTCCTCGGCCAGCCTTCGCAGGCCATAGCCGTAACCATTGCCTTTGATCACCGGCACAAATCCGGGCGCGGCGTCCGCGACGGTTTTCAGATGCTCTCGCCAGCGCACCCCGTCCAGCCGCAATGTCACCCCGCCCATCGCAACGTCACCGATGCCGAAGATAGAAATCGAAAGCCTTGTACAGAACGGCATTGAGCGACAGGTCCCACTCGCCGAGGTACTCCACCGCCTCGCCCCCCGTGCCAACTTTGAACTGGATCAATCCGAGATGCGGGTCGTCGGAGGACAATCCCTCGGTGATCCCACGAAGATCATAAATCGTTGCTCCCGCCTCCAGCGCGTCACAGATCATCTGCCACTGCACGGCATTTGATCCCCGGACCTCTCGTTTTGCAGTCGAACTGGCGCCGTAGGAGTACCACGCATGCTCTCCGACCCGAACCCAGGTGGTCGCGGCGACTAGATCATTCTCGTGGTGTGCGAGGTACAGCCGGATGCGATCGCTCTCCTCGTCAAGCAGCGCTTCGAACATCGTCTCGAAATATGACAGCGGTCGCGGTGTGAAGTGATCGCGTTCCGCAGTCTCCAGATAGAGCAGATGGAATTGCTCCAGGTCATCGATCGTGCCCTGCCGCACGACCACACCCTCTTTGGCTGCCTTCTTGATATTGCGGCGCCAAAGCTGGTTCATCCCGGCGAGCAGCACGTCAGGATTCTTGCCCGCGATCGGTAGCTGGAAGACAAAGCGAGGCTGACCGGCCGCAAAGCCGTCTTCATCGGAGGCCGGCGGCCGCCAGCCGAGACTGCGCATGGCGTTGCGCAGTCTAGTTGCCCGGTGATTGATCACATCCGGTACTGCCTCGCTCAGCCGCTCGATCTGCGGGTCCGAGATCGCGGCCTTGACCGTATCGGCGCGCCAGGTACGGGCGACGACCGGAGTGCCGATCCGCACGCCGAAGGCATCGGCCTTCTTGGCGTGCTTGGCGAGCGGATCGAGCCAAGCGGCAATGTCGTCGGTTTCCCAGTCGATGACCGGACCCTCCGGCAGGTAGGCGAGGTACTTCTTGATCTTGGGCAGCTGGCGGTACAGGATTAGGCCGGCACCGCGGATGCTGCCGTCCTCATCGAACCAACCGATCGATTCGTTCTGCCATTCGCTCTTGACCTTGGCCCACGCCGGGGTCTGCAAGAAACTCACCCACGGGCGGCTTTCGTTGAAGGCCACATGTTCGGCGGCTGTGATCGTGTGCACGGTGAGGGCCACGGACAGAATCTAGTGGCAACGACGCGGCGTTCTCGACCATTCGGCAGCCGGCCGGGAGGAGAAAACCCGGGATAGGTATCCGCACAAGGGGATGGCCTGCCCGCGCGGGGAACGCGTTCAGGGTGAATGCATCGACCTATCCCGGGCGATCGAGATGCCCCCTAGGGTCACGGTAGTGGACACCCGAGCGCCTCGGGCCCATCCGCGGAAGGTCGCAACCTGGCTATGCCGTTTCTCCGGAGAAGGATGAGGATGAAGCCAATTCGGCCGCATTGGGACTGAATACGTCGCATGTGCGGAAGGCCGTTGCCCTGCGGCTACTTGGCGATGATCTTGCCTGGATTCAGATTCTGCCCGGGATCCATGGCGGCCAGCAGCCCGTCAATCATGTGGACTCCTGGCGCCGAGATGTCCTGCTCCAACCACGCGGCGTGCTCCGTGCCCACCGCGTGGTGATGCGACAGCGTGCCGCCGGAATCAACGAAGGACTGCTGGATCGCCGTCTTGACCAGGTCGTATTGTCCGAGTGGGTCAACGCCGTCGTGCTTGAAGGCGAACGTGAAATACAGGCACGCTCCGGAATGATAGGAGTGCGACAGGTGACACATGATCCAGCCGGTCACACCTAGCTGTGCGTAGGCCTTGTTCGCCGCGGCCACTGTGTTGTCATAGAGCGGCTTGAGCTTGGACCAGGGGGCCGCGGTCTCCGAGACATCGGCGGCTGCGCCGCGATCGAGCAGGTAGTCCCGGATGTACGGCGTGTCGAACTTCTTCTGGTCGTAAAGCTCGCCCGGGCCCTTGCCGACCACGATGCCGCCATGTTTGCCGACGATGTCCTTAACGATCGCTTTCTGCCGGCGGACATGGCCGGGGCCGCCCTCGTAGCCGATGAAGGACAGGCACACCTGCTCCAGGTCCCAACCACGTCGCTCCAGGACCTTCATCAGGCCCTTGCTCACCAGCGACGAGATCGGTATACCGGTCGACTTCTTGCGCGTTGCGAAGGAGAACGCCGTCTCGCGCGCATCGGACACTCGGGTGATGGAGGGATGGGCGTCGCTGGTCGAAATCTCCTGCATGGCGGCCAGGCCGGCATCCCACGACGGGAACAGGTAGCCCAAGATCAACCGCTTCTCCGGGACGCGGTGGACCTGGACGGTCAGCTCGGTGATGACGCCGAGTCGCCCTTCCGAACCCAAGATCATCTCCCGAACGCTCGGCCCGGTGGAGGTGTGGGGCAGCGGCCGTACGATCAGCACCTTGCCCGGCATCACCACGCGCAGTCCGCGGGTGATGTCGGCGATGTCGCCGTACTTGTCGGACTGCATCCCCGACGATCGCGTCGCCACCCAACCGCCGAGTGTGCTGTGGGTGAAGCTGTCCGGAAAGTGGCCCAGCGTCCAACCCCGCTCGCCCAGCTGCTGCTCGATGTCTGGCCCCAACGTGCCGGCCTGGATCCTAGCCAGCCCCGAGTCCTCATCGATCTCCAGGACTTGATTGAGGCGGCCAAGATCCACCGAGACGACCGTCCGGCCCTCCTCAGGCGGCGCTTCGAGACTGCCGGAGATGTTGCTGCCACCGCCGAACGGGATCAGGACGGCGTTGGCTGCGACAACCCGATCAACGATCACCTGCACCTCGGATTCGTCGGCCGGGTAGATGACGACATCCGGAATCCGTGGAATGTTCCCGGTCCGCAGCCTCAGCAAGTCGCGCAGGCTCTTGCCGTAGGTGTGCACGATTCGATCAAGGTCGTCGCAGTGCACGTTGTCGATGCCGACCGCGTCAGTGAGTTCGGCGAGCAGCTCGTCGCTGATCCGCGGCGTGGGAATCGGCAGGTCCTCCAGTTTCATCGGAGGGGTCGGCGGCGTGTCGAGGTCAAGATCGACCGCCTCTTGCACGAAGGGACGCAATTTCGGCTTGTCCTCGTGGTGGAAGCTGACGCCTTCGACGCCCCAACCCCACCACTTCATGTGCGGAACGGTTGCCATCTGTTTCTCCTTGGTGACTAACAGCCGTTACGAGTGTGCCGCGCGGTAGGCCATGGCTTCGTCGTACAGCCCGCTGACTTCCTTGGCGATCCGGTCGGAGAACTCCGAGGCGGTTACACCGTCCTCTGCGTGCATCGGCTCCCCGAAAACGACGTAGACGGGCGGCCTTCCACGCTCCGGCCACTTACTCCCATAGGGCATCGCCTCGGATGCGCCCAGAATCCCAATCGGCACGCACGGGACGTCCCGACTGATGCACAGCGCGGCGGCCCCTGGCTTGAACGCACCCATTTCGCCGGTCCGCGATCTAGTGCCTTCGGGGAACAGCAGTAGCGGAACACCGTCATCCAGCAGGCTGGTCGCCATGCCCTGGCGGCCGCGCAAGCCCGTTCGATCCACCGGGAACGCGTTGAAGAACAACGAGGTGAGCCCCCTGCGCCACCAGACGTCGAAGAAATAGTCAGCGGCCGCTCCGGCTGCTACGTAACGAGCGAGCTTGGCAGGCAGCGCACCAAGGATGAGCGGAGCATCGAGATGACTGGTGTGGTTTGAGACGACGACAAATGGGCCGCTCAGCCGAGCCAACCTTTCCGTGCCGAGCACGGTAACGGTCGCTAGGCGCCACACCAGCGGCTTGAGCAGACCTCGTTGAGCTACGAATCGTGCCCCGGCCTGCACGGGTGAGCTGTAGCGACTGCGGCTCGGCACCTGCTCAGCCTAGCGTCGAAAGGGGCTAGCGACGTCCAGCCGCAAGTCGGCGGGAAACCGCCCGGATACTGCGGCGCGGTGCGAGTCGGGCACCTAACATGAGGACCTTGTAACGCAACGTCGGAATCGAGATCACCTTGTCAGCGGCCACATCCTTGAGGCAGTCGGCAACTAGGTCGTCTGCGTCAAGCCATAGTCCGGGAACCTCGTGAGCCCGGAGGGCGGCTCGCTGGTGGAACTCGGTGCGCACATAACCTGGGCACAATGCCGTCGCGGTGACTCCTGAGCCGGCGAGTTCTACTGCCAACGCCTCGGTCAAGATTGTGACGTAGGCCTTGATCGCGGAGTAGTGACCGAACGCAACGAAACCGGCGGTGCTCGAGACATTGATGATCGCGCCAGATTCTCGTTGGCGCATCGCCCGGCCGGCGGCGGCTGACAAGAGCATGACGGCACGCACCATGACGTCAAGCGCCTTCTCCTGCAGCGCCGTATCGTCGTCGATGAGCCTGCCTCGGACCCCGAATCCCGCGTTGTTCACGAGGGTCTCAATGGGTTGCTGCTGACTCGCCAGGCGATCGGCAACCCGTTGGACATCGGAACGATCAGCAAGATCAACAGGCAACGTTTCTACTGCCACGCCGTAGCGGTCCTTGAGCTCGCTTGCCGTTGTCGCCAGCCGCTCGGCGTCGCGCGCGACCAAGATGAGATCATCGCCCCGCGCCGCCAGCGCGCGGGCAAATGCCGCACCAATGCCGGACGTACCCCCGGTGATCAACGCCGTCGCCATGCACACCACCTTATTGGCCGAAGGCCTGTCTCCGTTTCGTCGAAGGCGGTCTTCGCCAGGCTCAGGCCACGATCCTCGTGACTAGCGCGGCCGTCTGCTGTGCGATCGCCAGTTCCTCATTGGTGGGAATCACCGTGACCCGGATCGGCGGGCCGTCCGGTGATATGACGCGGGCCGACTTCGATGGAGCGTTATTGCGTTCGGGGTCGACCACGATCCCGAGCCCGTCGAGTCCGTTGGCCACGGCAGCCCGCAACGCTGGATTGTTCTCGCCAACCCCTGCGGTGAAGCTCAGCACATCGAGCCGGCCCAAGATCGCCAAGTAGGCGCCGACATAGTGCTTGAGCCGGTGGACGTACACATCGAAGGCGAGCTGCGCAGCCTCATCACCCGCGGCACGGCGCTGCTCGAGCTCCCGGAAGTCGTTGACCCCGGCCAAGCCCTTAAGCCCGGAATGCTTGTTCAACAAGGTGTCGATGTCGCCTATCGCCATTCCGAGCTCGTTGTGCAGGAAGGTGTGCAAGCCGGGGTCGACGTCACCGGATCGGGTGCCCATCACCAGCCCCTGTAGTGGCGTCAGGCCCATCGATGCCTCAACTGCGATCCCACCGCGCACTGCGGACGCGGAGCAACCGTTGCCGAGGTGCAACACAATCTGGTTGAGTTTGGCAAGATCACGGTCGACCAGGTCTGCCGCCGCCAGGGAGACAAACTGGTGCGATGTCCCATGAAAGCCATAGCGGCGGATTCGGTGTTGTATCGCAAGATCACGGGGGATGGCGTACGTTGCGGCCGCCGTCGGCAGAGTGCTGAAGAACGCAGTGTCGAAGACCGCGACATGGGGTACCTCAAACCGACTGCGGGCTGCTTCGATCCCGGCAACAGCACCCGGATTATGCAATGGCGCGAGCGGAATGAGGTCGCGGATCTCCTCCACGACGCTGTCGTCCAAAATGACGGGGTCGGAGATGTCGGGTCCGCCGTGCACCACTCGATGGCCCACCGCCCGCAAACCGGCCGACCCAAGATCAATCCCGGCGGCTTCCAGTTCCGACGCCATCGTCTGCATCGCCTGTCCATGATCGGCAACCAAGCTGCCAGGCTCGCCGATGCGCTCCACAAGTCCCTTTGCCAGGACATCGGCGGTTTCGGGCACCACCAGCTGGTACTTCAGTGATGATGATCCGGCATTGAGCACAAGTACGGGGCCAGCGTCGGGCCCATCAACAGGCTCGGTGCTCGTCATGAGCCGATGCCTTGTGCCTGCACCGCGGTGATGGCAACCGTGTTGACGATGTCCTCCACCAAGGCGCCACGGGATAGGTCGTTGACCGGCTTGCGCAGGCCCTGCAGCACCGGACCGATCGCAACAGCGTGGGCACTGCGCTGCACGGCCTTGTAGGTGTTGTTGCCCGTGTTCAGGTCGGGGAACACAAATACCGTCGCCCGGCCGGCCACCTTTGAGTCGGGCAGCTTGGTCCGGGCCACATCGGGATCGATTGCCGCGTCGTATTGGATTGGTCCTTCGATCAACAGCTCCGGAGCTCGCTCCGCCGCGAGAACGGTGGCGGACCGGACGCGCTCGACCTCGGCCCCGGCGCCCGACGCGCCGGTCGAGTAGGACAGCATGGCGATCCGAGGCTCGATCCCGAACTGCCGCGCCGTTTCCGCCGATGAGATAGCAATGTCGGCAAGCTGTTCAGTGGTCGGCTCGGGGATGACCGCACAGTCGCCGTAGACCAAGACCCGATCGGCGAGGCACATTAGGAAGACGCTGGACACCGTGTTCACGCCCGGCTTGGTCTTGACGAATTCCAACGCTGGCCGGATCGTGTGTGCGGTCGTGTTGATTGCACCCGAAACCATCCCGTCGGCCAAGCCGAGGTGCACCATCATCGTGCCGAAGTACGACACATCGGGCACTATGTCGCGGGCCCGTTCGATCGTCATCCCCTTGTGCGCACGGGCCTCCGCGTAGGCGGCGGCGAACCGTTCAACAAGATCAGGATCGTGCGGCGAGACGATGCTTGCCGCGTCAAGATCAAGAGCTAGTGCCGACGCGCGAGCCCGGACTCGATTTTCCTCGCCGAGCAAGATCAAATCGGCTACACCACGGCGCAGCAAGATCGCGGCCGCTTCCAGAATCCGATCATCGGCGCTCTCAGGCAGCACGATCCGCTTGCGGTGGGCGCGCGCTCGTTCCATCAACTGATGCTCGAACATCAGCGGTGTCGTCACATCCGCAGAGGGCACGTCGATCGCGGCCAGGAGGGCGGTCTGGTCGACCGAGTCGGCGAATACCCGACGGGCAGTCTCCAGCTTGACGGTCGAGGATTTGGTCATCGGTCCGCGCACCTTCATCAGCCGTTCGGCCGTCCTGAACGTGCCCAGGTCGGTCAGTGCGATCGGCAGTTCGTGCTGAACACCCTCCAAGAGCCTGCGGACTATGTCCGGTAGGGGATAGCCGCCGGTCAGGATGATGCCTGCCAGAGTGGGGAAAGTCCCTGATTCGTGTGCAAGCAACAAGCCCGGGAGGAGGTCCGTGCGATCACTTGGCGCGATCACCGCAACGTCAGGACTCAACCGGGCCAGCACGTTGGGAAGACTCATGGCAGCGACGATGATTCCCAATGCCTCCCGATCCATCCACCGCTCACCGCCCAGCACCAAACTTGCCTCGGCCGCCGCGGCGAGGGAGCGGAAAGTGGGCGCAGACAAGATCGCGCTTTCCGGAATTGCGGCGACCGTCACATCTGGTAGATCGGCGAGTGCTGCCCGGACGGCCTCCTGCGCCCCTTCGTCGACCCGGTTGGCCACAACGGCGACGGTCTGGGCATGGTTTGCGCGCAACTCCGCGATCGCGCTATCCGCAGCAGCGCGGACCTGGTCGGGCGACCGGTCCCGCCCATGCACGACAAGGAAGACTGGTGAGCCAAGATTGGCCGCGATCTTGGCGTTGAATGAGAGTTCGGTACCGGTCGACACATCGGTGTAGTCGGAGCCGAGGATCAAGATCACGCTGAACCGGTCGACGAGCTGACCAAAGCGTTCGACGATGACCTGAAGCGCCTCGTCGGGATCCTGGCGCGCGTCCTCGTACGTGACCCCGAGAGCCTCCTCGTAGCTCTGATTGATGCCGGGTTGGGAAACGAGGAGGTCGACGATGACGTCACCGCCGAGGGAACCGCTACTCGAGTCGGTCAGCGGTCGGAACACGCCGACCGAACCCACCTCACGCGTCAACGCGTCCAACAGCCCCAGTGCGACCGCCGATTTTCCCGTCAAGCCTTCGGGTGAGGCGATATACACGCTGCGGCTCACAGCCTGAGGTTATCGATTTGAATCGCAGAACCATAAGGGTTGCGGAGGATCGCCGCTCGATCGGCTCCCGCCGCGTCTATCTTTGACCCAAATGATCAGCGCTCCGCCAGAAATCAAGGGCCTCACCGAGTGGCGGCCCTTGGCGTCGGGCGGGTTCTCGACGGTCTGGCAAGCCCGGCAGGAATCACTGAACCGGTTGGTCGCCGTCAAGATTGATGATCGGAAGCTGACTTCGGAATCCGAGCGCAGGCGGTTCCTGCGGGAGGCTGGGGCCGCTGGTCGGATGTCTGGCTATCCGGGCATCGTGACGGTGCACGATGCGGGGATTCTAGACGACAATCGGCCTTATCTGGTGATGGAACTGTGCCCCGGCGGATCGCTCTCGAAGTGGCTGAAGCGGGAGGAACGCAAGAGCCAAGAGCGGGTTCGTGAGGTCGGTGTACGGATTGCCGACGCACTTGCCGCCGCACATGCCCGCGGCGTGCTTCATCGAGATGTCAAACCGGCGAACATCCTGATCGACGCCTACGACAATCCCGGCCTGGCGGACTTCGGGCTGGCGATCATCCCCGAGCCGGGCAGCGAACTCTCCGAAACGCTGGAGGCGCTGACGCCTGCGTACGCGCCCCGCGAAGTGATCTACGGTGAGGCGCCAACCGAGGCCAGCGATGTCTATTCGCTGGCGGCGACGCTTTACGCTCTGTTGTCCGGCCACGCGCCGCGTTGGCCCGAAGACGTGTCGCCCTCGCTGCTCGATGTGATCGACCTGTTGGATAAGCCGATCGAACGTCTGCCGAACGTCCATCGCGACTTCATGAGCGTATTGCTGCAAGCCCTCAGCGATGAGCCGTCGCTGCGGCCGACCGCTGCCGAGTTACGGGACGAGCTGACTACTCTGGATCTTCCGGGCGGAACCTATACCCAGCCGACGCCTGTGAACGGTGTCGCCAGCCGCCGAGGATTCGCCGACAAAGTCCGCCGTTCTGCGCTGGATAAGGCGGACCGCAGCGCCGTGCGATCAGCTCGGCGACGCCTGGTGCCCGCCGCTATTGCGGCTGCGGTCGTTGTGATCTTGACGGCGTTCACGATGGCCGTGCTGAACATGCAGCCCGACGAAGGCGGTGCGACAGCCGTGCCTTCGCCGGTCACCACGCCGACAGTGACATCGCCATCGCCATCACCTACACCGAGCGCAACCGCGACTCGCAGTCCAACGCCCTCTTCCGCGCCAAAGAAGGTGGCGCCGCCAGCAGGTTTCACTGATTGCTCGGCAGCCTTTGGAGAACCCAACAGTTTCTGCGCTACCGAGCCTGAATGCTGGCTAAGCGTCACTGGCATGGGTGACGCGCCCAACGTCGGAAACATGCGGGGCTGCTACGAGTCCCACGTGTATCAGACGTTTGCGGCCGGGAAGCTGCCCGGGTTCATCCAGACGCAATCAGAGTTCGAGGCCAACCGACAGGTTCGGCGATTGTGCTCGGAGAAGACACTGAACGCGGTTCTGCCGGACGGTATGTCCTACCGCAAGGACTGGCAGATCGTTGCTCTGCCGGAACAGCCTCACTTCAAGGATTCGCTGTTTCGCTGTTGGGTGAGCTTCGCCGAAGAACGCAGTTACCCGGTCGAATTCAAGGTGCTTCAGTAGCAACCAGACGGCGCCGAATCTGTCGGCGGTCGCGCCTAGACTCGCCCTTCGGCGTGCGAGAGGCGAAGGAGAGACCCCGCGGTGATCCACACACGGCAGCTCACGAGGCACTTCGTATCGAGGAAGGAAACGATCGAGGCTGTGCGCGGCATTGACATCGACGTCGCGCCAGGAGAGTTGGTCGCCTTCCTGGGCCCGAATGGGGCGGGCAAGTCCACGACACTGCGGATGCTCACCACGCTGCTGCCCCCGACCTCCGGAACCGCGCTTGTTGCTGGTGCAGACGTCGTAAAGAACCCCGCGGACGTGCGGTCGCGGATCGGCTATGTCGGTCAGAACAACGGCGCAGGCCACAGCTTCCGGGTCCGAGACGAGCTCGTCTTCCAGGGCCGCTTCTATGGCATGAACTCGACCGATTCCGCCGCTCGGGCGGACGAACTGCTAGCCAGCCTCGACCTCGGTCCATTGGCCAAGCGTCGGGTCAGCACTCTGTCCGGTGGTCAGCGACGGCGACTCGATTTGGCACTTGGCTTGATGCACCGCCCGCAGCTGCTGTTTCTCGACGAGCCGTCGACCGGCATGGATCCACAAAACCGGGCGAATCTTTGGGACCACATCTTGCGCTTACGCGCCGAGCATGGCACGACGCTCGTGCTAACCACCCATTATCTCGAGGAAGCAGATGCCCAGGCAGAGCGGGTGTTGATCATTGATCACGGCATGATCATCGCCGACGACACAGCTGGCAATCTGAAGGCCGAGCTCGCGGGTGATCACATCATGGTGACCGTCGATCCGAGTGACGTCGGATCGACCAACGCGATTCTGGCGGAGGGCGGTCGTGAGCTGCAGGAGGCACCGAACCGGCTCGGCATCGCAGTGACGGCGCGTTTTGAGCAGGGTCAACAGGTCTTACCCCGCCTGCTGCACCGGCTCAATTCAGCAGGTGTTGCCGTACGTGCCGCAGATGTTTCGGTGCCTACGCTCGACGACGTCTTCCTCAGCTTGACCGGCCGGAGCCTGCGCGAGGACGTCGAGGTGGCTGCATGAGAACGCGGGAGCTCAGCGGCCTCCAGCCGCCGTGGCGATCTGTGATTAGCAGCCTCGTTGTCGATACCCGCTCAGTCTTCAGTCGTGAGTTGTCGCTGATCTTGCGCGACCCCTTTTCGCTGATCTTCTCTATCGTCCAGCCGTTGGTGTTTCTGGCCCTGTTCGGGCCCCTACTGGCCGGATCGGTTGATCCCGCGGTGCTGGGTGGTGCGTCGCCGCTGCAGTGGTTCGTCCCAGGAGTGATTGTGATGATCTGCCTCTTCGGCACCTCGACGGCGGGTTCCAACCTGCTGTTCGAGATCAGCCTGGGTAGCTATGAGCGGGTGCTCGCCAGTCCCATCCGTCGCTCGTCCATCCTGGTGGGCCGATCGCTCAAGGAACTGGCACCGTTGGTCGTGCAGGCAACTTTGATCACACTTGTGGCCACGCCGTTCGGATTCCAGCTCTACCCCGTGCATGCGCTGGCGGGGGCGCTGCTGCTGGGCGTCTTTGGGGTCGGTATGGGCGCCTTCTCAAATGCCCTGGCCATCGCGTCCAGAAAGCGCGAGTGGATGTTCTGGGCAGTCCAACAGTCCCTACTTTTCCCGTTGCTGATCTTGTCTGGAATGATGCTGCCGCTCGAGGCCGGTCCGGAGTGGATGCAAATTGCCAGCCGCTTCAACCCCCTGACCTACATCGTCGACGCTGAGCGAGCGTTGTTCTCCGGTACATTCGCGGATAGCTCGGTTCCGCTTGCGATATTGGCGGCGCTGATCACTTGCGCCGTCGGATTATGGGTGGGCGTTGGTCAGGTGAGGAGGAGCACGTCCTAGACCATTTGTGGTTCAGCTGACTCGGTTCAACCGATGTTCTCCTTTAGCCAGGCGATGTCGTTACCTTGACCTTCGCGGCCGCCTGGCGTCTCGACGACTACCGGGACCCCTGCAGTTCGGACGACTTCCACTAGGGCCTCAGAGTCCACTTCTCCAGCGGCCAGGTTGGCGTGCCGGTCGGCCCCCGAGTTGAAGGCGTCCCGCGAGTCATTGGCGTGCACCAGGTCGATTCGACCTGTGATTGCTTTGACTCGATCGACAATGCCAACAAGGTCCTCCCCGCCGGCGTGAGCGTGGCAGGTGTCAAGGCAGAAACCGACGCTGTCGCCGCCCGCCGCGCTGCCGACCGCATCCCAGAGCTGGGCGATCCGGTCCAACCGACGCGCCATGGCGTTGTCGCCACCGGCCGTGTTTTCGATAAGCAGGGGCACCGACATTTCGAGGCGTTCAATGCATTTGCGCCAATTGTCCAAACCGATGGCCGGGTCGTCGTTCTTGCCCAAGTGGCCGCCGTGCACGATGAGGGCCGCGGCGCCCACCTCGGCGGCAGCGTCCAGATATTGCTGCAGAAACTTGCGGCTCGGGATCCGGATCCTGTTATTCGTGGTCGCGACGTTGAGTACATACGGCGCGTGGACATAGAGGGAGATTCCGGCTGCTTTCGCTGCTGCTTTGAGCGCGATTGCGCCCCCCTCGTACACGACCTCCGGGCCTCTCCACGCTTGCGGATCCCCGAGAAAGAACTGGGCAAGAGTCGCGTCGCGGGCTTGGGCCTCAGCTATCGGGTCGACTTGGTCACCGTGGCCACCGATTGCCTGTGTCGTCATGGCTTGCGGCTTCTCCGAGGCCCCGGCTAGCTATTGCTGTAAATGCCCGCGAGGACTCCGGTGAATTGCAGGATCAGGCCAATGACAAGCGAAACGGCGCCGACGATAATTCCTGCCAAGGCAATGTTGTTCTTGTAGCCGGCCTGCTGTGACTGCCGGTAGGCGATGATGCTGATGATCAAACCCACGAGACTGCAAAAGAATGCGAGGACGAGACCGACAATGCCGAGGGTCCGGCCAGGATCTTTGGCTGCCGGCGCGGGCGGATAGGCCTGGTACTGGGCCATGAAAGGCTCCTACTAGTTGAGTGAGTAGCTCGGACTCCAGAAGCGTACTGTGACGGATCGGTCGTCAGGCGTACGGTCGCAGACCCAAGGCGGCTGGGCGGAGGAATCGCTAATCGACCCGCTCGGTCCAGGCCTGACCATCCCAATAGCGAAGTCGGTAGCTACTTGACAGTGGGTCTTCGTACCAACCCTGCGCGGGCTGCGGGCCACGACCAGCTGGCGGTGGGGCCGAACTCAGATCAGAGACCTGCACCTGAGGATCGGGTGGCGCGACTTGGGGTTGTTGCGGTACCCGAATAGCAGTCGTCGCTTGGACTTTGTCCATTGGGTTCGCGACTTCGGAAGGAGCAGCCGGAGCCTTTTTCTTAATCATGTCGTAGACAAGTATCCCGCCGAGAAGGAAGGGCAGGATGAAGATATAGGAAGAAAAGTAATATGTGCCCGAGTCTTGTGCCGCAACATACATTCCATAACCGATGCAGAATACGCCGGCGGCAACGGCCCAGAGCCGATTTTTGTTACTCACATCCTTTGCAAATACACTCAATAAGATGCATGCAATGCCCGAGATTACGCTGAATACTGTGTAGCCATCCCAGTCCATGGTCCCCCAATTCGGTAGCAGCTCGGCTTGACGAAATAAGCTCCGCTCGGCCCTGTAGTATGACTGCACCCGCTCGGGTCATGTGCAACAGTGATCAAACCGTTACTTCGCAGGGCCCAGCTTCATGAGCGGCCCGCTCGCCAGTGATTTCGCAGCCGCGAGCCGAACAAGTACAGTTGGTCCTCGGCTTCACGCTTCGGCGTACGGCCATCGGCCCGGACTCCCGGGCAGCATTCGCCCTCCTGCTGTGGGGTCGTCTCACAGCCGCTCGAGACCAGAGGAGGTGGAGTTCGCGCATGCGTCCATACGAGGTCATGGTCATCTTTGACCCTGACACCGATGAGCGTTCGGTTCAGCCGACGCTCGAGCAGTATTTGACCGTCATCACCAAAGGTGGTGGCACTGTCGACGGGCTGGACATTTGGGGCCGTCGTCGCCTGGCGTACGAGATCCGGAAGAAGTCCGAGGGCATCTACGCGGTGATCAACGTGACCGCCAACCCAGCCGATGTGAAAGAACTGGACCGCCAGTTCACTATCAGCGAGCAGATTATGCGGACCAAGGTGATCCGGCCGGATACGCACTGACTGCTTTGGCTGCACGGTTATCCACAAATCGAATACGAACGGGTGCCAGCGTCAGTATGAGCTGGCACGCTAGCTTCGACATATCGGCTTAACCCCTTATCGGAAGGGAAACGCCATGGCAGGCGAAACAACGATCACTCTGGTGGGCAATCTCACCGCAGACCCTGAACTGCGCTTCACGCCCTCTGGCGCGGCAGTGGCGAACTTCACCGTCGCATCGACCCCCCGCACCTTTGACCGACAGACGAGTGAGTGGCGCGACGGCGATGCGATGTTCCTCAACTGTGCCGTCTGGCGGCAGGCAGCGGAGAACGTTGCCGAGTCACTGCAAAAGGGAATGAGGGTCATTGTGCAGGGCAGACTCCGGTCCCGCAGCTACGAAACCCGGGAGGGCGAGCGCCGCACAGTCTTCGAGATCGATGTCGACGAGATCGGGCCAGCGCTGAAGTATGCCACCGCGAAGGTTTCACGCAACACCGGAGGCGGCCAAGGCGGCGGCAGCCGCAGCCAAGGAGGAGGCAGCGCCGGCAACTACGGTGAAGACCCGTGGGCCGCCGGGGCTCCTAACCCTGCTGGGGGCCGGCCGCAACAAACATCCGATCCATGGAGCACCCCCCAATCCGAAGATCCCCCTTTCTGATTCATGCCAAGGAGAACCAAAGTATGGCCAACATCCCACCCGCGAAACGCGTACCGAAGAAGAAGTCGAACCCGCTTCGCTCCGGCCAAAACATTGACTACAAGGACACTGCAACGTTGCGAAAGTTCATCTCCGA
Organism: Actinomycetota bacterium; assembly: GCA_046732135.1. Taxonomy (GTDB): domain Bacteria; phylum Actinomycetota; class Actinomycetes; order Propionibacteriales; family Propionibacteriaceae; genus Microlunatus. The sequence goes on from JBKPML010000077.1 coordinate 38,087, forward strand.
GCGCGGCAAGATCCGTGCGCGACGGGTCACCGGCCTTTCCGTACAGGAACAGCGCCGGGTCGCCATCGCGATCAAGAACGCGCGCGAGGTGGCGCTGCTGCCGTATGCCTCGACGGCCCGCTGATTAGGAGCCACATCCATGAAGCTCATCCTGACCGCCGCTGTGGACAATCTGGGCCTGGCCGGCGATGTGGTCGAGGTCAAGGACGGTTACGGGCGCAACTACCTAGTACCTCGAGGGTTCGCCATCCGCTGGACCAAAGGTGGCGAAAAGCAGATCGAGGGCATCAAGCGAAGCCGCGACGCCCGGCAGATCCGCGGGATCGATCATGCCAACGAAATCCGCGAGCAACTGGAGGCGCTGTCGATCGAGCTGCCCGTGAGGGCTGGCGAGACTGGCAAGCTGTTCGGTGCAGTCACCGCGGCTGACGTCGCCGGCGCGATCAAGAAGGCGGGCGGCCCCACCGTGGACAAGCGGGCCGTCGAGATCAGCAAGCCAATCAAGACCCTCGGTCCGCACACCGTTGGCGTCAAGCTCCACGATGCGGTGACTGCGCACATCGAGCTCATCGCAGTCAACCAGGCCTGACCATCAGCAGGACGTAAAGTCGAGGCGTGCTGCCGAAAGACTGGCGATGATTCTGCCCAACCCGATGACGCAGGCGCGCCGGCGGCGCAGCTTTCATCTCCGTCTGATACCCATGACGCTTGCGCTTGGTCTGGTGATCGCGGCTGCGCTGTTACCTCATGTCAGTGTCGAGGGTGACGCCAGCGGAAACCACTCCCTGATCTGGGCCGTCCACTTCTTCGTCGAGGCAGATCCGACGTCGCCGGCATTCGGGTCCAATGTGGATCGCGCTCAGCTCGCCGTCGCGCTCAATGTCGTTTACCTGGGACTTGCCGCGCAGCAAATCGGGACCATCTGCGCGCTCGGTTCTTTCTGGGTTCTGGCCGAGGACGATGTCGGTCGTTGGATGCGTCGAATCCTCATGGTGGCTGGATGGTCACTGGCAATCAGCGCCCCGCTCACCCTGACCGGTTACTCGTTCTTGATCGCTTCAGGCGTTCCGAGTTACCTCGGGACGGCATGGATGGCTGCGCTGTTGGCAGGGCTGATCATGATCATCGGAGGTAGGGCTGCCCGCAAGCGGCTGACCAGCACCTGGTACTGGACGAGACCGGAACTTCTCTGATGTTTCTTCGGCGATTCGCCGTGGCAAATCGCCCGCGATTTGTCACCATCATGCTCGGGTCTCCTGTCGGCTCCGGGCGAGTTGGACAACTTCCCCCTGACGCCGACCGACCGTGGCGCGACAGGAGCCCCCAGGAGAAGTTATCCACAGGTTTTATCCCCAGTGTGGAGAATCACAGTGATGTGATTAACGCTACCTCCAGAGCGTGGCGATACCGAAAGCGGCCGCCATCGCTCCCATCCCGATCAGAATGTTCCAGTTTCCGAGGTCGCTCATGAGTGGAATGGTCTGACCTGCGATGTAGTACAGGATGAGCCAGAGCACTCCGAACAGACCGACGGCAATGAAGGTCGGTGGCACCCATCGGCGACTGGCCGGGGCTTTGACCTTCTTCTGTTTGGCAGCCTGCCGGGCCTTGATCCGTCGCTTCTCATCGACGGACTTCCGCGTTCTCGACTCGGGCACAGTCTCTCCTTGCTGATCGAGTAGGTAGCGTAATCAATGACCGGCAACGCATGCGATTTTAGGCTTTGGCCGATTCGTATCGGCGCACCAGAATAGACGGGTGCCGCCTGCGAAAATTCTGGTGATCGACAACTACGACTCTTTCGTCTACAACCTGGTCCAGTACTTGGCGCAGATCGGCGCTGAGGTCGACGTCTGGCGTAACGATGATCCGCGGTTCGCAGATCACGGCTTTTCCGACAGTTTCGACGGGGTGCTGCTGTCGCCTGGCCCCGGTACGCCCGAGGAGGCCGGCTTCTGTATTGATGTCGTCAAGTCGCAGGCAGGGCGGCTCCCGATTTTCGGAGTGTGCTTGGGACTTCAATCGATAGGTGTGGCCTTCGGTGGCGTCGTTGATCGGGCCCCTGAACTGCTGCACGGAAAAACCTCACTGATCCACCATCACGGGATCGGAGTTCTCGCTGGCCTGCCCTCACCATTCACCGCGACCCGCTACCACTCGCTCGCCATTGAGCCCACCACATTGCCCAGCGAGCTGGAAGTCACGGCGACGACCGTCAGCGGCGTGATCATGGCTGTCCGCCATCGCGAGCTGCCGGTCGAGGCGGTGCAGTTCCATCCGGAGTCGGTGCTCACCGAGGGCGGTTATCAGATGCTGGCCAACTGGCTCGCAATCTGTGGTGACGAGGACGCCCCAGCGCGTGCGGTCGGCATGGCCCCTCTCATGTCAGCCAGATAGGTCTAGCCGGGAGCTAGCGAACCCCTCGCGGCCGAAACTGAATGCTGATCCGCGGTCCAACCGGGCGAGCCGTCTTTGGTACTGCGTGTTCCCAGGTGCGCTGGCAGGAGCCACCCATCACCAGCAGATCACCATGGCCCACTTGATGTTTGATGGTGACTCCGCCTCCGCGCGGGCGTAGCAGGAAGTTCCGGGAGGAGCCGAGCGAGATAATGGCGACCATCGTGTCGGTCGACTTGCCCCGGCCAATCGTGTCGCCATGCCAGGCGACCGAGTCACGACCATCCCGGTAAAGGCACATTCCAGCCGTAACGAAGGGTTCGCCGAGCTCCGCCTGGTAGTGCGCATTTAGCGCATCTCGCGCTTGATTCAGAGCCTGATCCGGCAGTTCTTCGTGCTCGCCGTAGAAGCGGAGCAACCGCGGCACCAGCACAACGCGTTCATACATCTGACGACGCTCCTCGACCCAGTCGACGATGGTCAGCATCGAATCAAACAAGGCGTCTGCTCCAGTCATCCATCCGGGAAGGAGATCGACCCAGGCTCCTCGGCCGAGCTCCTGTCGGACCACTCCATCGGCGAGCGAGCCAAGGGAGATTTCTGGCGCCGCGTCGAACAGAGAAGTCTGGATGGCAATTGACATACCGTCAGAGTATCACGAATTAGATCAAGTGTTCTAATCCAGTCCAGGTCGAGCAGTGCTGCCGAACCTGCTCTTAGCCACTCGGCGTCGGCGTTGGGGTGGGAGTTGGCGAAGGCTTCCCGCTCTGAGTCTGCGTCGGCGTCGGTTGTGTTGGCTGCGTGGTGGCGGTGGTGGCGGTAGCAGTCGGCTGCGGCTGTGTCGCCGTGGGCTGCGGCTTGGGCTTAGCAACCTTGTACGCGATGAGCGTGTTGCGGGGCACGATGTCGCCAGCATTGGGGTTCTGGTCGAATACCACCCCGGGCGTCTCATCGCTGACTTGATCTGTGCGCTTGAAATTGTTGAAGCCAGCCGCCCGCGCGTCAGATTCGGCCTGAGCCGGGGTCTTGCCGGTCAGTACCGGGACCTTCGACTTTCCCGTGGCATAGCGGAGGATGATCCGCTGATCCAGCGGGACAGTGGAACCCTCTGGTGGAGTGACTGACAGAACTTTGTCGGCCTTGGCATCAGCAGGTTCATCCTCTGCCGCCTGGACTACGACGTTGGTGAATTTAGCCTTCTCCAGGATCGCCTTGGCGTCGTTCACGTCCTTGCCTTTGAGGCCAGTCGGGATCTTGCCGGTCTTGGGGCCGTCATTGACCGTGATCGTGACCGTGCTGTTGATCGGCACATCGACCCCTGGCGGGGGATCCTGCGCGGTCACTGTATTCGCCGTGTTCTTGTTGCCGTTCACGTGCTTGACCTCGGCCTTGAGCTTCACCTCTTCCAGCCGATCCACCGCTTGCTGCTCGGTGTAGGTCAAAACGCTTGGCACCACCACTTGCTCAGCCGCTTGGGGCGATTCCGGCGAAAGCAGGCGCCAAATTCCATATCCGCCAGCAGCCAGTAATAAGGCGGCCAGGCCGGCGATAAGGAACGCGAGCCCAATCCGACTCTTTTCTTCGTCCTCATCTTCGATTAGTTCATCCGTCGGCTGGTCAGTCGGTGGAATGACCGCAGCTGCGTCCGCCGGAACCGTCTGGGCGACCTTCGGGACGACAGCTGTCACCTGCTGGCCAGCGAGCACCCGGTTGATGTCTGCCTTCATTTCCCGGGCGGACTGATAGCGCTCGGATGGCTCTTTGGCCAAGGCCTTCAAGGTGATGGCATCGATGTCAGGCACGATCACCGGATCGAGCTGGCTCGGCGGCATCGGAGCCTCTCGTACGTGCTGGTACGCCACGCTTACCGGAGAGTCCCCGACGAACGGAGGCCGGCCCACGAGCAGCTCGTACATCAGGCAGCCTGCGGAGTAGATATCGCTCCGGGCATCAACCGTCTCGCCGCGTGCTTGTTCGGGAGACAGATACTGCGCCGTACCGATGACCGCCGCAGTCTGCGTCATCGTGGCCGACGTATCCGCCACCGCCCGAGCGATGCCGAAGTCCATCACCTTCACCCCGCCCGTAGGGGTCAGCATGACGTTCGCCGGTTTGATGTCGCGGTGGATAATGCCTGCCTTGTGACTGTAGGCCAATGCGTCCAGCACGCCAGCGGTGAGTTCGAGCGCCCGCTCCGGCAGGATCTTGCGTCCGTCGCGCAGGACATCGCGCAAAGTGGAACCCTCCACGAGCTCCATCACGATGTAGGGAATCGGCACTCCAGTGTCCGGATCCGGCTCTTCGCCAGTGTCATAGACCGCGACAATCATCGGATGGTTGAGGCCGGCCGCGGATTGCGCCTCGCGGCGGAAACGAGCCTGAAAAGTGGGGTCGCTCGCCAAATCCACGCGCAGCTGCTTGATCGCGACAGGTCGGTCGAGCCGAGTATCGACGGCCTTGCGAACCTCAGCCATGCCACCGCGGCCCAGCAGGTCGCCGAGCTGGTAACGCCCGCCGACCATCACAGAGTCGCCAATCATGTCGACAATTCCTTTCTCAACCCGGCCCCAAATGACCAGGTCCCCGCTTTGCCCCGAGCCATTGTCCGATAGAAGCTGCTCGACACGAAAATGCTCGGCTCACAAGACGGCCTCCATCACTGCCTTGGCGATGGGAGCGGCAATGCGGCCTCCCGCAATGTCTTCCCGAGGAATGGAAGCGTCCTCGACAATCACCGCGACCGCGATTTTCGGATTCTCGACCGGTGCAAATGAGGTGAACCATGCGAACGGCTTGCGCTTTGGGTCCGACTGTGCGGTTCCGGTCTTGCCGGCAACGGACACTCCAGGAATCTGTGCGTTGACGCCGGTGCCCTCCTCAACCACTGTCACCATCATCTGCTGCAGTTGCTTAGCGTTGCTCGGCAACATCGCTTCGGATAGAACCTTCGGCTTCGTTGTCGAGATTGGCTTGAGGTCCGGCGACTGCACCATGTTCACCAGATACGGGTCCATCAAGACGCCGTCATTCGCGATGGCGGCACTAACCATGGCCATCTGCAAGGGGGTGGCGGCTACGTCGTACTGGCCGATGGCACTCAGCGCAAGCTGCGCGTCGTTCAGCTCATCTGGGAACTTGCTCGCTACGCCGCCAAGCTCATCCAGATGTCGTTGATCGAAGCCGAACTTGTCAGCCTGCGTGCGCAGTTTGTCCTGACCGAGGTCAAGGCCGACATTGGCGAAGGCAGTGTTGCATGAAACCTTGAGTGCCTGGGTCAGGGTGATCTTGGTTCCGCCGCAGGGAGCCGAGTTGGTCAGATAGGTGTTGGTGCCGGGAAGTTTCAAGCGGACCGGGGCATCAACCAGACTGTCAGCAGTCTTTCCATCCGCCAGAGCGGCGGCTGCCGTGACGAGCTTGAACGTCGAGCCGGGTGGATATATCTCACGCGCAGCCCGATTGGACAGCGGCTTCTTCGGGTTGGCGGCCAAACGGTCGTAAGCCTTGCCCGCCTCCTCGATGTTGTGGCTCGCGATGTCGTTGGGATCGAACGTTGGCGAGGTAACCAAGGCCAACACCGCACCGGTCTTCGGATCGAGCGCCACGACGGCACCCTTCTGGGATCCGAGGCCCTCTTGGGCCGCCCGTTGAGCGTCCGGAAGGATCGTGCTCTGCACGCTGGCACCCTGCGGCGTGCGATTGGTCGCAAGATCGATCAACCGACGGATGAAAAGAGCATCGTCGGTGCCAGCGAGCTCGGCGTTGTAGCTACGCTCCAGGCCCGTACGGCCGCGATCGTAGGAGTAGTAGCCGGTGACTGGCGCGTACAGCTGGCCGTCGGGATAGACGCGCTGATACTTGAAGCGGTCCTTGCTCGACTTGGTAGTGGCGATCTCGGTCTTGCCTGCGGCGAGGATGGAGCCACGATCCTGGGCGAACTCGGCGTCACGCACTCGCCGGTTCTGCGGTTCAGCGGCCAGCGCTGACTGACGGAAGATCATCATGTACGTGCCGTTCGCCAGCAGCAGGCCGAACATGATCATCGCGACCAAGGCGACCCGACGTATCTGCTTGTTCATGAGGCGACCTTGACCAGCTGCGTCTCCTCCGTTGCACTGACATCGGTGACGGTCGCGACAGGTTTGCGGACATGGTGCGAGATGACCAGCAGCAGGCCGGCAACGATCCAGTTGCAGACCAATGACGATCCTCCCTGAGACAGAAACGGAGTCGTCAGTCCGGTCAACGGCAGCAAGCGGGTGACCCCACCGATGATGGTGAAGACCTGGAGCGCGAAGGCGAATGACAGGCCAGCGGCAAGCAGCTTGCCGAACGGCTCGCGGCACTGCAGCGCGATCCGCAGTCCGCGGACCACGATCAGCCCGTAAACCATGATCACTGCCATCAGGCCAGCCATTCCCAGCTCCTCACCGATCGCCGCCGCGATGAAGTCGCTGCGCGCCAGCGGTGTCAGTCCGGGCCGGCCAAGTCCTAAACCTGTGCCAAGCAAGCCACCCCAGGCCATGCCGAACTGTGCGTTGATCACCTGGAAGTGGGCGTCGAAGTCGGAGAAGGGATGTAGCCACGCGGCGACCCGAAGCCGGACGTGGCCGAAGGTCAGATATCCGAAGTATGCGCCGGCCGCGAACAACAGCGTGCCCAGCACGACCCAGCCGGCGCGTTCTGTCGAGACGTAGAGCAGCATGACAAACAGTCCGAAGAACAGCAGCGACGTGCCGAGATCGTGCTGCCAAACCAGGATCGCGAGGCTAAGCAGCCAGACCAACAGAATCGGCCCGAGATCGCGGGCTCGCGGCAGGTCAAGACCGAGGATCCGGTATCCGGCCAGAGCGAGGACGTCGCGTTTCTCCACCAAATAGGAGGCGAAAGCGATAGAAAGCAAGACCTTGGCGGCCTCCGCCGGCTGAAAGCTGTATGGCCCGACCTGGATCCAGATCTGGGCGCCGAACTTTTCAGTGCCCAACCCGGGCACAAGTGGCAGCAGCAGAAGCACGACGCCGGCCAGACCAAGCGTGTAGGTAAACCGCTGCAGTGGCCGGTGGTCGCCCAGCACAACGGCGACCAGGATGAAGAAGACCACACCCAGCGCGGTCCAGATCAGTTGCTGACGTGCCCCAGTGGTGGGTGGCGAATTGATCAAGTCGATCCGGTGGATCATGATCAGACCAAGGCCGTTGAGCAAGATCACACAGGGCAGGATCACCGGGTCTGCGTACGGCAGCCGCCAGCGGACTGCGGCGTGAGCCAGAGCGGCGAGCCCGATGGAGACCCCCGCAACAGTCCCGAACAGGGGCGATAAGGCGGCATTGACGTTGTAGTCGACGATGGCGTAGCCGCCGAGCGTAATGGCCAGCGCGAACAAGATCAGTACCAGTTCGACGCCGCGGCGCTTCCGCGGAAGCACTGTGACGGGAGCCGCTCTCATCAGCAGTTCTGCTCCGCGCTTGGCGTAGCGGTGACTTTCGTCGTCATCGGTTGGCTCGGATTGGGGGTGCCCGGTGGATGTGCGGACGGAGTGGCCGGCGACCGAGTCGCCGAGGGCGAGGCCGTCAGCTTGCCGGCGGGGCGCGTAGCGCAGCGGCGCGCGGCTTCGGTCAGTTCAGTGACGGTCTCACGGGCCGAAGACAGGCTGGAGACGTCGATATTTGCCCGCACTTTGTCCTGGTAGTACCTAGGCAGGTTGACGATAGCGAGCGGTTGGATCTCGTAGACCCGGGAGAGCTTGAATCCAGGCAGGCTTTCCGAGAGTCCCTGATAGATCGCGACTTTTCCATCGGCGGCTCCGACGAAGTACTGTGTCCGTGTCCAGGCGTACGCGGTGCCGAGCGCGACCGCGGCGATGATGACAACGGCGACGAGGCCGACAAGCGAGCGGACCCGGCGCCGCCGATGCGGAGCCTGAGGGTTGTAACGGGCCTCGTCCTCAGACTGCGGCGCGGGCGTCGACGCCCGGCCGGAGATGAGGGTGTCTTCGCTGTCGCCCCCGCGGGCCTTGGTGTCTGCTGGTGGGATCGACCGCTCGGACGCGGCCCCGAGAACGACCGCTTCAGATGTCGCTGCCGCCTCGCCCTCGACAACGTCGGCCACGATGATCGTGATGTTGTCAATCCCGCCTTCAGCCCGCGCCTCCTGCACCAGGCAGGCAAGTGCGTCGGCTGGCGTACCTGTCTTCAGCAGCTCTTCGATCACCGGATCATCGACCAGCCCGCACAGGCCGTCGCTGCAGAAGAGCAGCCGGTCCCCGGCCGACACCGGCACCATGGACAGGTCCGGATCATTCGCCGGCTGACCGTTGAGCACTTTGATCAGCAGTGATCGATGGGGGTGCATCGCCGCTTCATCGGAGTCGATCTTGCCGTCGTCGATGAGTGACTGAACCCAGCTGTGATCATGGGTGAGCTGCTCGAGACGACCGTCGCGAAGCAGGTACGCCCGGCTGTCTCCGATATGGGCCAGGCCAAGCCGGGTGCCGTCAAATAGGGCGCCGGTTACCGTGGTCCCCATTCCATCCAGCGCCAGGTCGGCTTCGATCAAGTCGGCTATCCGGTCGTTGGCTTTGTGGATTGCGCCCGCCAGGGCCTCAAGCATTTCGTCGCCCGACGTCGGCTTGTCGATCCGGCGGATTGCGTCGATCGCGACAGCAGATGCCAGATCACCCGCCGCCGCGCCGCCCATGCCGTCGGCCACCGCCAGAAGCTGCGGGCTGGCGTACCCGGAATCATCGTTTCTCTTCCGGACCAACCCGGTCTCCGAGTGGCTGGCGATCTTCAGTGAGAGCGTCACCTCAGGGCTCCAGCCCCAAGATGGTCTTGCCGATCCGGACGGTGTCGACCAGCGTGATGCTGGTCGGCGCGGTGATCCGCTGGCCGTTCACGTAGGTGCCATTGGTGGAGCCGAGATCCTCGATGTAGACACCGTTGTCGCTGGTCACCACGCGCGCGTGCCGTGTTGAGACATAGTCGTCATCCAAGATCAGCTGACAGTCTGCGCCGCGGCCGATCATGATCACTCCGCCGGCCAGCTCCGCAGACAAGCCCGCCTGGTTGCCCTGTGTGATGGAAAAGACTCGCGGCTGACCGCGCTGTCTCCTTCCGCGCCGCTGTGCCGGCGGCGGCGATTCAAGCTCCTGCGGTTGTGAGTCGGACGTGGGGACCGTACGGCCGAACAGGTCGCTGCGAATCACGGACACTGCCGAGAGGATGAAGAGCCAGAGCAAGGCCAAGAAGAGCACCTTGATGACAGTGAACGCAATCTCTGACATGGAGCGCTCAGCGTCCGGCAGGTGCGTATACAAGCATTCGAGTGGCGCCGATTTGTATCCGTGATCCCTCCCCGAGTACGGAACGCGAAACCTTCTGTCCGTTGACCGTGACCCCGTTGGTCGAACCGAGGTCGATGATGTCGATCTGGTGTCCGTCTCCTGCCTCGCTTACCCGAATCTCGGCGTGCAAGCGTGAGATGCTCGGATCGCTGATTCGCAGATCCGCTTCGGTGCCACGGCCAATGGTCATCCCCGGCGGCAGCAGCGGGTGCTGGGTGCCGTTGACCTCCAAGACGAGCCGGCCTGAGCTCGTCGGGACGGGCGTCCGGCTGCGCGGACGTTCGGCCTCAACGCCGGCCACTGCCTTGGACACCACGGTGAAACGACCCGTCGGTAGCTTGCTGTCCAGCTGCAGATCGATCTTGATCGGGCCGTTGAAGACATAACCCAGATTCTGCGCGTGATTGCGGAGCTCACCGGCCAGTTCAGTGGTGAGGGCCTTACCATAGGGCGACAACTTCTCGTGGTCGTGTTGGGAGAGCCCGATCTGGAACTCGTTGGGCACCAGGCGCTTGTCCCGGGACATGAGCTTGGCCTCGGCATCCAGCTCGCGCTGAAGCCGCGCGGAAATTTCCACCGGCTGCACATCGCCCTTGAAGGCGCGCGCGAAGACGCCATTCACTGCGCCTTCAACCTTCTTCTCGAAGCGCGTGAAGATGCCCATTGTCCCTCCTTCCTAGGCCACCCTAGATGGTATCTGGCATAGATATTGGGCAGCTGATTGTGCATCCCGGGCCGCGGCATACCTGGCCCTTCAGCCGACAAGTGGCGGCCGGCGGCTGCCCAGCGCGTGCTAGCCTTTCTCGGCTGGATCGCGCGGGCTTCGCGCGGCCGGCGCGCGAGTGGCGGAACGGCAGACGCGCTGGCTTCAGGTGCCAGTGTCCGCAAGGACGTGGGGGTTCAAATCCCCCCTCGCGCACCAATACGAACCCCGGCCTGACCTGGGGTTATATGGAATTCGCGGCAGGACCTCAGGGCCCATGGTGGCACCAGGGTGGCACCGACTCAGTTCGGAGGCCCTGGCATGGCATGGATTGAGCATCGACGGCGCGCCGATGGCGG
>JBKPML010000078.1:0-7093 GCA_046732135.1 Actinomycetota bacterium
CGCACGCGCGAGTTGCGGTATCCGTACGCCGCGTAGATGACGGCGCCGATGGCGAGCCACACAACGAACCGAATCCAGGTCGCAAGGGGTAGGTCTGTCATCAGGTACACAGCGAAGCCGACTCCGAGAATGGGCAGCACCGGGGACAGCGGCACCTTGAACGGTCGAGGCATGTCCGGCCTGGTGTAGCGGAGCACGATGACACCAATGTTGACCAGCACAAAGGCAAACAGCGTTCCGATGTTTACAAGCTTGACGATCTCCGACAGTGGCACCACTGCCGCCAGGATCGCGATCAACACGCCCAGCCCAATGGTGAGCTTGGCGGGCGTGCCGTACTTCGGATGTATGTCGGCTAGACCCTCCGGCAAAAGCCCGTCCCGGCACATGGCGAAGAAGATGCGGGTCTGCCCATAAAGAATGACCAGCATCACGCTGGTGATGGCGATGACTGCGCCCAATGCGAGCACCGCGGCTGCCCAGTTCAAGCCGGCGCCCTGATCCAGGGCCTGCGCCAACGGTGCGTCACTTTCGCCTAGTTGGTCGGCCGGAAGCAATCCGACCGCGCCAAGGGAGGTGAGGATGTAAAACACCGTGGCAATGACGAGCGAGCCGATGATGGCCAGCGGAAGGTCCTTACTGGGATTCTTCGCCTCCTCGCTTCCGGTCGATACCGCGTCGAACCCGATATAGGCAAAGAAGATGATCGCCGAGGCGCTGACAACACCATCCCAACCAGCCGGCGCAAACGGCGTGAAGTTGTCGGTGTTGATCGCGGTAATGGCAACGACGATGAAGAACAGCAGCACTGCGATCTTGATGATGACCATGACAAAGTTCGCCTGGGCGCTTTCGTGCACGCCGCGAACCAATAGCGCCGTAATGGCGAGTACGACGATTACTGCCGGCAGGTTAACGGTCCCGCCATCCGACGGAGACTTAGAAATCGCATCGGGAAGCGTGACCCCGAACGCGTTGTCGAGAAACTCGTTGAAATTGCCACCCCATCCGACGGCGACGGCAGCGACGGACACACCGTATTCAAGAATCAGGTCCCAGCCGATGATCCACGCCACGATCTCCCCGAGCGTCGCGTAGGAGTACGTGTACGCGCTGCCCGACACGGGGATCGAAGAGGCTAGCTCGGCGTACGACAGCGCCGAGAACACACAGGCGAGCGCCGCAAGCGCGAATGACAGAATCACTGCCGGCCCCGCGATCGCCGCTCCCTCGCCGATCACTACGAAGATGCCGGTGCCAATGATCGCGCCCACACCGAACGCAGTGAGCTGCCAGGAGCTAACCGCCCGTTTGAGCTCGTGGCGGTTCTCATGTGTCTCTGTGAGCAGCGACGAGGCGTCCCGCGTCGCAAACAGGCCCGGTTTCTTTCTTCCGACCACGTCAGCCATTCGCCTCACCTCCGCACGATTCGGACTGTACCGAGCACCGTTTGGTCCCGCCACCCCCGAGAGCGTCTCAAGAGTTCTGCTTTTCGCGCCTTTTATGTGGCGGCGGCCCGCCCCGGGATCACCCAGGACAAGGCGGCGCGCAGCCGGTCGCGCCAGTTCTCCCAAGTGTGGCCGTCCCGGGCCTCGACGTAATGCACCTGCATGCCCGCGGATTCGAATATCGGCACGATGGATCGGTTCGCGATGATCAGCGGTTCATACAAGCCGCAGCTGACGAAAAGCCGTTCCGCAACGCGGCGAGGCCGGTCACGGTAACGGTTGACAAACTGCACGACGGGATCGAACACCGGGCCACCGCCGTGGTCGGTTCCCGCATCTGCAAAGACAAACGAGCCTGACATGAGGACGAGTGAGCCGTAGGTCCGCGGCGAGGAGTACGCCGTCGACAGCGCGGCGACCGCCCCAAAGCTAGCGCCAAGCAGAGTGCGACCGGATCGATTACGCACTAAGGGGAACTCCGTTTGCAAGTGGGGCAAGAGTTCACCGGTAAGGAACCGGGTGTGCTCCGCCGAATTGGCGTACTCGACAAGCCGATCCTTGGGATGCAAGAAGGCTGTGATCGTCGGGGCGATCTCTCCACGGTGGATGAGGTTGTCGAGTACGACCTTCGCGGCTGTGTACTGCAAGAAATCGCCGCCGTCGTGTACCACCAGTAACGGATACGACGCAGAGCGACGGAAGCCGGCCGGAAGATACAGCGTCACCGGGCAGTCGCGCTGCAGGGCCCGGCTTTTAACGAGCAGTTCGATCAACTCACCCGGACGTGCGTCGGGGTCTGGGAAGGTCCATTTCGGTGTCGTATAGCCGAGCGCAAAACACACCGAGGTGGGGCCGAAAGGGCTGTGCGAGAAGTTTGGATTCAGCGGGTCATTGAAGCGCTCGACCTGATCGCCGCGCCTGGCCTCGATCTGGTAGTTGATGCGCGATCTTTCAGGCACCTTGAGAACGACGTACCACAACGTTGTCCCCGCAATTCTCTGCATCGGCAGTCGGCCCGGCAGGCCGAGGATTCGTTGGGCGAGGTATGCCTCGTCGGCCTCACCTCGAAACAGAAATGTGCAGTGGCGGCCTTCGACAATAGGGATAGCGCGGCCTGCAAGGAAATGGTCCACCGTCGCTTCATTGACCGGGCCCCGTTGCTGGAGTTGGTTGATGGCGAGCCGACTCGTGCCGCTTCCAGCCGACCAATGATGGCGGCCAGCGGACCTACTCACTGCGCATGCACATGAATGGTGCGGCCGGCATCGTCAAGCAAGCCGCGCAGCATGTCGTAGTCGGGATGACGCATGCGGACGTAAGCGTTTGCCATGTACCCCGCCTCAACCGGCTGGGTCGCGGTGCCCGGCTCCGGCAGGTGGGCGTCGATGACCCACTCGCCGGAGCGAGCCTGTATATCGTCCACACCGGAGTAACCGGTGATGTGGCCGTCGTGATCTGGTCGGAGAGCCACAATGCCGGTCGCATAGCGCCGGGACGGACGAGCCGCGATATGGTCGTGCACAATCGCATTCGCCCATTCGCGATACAGGTCGAAATCATTGCCAACCGAGTAAAGATCCCACGCCCCGACTCCGGGTGGCCGGCAGCCGATCTCGGAAAACCGGAGTCCCTTCGGGCCGAAGAACCACTCCATATGCGTCGCACTCGTCCCGATGCCGAGCGCTTCATTGACCCGGGCGCCTAACTCGCGGAGCTGGGCATAATCCGACACCGAATCGACCCGATTCGTGGCGATGAACTGGGGTGATATCCACCGAGTCCGCATCGCTTCCAGCACGTTCGGGAAGTAATGCGAGACGAAGTCCAGCGAAACATTTCCGTTGACGCAAACCGTGTCGTAGAAGCCTTCGTGGCCTTCGACGAACTCCTCGACTGCGATCGATGCGACACCTTGACCGCCGAACCGTCCCAGCGCGGAGTCGAGTTCGGCCCTGCTTTCCACCCGCGTCGTGTCCAGAGCACCAGCTCCGGTACGCGGCTTGAGGATGAGTGGGTATCCAACACCGTCGGCGAACTCGTACACCTCGGCAGCGTTGTGGGCAGCCGTCGACGCCGCCGTCGGTACGCCTGCCGCGCGCAGCGCCTCCTTCATTGACGGCTTGTCACGGCACAACCAGGCCGTGTGGACCGACGTGCCCGGGATGGTGCAGTTCTCGCGTACTTGGGCAGCCGCGAGAGTGTGCGCCTCGATGGTCGCCTCCAGCCGATCAACCCAGACCTTGTCCTGAATCCAACGCACGGCGTCGGTCATGACTCCCACGTCGACCACTGACGGCACCTGGTGATAATGCGTCATCCAACTTTTGAGCTGGTCGTCTAGCGCCTCGGTGGGGGATTCCCCGATCCCGATGACCGTGCCGCCAACCTCGGCAAGCCCTCGTAGGAAATTCCGTTGCGTCGGTGGAAAAGACGGCTCCACAAACACGACGTTCACGCTCGGCATGCTACTCGTCGGCTGATTGGCCTCCGGGCGGGAAGATCATGGGGCCGCCGCGCTAGAACTTCAGAGCCCAGATGACAACGACACTGACCAAAAGGGCCACCAGGACGACGGTTTCATCAGCGGACAGTTGCTGTGCAATCTGCATCAATTCCACTCCAATAGCCCCCGTCCGACTTACTGATGGCCAAATCGTATGGGCCAGCTAAGGGCGAGGCTCGTTTGTCACTCCGCGTGTCGGTTTCTCTGAGTTTCGTCTGACGGCCGAGCCTTCCACCGCTGGGCGCTCCATGATTAATGTCGGCTATGCCGATCTCCGGGCCGTCGTCCGACGCTGGCGCCGCCGCCTCGGGTGCCCAGTTGCCGACGGGGACCGTCACTTTTGTGATGACCGACATCGAGGGCTCGACGCGGCTGCTTCAGGCGCTCAGCGATCAATATCCGCAGCTGCTCGCCGACCACTACCGCCTGCTGCGCGAGGCGTTCGGCTCGACCGGTGTGGAGGTCCGCTCGGAGGGGGATGCGCTGTTCTATGCGTTCGTCGATGCGCCGTCAGCGGTGCGTGCAGCCCTCGACGGGCAACGCCGGCTTGCCGAGCACCAGTGGCCAGCGGGTGCGGCCGTACGCGTGCGGATGGGCATTCACAGTGGCGAGGGGCGGCTGCTGGACGGGGACTACGTCGGGCTCGACGTGCATCGCACGGCGCGGATCACCGACGCCGGCCACGGCGGGCAAGTGGTGGTGTCGGACGCTGCCCATGCATTGGCCGCAGCGGGCCTGCCACCGGGAGCCACGCTGCGCGATCTCGGCGAGCACCGGCTGAAGGATCTCGAGCAGCCTGAACGGTTGTTCCAGTTGGTCGCGCCGGGCGTACCGGTCGACTTCCCACCGCTGCGCTCGCTGGACACGCGACAACACGACGTGCCGGCGCAGGTCACCAGTTTTGTGGGGCGCCAGCGCGAGTCTGCTGAGCTGGTGGAACTGCTTACCTCCGCCCGGCTGGTAACCCTGACCGGACCGGGAGGGACCGGGAAAACCCGTCTGGCGATCGAGGTCGCGGACGGCTGCATCAATGCTTTCACTGATGGGGTCCATTTCGTGCCACTCGCCACGATCTCAGATGCCGACCTCGTGCTGCCGACCGTGGCGGCGCAACTCGGCCTTCGGGAGGCCCCGGCAAGCCCGATTCGCGAAGTGCTGATTGACCATGTCAAGCAGCGCCAGATTCTGCTCGTGTTGGACAACTTTGAGCAGATCATCGAGGCGGCGGCGACGGTCGGTGAGCTGCTTGCGGCAGCAGTTCAGCTCAGGGTGCTCGTAACCAGCAGGGAGCCATTGCGCATCGCCGGCGAACAGGAGTATCCCGTTCCGCCGCTTGCGCTGCCGAATGGTCATGCTGGACGGGACCCCGACGAGTTGCGGATTGTGGATTCGGTTGCGCTGTTCGTGCAGCGCGCCCGCTCGGTCCGCCCAGGCTTCGATCTAAACCCGGGCAATGCAAGCGCCGTTGCCGAAATCTGCACGAGGCTCGACGGACTCCCGCTGGCTCTGGAGCTGGCCGCCGCCCGAGTCCGGTTGTTTGAGCCGCAGGAGCTTCTGCCCCGGCTCGACCGTCGGCTCACATTCTTCACCGGCGGCCGTGACCTTCCGGAACGCCAGCGCACTCTGCGTGGCGCGATCGACTGGAGCTACGGGCTGCTCACAGCCGCCGAGCAGGCCCTATTCCGACGACTGTCGGTGTTTTCTGGCGGGTGCACCCTGGAGGCGATCGAAGCGGTGTGCCGACCGGATGAGCTTGGCGTGGACGCATTTGATGGCATTGCTTCGCTGCATGACAAGAGCCTGCTACGCCGGGACGACGCCGCTGGCGATCTGCGAGTGAGGATGCTCGAGACGATCAGCGAGTACGCCTGGGAACGGCTGGAGGTTTCGGGTGAGGCGGCTGAGATCACCGCCGGGCACGCCGCATACTTTCTGGATCTCGCGAACAGGGCCGCTGAGCACCTCCGAAGTCCTGCTAAACAGTCCTGGTTGCCCACGCTAGATCGAGAGCTGGACAACTTCCGGGGGGTCATCCGGCGCGGGATCGAATCAGGCCGAGTGGAGACCTCAATGCGATTGACGACCGCACTCACCGAGTACTGGATCTCCCGCAGCTATCTGAAGGAAGGTCGTAGATATCTCGAGGAGCTGTTGGCCATGCCACCGCAGGATGTCACATCGGCGTCGCGCGCTGTAGCCATAGAGGCGGTTGGCGAAATAGCGGTATGGCAAGGGGACTACGACATGGCGCGCCCCCTGATCGAACATGCCCTCTCCAGGTATCGGGAGTTGGGCGACGTGGCCGGCATCGCGGCCCAGCTGCAGAACCTGGGCTATGCGCTCAACGTGGTTGATCCGGAAGCGGCGCGCGGACTGTTCGCCGAGAGCATCGATGTATTCCGTGCGAGTGGATCACCGATGCTGGGTGGCTCGTACGTCGGTAAGGGTGTGGCGGAGCTGCACTTGCGCCTGCTCGACGACGCCGAGAGGACTTTGAAGGAGGCGGAGCAAGCCTTTCGGGATGCCGGCGAGGACAATCTCCGGTTCATTCCCATTTGCCTGCTTGGTCTCGCGGCTCGGGTTGGAGGGGATCACGCAGGGGCATGGCGACGCTACGCCGAGGCGCTCAACTCGTCACATCGCAGGGGGTTCCTGATCGGGGTCAGCCTGTCGTTGGTGTGTATGGCGGATCTGGTTCTTCTCGAAGGCGAGCCGGAAGAGGCAACAATCCTGGCGGCGGCAGCTGCACGGCTGAGCGATGAGCTGGGTGGGACTCCTCCGACTGAGGCCGCCGGCGTCCCGCATCCGCTACAGCGCGCCCGTGCGGAGCTCACCAAGGAGCAGTACGACGCCGCGCTGGACCGCGGCCGTCAGACTCCGACCGACGAGATCGTCCAGCTCGCGTTGGCGGTGGCGGCCGGCGCCCTAGCCAAGGTCGGCGGCACCTCCCCATCTTGAGGCCGCCTTCAGCGGCTTCGGTTGAAGATCATCACGCCGGCGAGGCAGACGTGGGCCATCGGTTCGCGGCATCTGTTTTGACTGCCCGGAGATCAGATCAACCGTCGGCGACGGGCAGAGCCGCGAGTAGCGTCCGTGTCATGGTGGTCGCTGCGTTTGTTGCACCCTTTTTGCTGCCAGCAAC
>JBKPML010000079.1:0-26102 GCA_046732135.1 Actinomycetota bacterium
CGGGCCGCCCGGCTCGGGCGGGCGTTCGGCAGGCGGCGTGGTGCGATCGGTCCACTGCCGCTTCCCATCTTGAAGGACTGGACCAGTGCGCGCGACATCGCGCAACCGCCACCGCAGACCTTCCGTGACTGGTGGCAACAGCGGCATCCGGATGGCACACAGTGAGCGCCCGGGAAGAGATCTTGGAGCGGATTGCCGCGGCCCACCGAGCGGCGCCGCCAGCGGTTTCTGAATACGACGAGATCTCTCGCATCCAGTTAGCGGACCGGCCCCAAGAGGCACTCGTCGAGCTGCTCACTGATCGGCTGCTGGACTACCGGGCTCGAGTGCGGAGTGCAACCTCAGAAGAGCTGCCGAAGGTAATTGCCGCCGCCCTCGGCGAGCAGGGGGTCGAGTCCGTTGTCATCCCAACCGGACTGCCGGAAGCGTGGCTTTCCGGAACATCGATTTCGGTGCTGCGCGACGAACCCGACGACCCGTCCTCAATAGCGGACCTTGATGGAGTCGACGGTGTGATCACCGGATCCGCCGTGGCCATTGCCGAAACCGGCACCCTCATCCTCGATGCGTCGCCAGACCAGGGTCGACGAGCCATCACGCTCGTCCCCGACTATCACCTCTGCGTCGTGCGTTCGGAGGCGATCGTGTCAGACGTTCCCCAGGCGGTCGCTCGGATGGAGCCAACGCGCCCATTGACCATGATCAGCGGACCGAGCGCAACCAGTGACATCGAACTCAACCGAGTCGAAGGCGTTCACGGCCCACGCACGCTTGAAGTGATCATCGTCACGGCGTAGCGAGCTCGAGAGATCGTGCGCTCGATCCTGACCAAGCCGTCGACACGGCCTCGGAGAGGGAAGCGGGGAGAACGAGCGCACGATTTCCTGGTTGATTCCATGGTGATGATCGACCAACTGCCAACTCATCTGAGTGGCGCCGACATAGGACGCGCCGCAGGAAGCGATCTTGCCATTGCTGAAGTCCTGGGCCCGAATCCAGGCAACCGTATCGACGCCGTCGGCCCCGTCATGGACAAAGGCTCGAAACGACCTTCGGATGCGTACCGGCCGCGGGTGTCCTGGATGACCACGGCGAACCCAGCGTCGAGGGCCGGACAATCTCCATCACGACGAGGTACTGCCCCAAAGGGCGCGGACTTGTCGTGGGGCGTGCGTTGCAGCAGTGCGGCAGAGGGACCATCGCCGCCAGGGAGGTAGACATCGGTCGCCAATTCCACGCTGTCGCGCATCGCGACGGGAACATCCCGAAGGATTGAGTACCTACGCATGTCCATCACGGTGAGGATGCCGCACGCTTGGGCTGCGGTGTCAATCGCCCTGCCCGTAAAGTCGGAATCGATGTCTGCCACCAGCGATGCCTATACCGACGCCTCGCGCCCTCTTGCCGAGCGCGTCGCCGATCTACTCGGCCGGATGACGGTGGAGGAGAAAGCCGGCCAGCTGTTCCATGCGATCATCACGATGCGGCCCGACGGCTCGTTGGTGGAAGACGCGGCCGAAGCGCCCACCCAAGCCGCTACCACTGAATTGCTGCAGGACCGGCTGATGACTCACTTCAACCTGCTGAGCGGTAGCACGCCACGGGCGATGGCGGAGTGGCACAACGCGCTCCAACAGCGCGCGGCCGAGACGCGACTGGGCATCCCAGTGACAGTGTCGACCGATCCTCGTCACTCGTTCTCGGATAACCCCGGTGCCGCCCTCCGCTCCGGCCCCTTCTCGCAATGGCCCGAGACGCTCGGGCTCGCCGCCATCGGCGACGAGGAGCTGGTGCGTCAGTACGCGGACGCCGTGCGCCGCGAATACCTTGCCGTCGGTCTCCGCGTCGCGCTCCACCCTCAAATCGACCTGGTCACCGAGCCGCGGTGGTCGCGGGCAGGGATGACATTCGGCGAGGACGCCGATCTGACATCACGGCTGGTCAGGCCTTATCTGGAAGGACTGCGCGGGGGCCCAGCAATCGGGCCGGAAAGCGTCGCCGGCATGGTCAAGCACTTCCCCGGCGGCGGCCCGCAGCTCGACGGTGAAGACCCGCACTTCCCGTACGGCAAGGAGCAGGTCTATCCGGGCGGCCGCTTCGACTATCACCTGCAGCCATTCCGGGCCGCGATTGCCGCCGGGACGACGCAGATGATGCCCTACTACGGGCAGCCGATCGGCACCGAGTACGAGGAGGTCGGCTTCGGGTTCAACCGCGGGATCATCACCGGACTGCTTCGTGAGCAGCTCGGCTTCACCGGGATTGTCTGCACCGACTGGGGTTTGATCACCGACCAGGCGATCATGGGGGAACCGCACGTTGCCAGGGCCTGGGGCGTGGAGCATTTGACTGTCCCCGAGCGCGTGCGAAAGGTCCTCGACGCGGGCGCCGATCAGTTCGGCGGCGAGGCCTGCCCTGAAGTGGTCGTCGACCTGGTGCGCTCTGGCGCGCTGCCGGAGTCTCGTCTCGATGTTTCGGTGGCCCGACTGCTCGCCGAGAAGTTCCGGCTCGGACTCTTCGACGACCGGCGCTACGTCGATCCTGATCAAGCCGAGGTGCTTGTGGGAGCTGAGGACTTGCGAGCGGCGGGCGCACGTGCCCAGAGCCGAGCGACGACCGTACTGAAGAACGACCCGACCGGTCCGAATGGACCAGCGCTGCCGCTATCCGGCCGGCCTCCGACCTACTTGCAGGGCATGGATCCCGGCATTGCCGCAGAGTACGTCAATGTAGCGGCATCGCCAGCCGATGCTGAGCTCGCGATCCTTAGACTGTCGACGCCATACGAGCCACGGCCGGGCAAATTCGAGTCCTTCTTTCACGCCGGCCGGCTCGACTTTGCGCCCGAGCAGCTGACGGACATCCTGGCGTTGTTGGACTCCGTCCCCACCGTCGTCGCCATCCAACTCGAGCGGCCCGCTGTTATTCCCCAGATCGCAGAGCGCGCCGCCGCACTCGTGGCGGTCTACGGAGCGAGTGACCGGGCACTGATGGACGCGCTGTCCGGACGAGTGACGCCGGCCGGTCGGCTGCCCTTCCAATTGCCGCGATCGACGGCCGAAGTGGAGCAAGGTCACCCCGACGTCCCGCAAGAAAGTCCCAACCCGCTCTACCCATTCGGCCACGGCCTGACCTATCCGACAACCTGACGCCGGTGCCGGTCAGTTGACGAGCCAATCGCGGATCCGTTCGCCATCCGTCCCCAGCGTCGGCGGAGCCCGATGCCTGGTCCGAGTCCGCTCGGTACCGTCGGCGTCGAAGAACCGCAGCGGCGGGCCCGGCAACGCAAGCTCGCCCAACGTGTCGTGGGTCACCGACACCAGCAAGCCTTGGCTTCGGGTCTGATCCCACTCGTACACCTCGTCGACCGCGCGCACCTTTCCCGAGGGGATCCCGAGCTCGTCCAGCCGCACGAGTAGATCGACCGCATCCCAGCCGGCGAATGCCTCCTCCACGCGGGCGATGACGGCGTCCCGGGATGTCACGCGCTCGGCGTTCGTTGCGAACCCGGGTGCGAAGGGATCAAGATCAAACCCGGCGCAGAACCTCCGCCACAGGCCTTCGCTGCCCACCGCGATCTGCACCGCTCCATCGCGGCACTGGAACAAGCCGTACGGGGCTAATGAGGCGTGGTGATTGCCGGCGGCCCGGGCGACCTCGTGGGCGACTGTCCAACGAGTGCCCTGGAACGCATGGGCGCCAACCCCTGCGGCCAGCAGCGAGGTTCGAACGATCTGCCCATGTCCGGAGTGCTCCCGCTCGAAGAGCGCCGAGACGACTCCGTACGCGCCGTGCACCCCGGCGAGTACGTCGCAGATCGGCGTGCCGAACTTCTGCGGGTCGTCGGGGCGGGACCCGGTCAATGACATCAGGCCCGCCTCGCCCTGAGCTATCTGGTCATAGCCGGCCCGACCGCCCTCGGGTCCGTCGTGGCCGAAGCCGGTGATCGACAGCCCGACCAACCGCGGGTTGCGAGCAAGCAAGGCGTCGAAGCCAAGGCCAAGCCGTTCCAAAACGCCGGAGCGGAAGTTCTCAACCACCACGTCGGCGCGATCCACAAGCTCAAGCAGCAGGCGGCGGTCCGCCTCGTCCTTGAGATTGAGGGTGATGGACTCCTTGTTGCGGTTCGCGGCGAGGAAGTAGGTGGACTCCCGGCCGCTGTCGTCGGTAATGGGAGAGGTGACCTCAAACCCGCCATCAGGACGTGGCGCCACAAAGGGTGGGCCCCAGCCGCGAATGTCGTCACCGTGATCCGGCGCCTCGACCTTGATCACCCTTGCCCCAAGATCACCCAGCATCATCGTCGCGTGCGGACCGGCCAGCGCCCGGGACAGGTCGACGACTAGGACGCCATACAGCGGGCCACTCGAATGGTCGTCGTTCATCCGAGGGCGTCCGCTCCGCCAACCGGCAATGCTTCGACAACATCCTGCAGCGCGTGCCGCTTCTCGGGAGCCACAATCGGGCTCGGCACGAACTCGACATCGGCGGCGGACGCCAGGTCACCCGGAACCGTAGGACCCAGAGGGCGGCGTCGGTCGTCCCAGAACTCGTCCAGATCCGCAATCACGATGACCTTCATGCCCTGGCCGCTGCGGCGCGCAACCTGAGCTGACTGGCAGCGATTGCGAACTCCGATGAGCTCCATAGACGCTCCTCTGCCGAGCCGGAACACATGAAGACACTATGGCCGCGCGTTCGTGTGGCAGTGGCAGGCTGAGGAACGGTACTTAGGAGGTTCGATGCCCGTTCGCCTTAACCACACGATCGTGCATGCGCTGGACAAGCGCACGTCCGCGGCATTCATGACTGAGATCCTCGGTCTGCCGCCGGCGACCACGTACGGACCGTTCCAGGTCGTCCAGGTCGAAAACGACGTGTCCCTGGACTTTGCCGATGATCACGGTCCCGTTCGTCCGCAGCACTACGCGTTCCTGGTCGATGAATCGAGCTTCGACGACATCTTCGGCCGGATCAAGCAGCGCGGACTGACCTACTGGGCCGACCCCTTCCGGCGCCGGCCCGGTGAGTTCAACACCAACGATGGCGGCCGGGGCGTTTACTGGGAGGACCCCAACGGGCACATGCTGGAGATCATCACCCGGCCGTACGGCAGCGGCAGCGAGTGATCATCACACTGCTACTACACTGACTTCCCGCCATGTTCAGGCTCCTTTCGCCCGTTCCAGACCATCCCGCTATCGAGGAGGAGATCCTCGCGTGGTGGGAGGAGCGCGGCATTTTCGGCCAGCTGCGCGAGCACAACCGAGGCGGCCCGGTCTGGAGCTTCATCGACGGACCAGTTACCGCAAACAAGACACTCGGGGTGCACACGGCCTGGGGCCGAACGCTCAAAGACGTCTTCCAGCGCTACAAGGCTCTTCGCGGCTTTGACCAGCGCTATCAGAACGGCTTTGACTGCCAAGGCCTGTGGATCGAGGTGGGCGTCGAGCGGGAGCTGGGCCTCAACTCGAAGCGCGAGATCGAGGAGTACGGACTCGACGAGTTTGCGCGCAAGTGCCGGGAGAAGGTCGCCTGGTCGGCCCAGGAGCTGATCCGGGGGTCGAAGCGCCTGGGCCAGTGGATGGATTGGGGCAACGACTACTACACGTTTTCCGATACCAACATCTCCTACATCTGGCGTTTCCTGAAGCTGGTTCATGAGCGGGGCTGGCTCTACCGGGGGCACCGATCCACCGAGTGGTGCCCACGTTGCGGAACTTCGATCTCGGCGCACGAGCTGATCGGCAGCTATGAGGAGCGAATCGATCCCTCGCTCTTCGTCCGCTTCCCGCTCCTCGATCGGCCAGGCCAATCGTTGACGGTCTGGACGACGACGCCGTGGACGTTGCCCGCCAACGTGGCAGCCGCAGTTCATCCGGATGAGGAGTACGGCCTTCAGGAGAACGGCGAATGGGTGGCGGTCATGCGCTACCCCGACGAGGCCTACGCCGAGCGGCGGCGGGGTGCCGAACTCATCGGATGGCGCTACGAGGGTCCGTTCGACCACCTGCCGGCGGCCGAGGGCATCGAGCACAGCGTCATCGGGTGGGACGACGTCTCAATGGAGGAGGGAACGGGCATCGTCCACATCGCGCCGGGCTGCGGCGCGGAGGATTTCGAGCTATCGCGGACCTACAACCTCCCAGTCGTCACGCCCGTCGACGAAGCCGGCCGCTTCTATGACCGCTTCGGCTGGCTGCATGGGCTCTCGACGTCGGAGTCGGCCGAGCAGATAACTGCCGATCTCGCCGAACGTGGCCGGCTGGTCGCGGCGGGTGACTATGCGCACCGCTACCCGTTCTGCTGGCGGTGCAATACCCCGCTCATCTTCCGCATCGCCGACGACTGGTTCATTTCCGTCGAGGACGTTAGGCCGAGGCTGCTCGAGGCCAACGCGACCATCGCGTGGACACCAGCCTATTTCGGGAAGCGGATGGACGACTGGCTCCGCAACATGGGCGACTGGAACATCTCCCGCCGCCGTTACTTCGGCCTGCCGCTTCCCATCTATCCCTGTGAATGCGGACACGTCACCGTGGTCGGCTCCCGCACCGAGCTCGAGGACCTGGCGACAGCCGGGATGGACGAGCTTGAGGAGCTGCACCGCCCCTGGATCGACGCCGTAGAGATCCGCTGCCCCGCGTGCGGGACTGAAGGCGTTCACCGGATTCCCGAAATCGGCGATGTCTGGCTTGACGCCGGGATTGTGCCCTTCTCCACACTCGGCTGGGAGAACCAGACGTGGATCGAGCGCGGCTATGGAAACGGAGCTGCCGAAGGACTCACGGGCGCCGATCTCCCCGATCACGGCTACTGGGAAACCTGGTTTCCCGCCCACTGGGTCTCCGAGATGCGGGAGCAGATCCGTCTTTGGTTCTATTCGCAGCTGTTCATGTCGGTCTGTCTGGTTGGCCAGGCGCCGTTCCGGTCCGTCCTCGGCTACGAGAAGATGCTCGACGAACACGGCCGCCCGATGCACGGCTCGTGGGGGAATCTCATCCCAGCGGAGGAGGCCTTCGCGCGGATGGGTGCCGACGTGATGCGTTGGCAATATTGTGCTCAGCCGCCGGACCGCGACCTATTCTTCGGCTATGGGCCGGCTCACGAGATCAAGCGCAAGCTGCTGACGTTCTGGAACTCGATCGGGTTCCTCGTGACCTACGGGAACATCGAAGGTTTTCGTCCGACGTTCAGCGACCTCGCCGCCGGGCCTACCGCTACCCAACTGCGCCCGCTCGACCGCTGGCTCGTCGCGCGGACTGAGAAGCTTGTCGCAGATGCCACCGGCGCCCTCGAGGACCAGCTCACCCACCGGGTGATCGCAGCCTTCGATTCATTTGCGGACGACCTTTCGAACTGGTATATCCGTCGGTCGCGCCGACGCTTCTACGACTACGACGACGCAGCGTTCCGGACTCTCTGGTTCGCCCTCGTCACGGCCCTGCGCGTCATCTCACCGGTCATGCCATTCCTTGCCGACTATTTGTGGCGGAACCTCGTCGTTGACGCCTGCGAGGGCGCGCCAGAAAGCGTCTTCCTCGCCGGGTGGCCGGAAATTCGTGAGCTGGACGACAAACTCTTGGCCGAGATCGGGGAGGTCCGCCGAATCGTGGAGCTAGGTCGGGAAGCGCGCGGCACGGCGGGTGTGAAACTACGCCAGCCGCTTCGGTGGATGTACGTGCGGGGTGCGCGGCGCGCCGGGGAGCACACTCAAGAGATTGCCGAGGAACTGCGCGTGGACCAGGTCGGATTCGATCAGGGCCCTGTTGCCCGGGTTCAGCTCCTGCCCAACCTTCGAGTGCTTGGCCCCCGACTGGGCAAGAAGGTGCCTGAGATCAAGGCCGCGCTCCATCGAGGCGAGTTCGAGGAGCTCGGCGATGGACGCCTTCGCGTCGCAGGCGAGGAGCTCGAGGCCGGCGAGGTGATTCGCGGAGAGCGGGTCGAGGTCCCCGGCTGGGCGATCGCAGACGACGGAACGCTTTCGGTCGCCCTTGACATCGAGCTCGATCCCGAACTCGAGCTTCGAGGCCGGGTCTACGACCTCATTCACACGGTGAACACCATGCGGAAAGACGCCGGGCTCCAGCTGACCGACCGGATCGTACTGACGCTTCCAGACGGGGACGACATACGACGACACGAGGACTGGATCAAAGCCGAAACCCTGGCGACGCGCATTGAGCCCGGCCGGGCTCTGGCCATCGCGAAGGCATAGCAGCAGGCAAATGACCGGTCAGGAATCCAGTGCCGTCGACCCGTACTCTGGCTTGCCCGTCGGTTCGTAGGCGAGCAACACCGCGCCGTTGCGGAATGTCCTCGAGTCAGTGAGTTGCAGGGCTGTGGGGCTCGTGCCGTCGGCGAACAGCCGTTTGCCGACGCCAAGCAGTACCGGATAGACCCAGAGAAGGTACCGGTCGACCAGCCCCTGCCGCATCAGGCTTTGGACGAGATTGCCACTGCCGGACGTGTGGATCTCGTCGTACTGCCCCTTGAGTCGCGTCACCTCGTCGGCGATATCGCCCCGAAGCAGGGTCGAGTTGTTCCATTCGACAGTGTCGAGGTTTCGCGAGGCGACGTACTTGGGAGCATCATTCAGTCTGGCCGCGAACGGATCGTCAGCCGGTGCGTGTGGCCAGTAGCTCGCGAAGATCTCATACGTCTTCCGGCCGAGAAGCAGGGCATCGAAGGACGCCATCGCCTCACCCATCACCTCCCCCGATTCGTCATCAAAGTACGGAACCTGCCAGCCACCATGCTTGAAACCCCCATCGCGGTCTTCCTCCGGCATTCCCGGGGACTGCACGACGCCGTCCAGCGTGGTGAACATGTTGACGACGAGCCTTCCCATGGCTCAACCTCCTATTCGTACGAGATGCCTCACGGCCTTATCAGCGCCTCGGCGAGGTAGTCGACGGAGAGCCGGACTACGCCATCGATGTCGTCGTGGCCGTCGAAGATGTGGTCGGCACCCTCGATCGGCACTAACAGAACCGGCACGCCGGCCGCGCTGAGGGCTGCCTTCAGTAGCTCGCTGTGCACGTAGCCCACCACCTGATCAGCGGTGCCGTGGACGAGAAGAAATGGTGGCGAGTTCGGAGTCACGTACGTGATGGGGCTGGCGGCCGCCTTGGCATCCTCGCCTTGCCCGCCCACCAGCAGCTCCTCAGGCGCCGCGAGCAGTTCGGGAGCCTGGTCGGCGGCGGCCTCTGCAGATCTGCTCTTCAGGCTCTGGGCGGCGAGGTCGGCGACGCCGTACCAGTCGACGACGACATCGACCGCGCTGGACAAACCAACAACGCCGAGCGACCCCTCAAGCTCTGGGCGTGAGGAGGTCAGAGCGACCATCGCCGCAAGGTGGCCGCCGGCCGACTCGCCCCAGATTCCCATCCGACTTGTGTCGACGCCCAGCACATCCCCGTATCCGCGGAGGTAGCGTATTGCCGCCTTCGCGTCGTGCAGCTGAGCCGGGAATGGCGCCTCGAGGGCATGACGGTAGTCGATAGTTGCGACGGCAAGGCCAGCCTTGATCAACTCGTCGAACAGCTGGTTCGGCCGCAGTGTCTCCGGCAGGTAGCGGCGGTCCCCGAACAGCCATGCTCCCCCGTGTACCCAGACCACCAACGGAGGCGGCGTCGAGGACGCGGGCACCCAGACATCGAGCTGGAGCGGGCGGTATCCAACGGTCGCTGCGTAGGTGACGCTCTCGTAGCGTGTGCTGCCATCGGCCTGAACGCGGGGCTCCGGCGGGGGTAGAAACCGGGGCGGCCCGGTCCATTCGCTCGTCGCAGCTGATGTAGCACTCATTCAGTGATCAACTCCTCTCCAGTCAGCACTCGGGCGGCGCTCCAGAAGGTGTGGGTGCCGGGTCCCAGATTTTCGACTTTGTCGGGAAGGACAACCTCGGCAGAGGTTCCAGGGGGCACCGTGATCTGCAGCTCGAACTGGTCACCATCCAGCCGCCAATAGACCTCGATCGCGCCGTACGGTGATTCATGCGTTGCCTGCGCCCAGGTCAGGGCGCCGCCTGGCCGGGGCCGGACCCGAAATCGGCGGTAAGCCGGCGGGTCGTCCAGGAGCTGGATGCCCGCGGTGTATCGGTGTAGGAACGAGATGACCGCGCCCTTGGAGTAGTGGTTGAGCGACTCGTGTGGCACTCCATCGGCACTGACGCCGTTCCAGCGCTCCCAAACCGTTGTGGCGCCGCGATCGGTCATGACCAGCCAGGAGGGCTCGGTGTCCTGGAACAGCAGGTCGTAGGCGACATCGATATTGCCGGTGTCGGCAAGCACCGGCAGCAGATAGGGGGTGGCGAGGAAGCCAGTGCCGGGATGGGCTCCTGCGGCCGTGATCAGTTCAACGAGGCGTGCAGCTATCCCTGCGCGCAAGTGCTCGGGTACGAGGTTGAACGCCAATGCACGGACGTGGTTCGCCTGACTGTCGGGGGTGACCCGGCCCTCCGCGTCGACGTACTCGGCCTGCCACGCCTCGCGAACCCGAGCCGACAGGGTTGCGTACCGAGCCGCCTCGGCAGGACGGTTCAGGAGAGCGGCAATACGCCCCATCAGCCCGGCCGAGTAAGCAAAATATGCCGTCCCCACGTCGCCCTTGTCAGCGGCGGCGAAGGCCGCGAAGTCGGACAAGTCCTGGTCGGGTACGAGCCACTCACCCCAATGGAAGCCGCTATCTCGGAGATAGCGCTCGTGTGCGAATGGCACAGGTCGACGGGCCACTCGCTCCGGGTGCCGCTCCGACCGTGCAACCAACTCCACCTTGTCCATCCAGGAGACCATGGTCGGCCACAGCTCGGCCAGGATCCGAGTGTCGCCGTACGCCCGATACAGCTCCCACGGCACGATCACGGCGGCATCCTCCCAGCCAGCCGAGCCGTTGAGCTGGGCTGTCGGGCTTTCCCGACCCTCGGCACGGGGCGTCGGGCTGATGTTGGCGATTGTGCCGTCTGGCCATTGGTCGGCCGCGACGTCGCGCAGCCACTTCGTGGAGAAGCCGGCGACGTCATACAGGAATGCAGCCGTCGGCAGGTAGAGCTGCCAGTCGCTCGTCCAGCCGGCCCGCTCCCGCTGCGGGCAGTCGGTCGGAATGTCGCACACGTTGTCCCGCAGGCTCCAAACGGCTGCCTCGTGCAAGCGGTTGATCCGCTCGTCGCTGCAGGAGAACCACCCGGTACGGCGCATGTCGGTGTGCACCACGACGCCAGTGATGTCCTGATCAGTGAGGTCCTCCGGGTGGCCCTCGACGCGTACGTACTGAAAGCCATGCGTCGTTCGGCGTGGCTCAAAGATGTCGCCGGATACGCCGGCCGAGGTGATCTCATCGACCTGACCGGCCGGCAAGGCCTCCGGCAAGAACGGCACGGCAGGACGTAGATGATCAGTTGTCAGGTCGCCGGTCGCATCCAACCACTCGCCGTGGACAAGCCGAACAGTCGTCCCCACTGGACCCAGCTTGGTGAGCCGGGTCCAGCCGTTGATGTTCTGACCGAGATCGACGATCTGCCGATGCTGGTCCAGCTTGTTCAGCGACGCCGGTCGCACCAGCTGTACCCGCCGAACGGGCGGCGACGGTGAATCGACGAGCCGGTCAAAGTCCCCCTCCGAATCGACCGAAACAAGCGACCAAGCCGAGTCGTCGAAGCCAGGCTCGGTCCAGCCACGGTGAGACAGCCGCAAGTCCCATCGCTCCCCGGCGATCAGGTCGGCAGCGACCACGTGGCCAGGGCTGGTGCGCCACTGTCGGCCAGTGCCGATCATGGTCTGCGAGTCGTCCAGATATCTGACCTGCAACTGCAGAAGGAGCGCAGTCCGGTCACCCCACTGGTCGGCAGCCCGGGTGATGCCGATCTGGCCGCGAAACCAGCCGTCCGCCAAGATCACCGCGAGAGCATTGCTGCCGTTCTGCACAATGTGTGTGACGTCGTACGTCTGGACCTGCAGTCGGGCGCTGTACTGCGTGAAGCCCGGCGTCAGCTCCTCGTCGCCGAGGCGGTGGCCGTTGAGAAATCCCTCGTAAATTCCGTGGGCTGTCGCATACAGACGAGCGGCGACAACCGACGGCTCCAGCTCGAACTCGTAGCGCAGTAGGCTGGCCGGCCGGTTTCCTGGCTCGGCGCCGGATCGGTCTGCGGGCGAAATCCAGTCCGCCTGCCAGTCAGTGGGATGCAGAAGTCCCATCTCAAACCACGAGGGCTCCGACCACTCGCTCTCACCGAGATCGGTCCACGCCTTCACCTCCCAGTTGACCAGCTGCCGGGATGCCAGGGGCGGACCGGCGTACGGGACAAGGAGGCTTTGGTCGCTTTCAACCCGGCCGGTGTCCCAGCCATTGTCGGCACGGATCTGGTACGCGCCCTGGCGTGCGGAGCCGGGGGGTAATCGCCAGGAGAGCCTGGGCTTGGTTACGCAGATGCCGAGTGCCTCATCGAGGTGCTCAACGCGCAAGAAGGAAGGCGCTGTCATCCGCGTAGCTTTCCAAGCTCATGCGGGTCACTACTTCGTAGGGCGAACTGTTCCTTGAGCATCATCGAGCCCCCGGAGCGAGCATGGCCATACCTCCCCTCGAAACGCCTGCCTGAAGACCAAGGCTTGAGCTTCGCGTGCATTGATTCAGCGGCTCACGTTGGCCAACCCGTGTAGCACTCGGCCAGATAAGTCGATGCCGCTCGCGACTCCGTGACGGAACTGAGCTCGCCTTGCTGCCGTCGGACATCAAAGTCCGCCGCCTCAGGCAGTCGGTGCAGCATCATGGTCATCCAATAGGAGAAGTGCTGCGCCTTCCAAACCCGGGCCAGAGCACGCCGGCTGTAGTCGTCCAGCGGTTCCTCAGACTTCGCTGCGACCGCTCGCAGCAGAACCTCAGCCAGCACCCGTACGTCCGCGAGCGCGAGATTAAGCCCTTTGGCCCCTGTCGGCGGCACAGTGTGGGCGGCGTCACCGGCGAGCAGCAGCCGTCCGTAATGCATCGGTTCATTCACCGAGCTACGGAACCGGAGCACGGTCTTTTCAGTGATCGGACCCTCCTTGAGTGTGTGGCCATTGGCCCCGACCCGACTTTGGAGCTCCTCCCAGATCCGATCCTCCGACCATGCATTGACGTCCTCGTCCGGGTCGCATTGGAAGTACATCCGCTGCAGCCTCTCCGTCCGCTGACTGATCAGCGCGAATCCCCGCTCGGAGTGGTTGTAGATCAATTCGGGCGCGCTCTTCGGTGCCTCGCACAAGATGCCGAACCAGGCGAACGGGTATTCCCGTACGTACTGCCGCCGAGCGTGCTCAGGGATCTGCTTGCGGCACATGCTTCGGGAGCCGTCCGCGCCCACGAGAAAGTCGCAACGAACCTCCTGGCGCCTCCCATCGGAGTCGAGAAACGTGATGCCGGGCTGCTGGGTCGACAAGTCCACAAGGGCGGTATCCGATGCCCCGAACCTGACGTCCCCGGCATCACGCTCCCGGGCGGCGGCAAGATCAACAAAGACATCGGTCTGCGGATAGAGCCAGACCGCAGCGTCCACGAGCTCCCGAAAATCAATGCGGGCGCCGCCGCCGCCGAAGGCCAGCTCGATGCCTTCATGCTCATTCCCCTCCCGGAGGACTCGATCCGAAACGCCGGACTCCACGAGCATTCGCACGCTATCCCGCTCGAGAATGCCTGCCCGCACGGTCTGCTCGATCTCCAGCCGGGATCGGTCATCAATCACGACCGAATCGATGTCGCTCCGAGCCAATAGATGGCTCAACATCAAACCAGCTGGTCCACCGCCCACGATGCCGACGGTCGTGAACGTACGGTTCGCTGTGGAGGCTGACATGGCCTCATGGCAGCGCATCGACGCCAGGAGCCGCGACAAGGCACTTCCGTTCAGTGGAAGCTGGCGATGGTGAGGCTCCGCCTGATCCCAGATGCCGCAACCTGGAGTGCCGCGACGAGGCGCATCCGGTCACGCTTGAGGGTCGCCACCACGATGCCGAGGGCAGCCACCACCTCGTCCTCGCCGCTCCTGACCGGCACGGCCACGGAACACGCGCCCAGGCTCATCTCCTCCTGAGTTTCGGCAAACCCGTCTGAGCGAATCCGGGTGAGCTGATCTCGCAGTTGACCCGGCCCCGTGATGGTGTACGGCGTGACCCGCTCGAGCCGGGAGAGCACGAAGGCCTGCACGTCGGGCGGAGCGTGGGCCAGCAAGACTTTGCCGACGCCCGTGGCGTGCAGCGGGAGCCGTCCACCGACCCTGCTGACCACCGGCACGGAGGCGCTACCGGAAACTCGGTCGAGATACAACACCTTTGTTCCGTCGCGGACCGCGAGGTGCACGGTGGCTCGTGTTGCGGCGTGGATGTCGTGCAGGAAGGGCGCCGCGGCCTCGCGCAGATCGGTTGCCGCCGGCGCGAGCACCCCGAGGTCCCAGAGCCGACGGCCCACGACATACGACCCGTCGGCGCGCCGCGCCAGCGCCCCCCATTGGCTGAGCTCCCCAATCAGGCGATGGGCAGTGGGCAGCGGCAGATCCGCCCGACGGGCGATCTCGCTGAGCCGAAGCGCCGAATGTTCGGTGTCGAATGCGGCGAGCACGGCCAGCACTCGGGACGTCACGCTGACGCCTGGCTGTAGCGAGTTACCCGCCATCTCTACCTTCCGCTGAGCGGAAGGCTAGTCGATTCCACTTTCCGCCTTTGGGAGTACCTTCCGACCAAGAGCTGAAGGAGGACAGACCAATGGCGTTCCTTGATCAAAAGGTCTGGCAAGGCAAGATCTACTCGGGCGGCTGGGTCGCCGGATCGGGCGGCGAATACGACTGCGTCGAACCTGCCACCGGCAACACCCTCGGGCGTGTTGGTGCGGCAACCGCCGCGGACGTCTCGAAGGCAGCGGAGCGGGCGGCACAAGCTCAACCAGAGTGGGCCGGGCTGACCTACGACGCTCGGGCCGCCGTATTGCGGCGAGCCGCTCAGCTGTTCCTCGATTACGAGGAGGAGATCCTCCACTGGATGATGCGGGAATCAGGCACCGGCCGGCCGTTCTCCATGGGTCAGATCCGCCAAGGTGCGGCCGAGGAGTGCTGGGAGGCTGCAGGCCTGGCGGGAGCGCCGTACGGAGAGCTGCTGCGCTCCAACCAGCAGCGGTTGTCGATGGCTCGCCGGCTGCCGATCGGGGTCGTCGGCGTCATCGCGCCGTTCAATGCGCCAATGATCCTTGCTATCCGCGCCCTGGCACCTGCCCTGGCGCTCGGCAACGCCGTGATCTTGAAACCTGATCCTCGGACAGCAGTCTGCGGCGGAGTCGTCTTCGCCCGGGTCTTCGAGGAGGCCGGCCTGCCGGAGGGAGTCTTGTCTGTTCTCCCGGGCGGCGTCGATGTCGGTCAGGCCATAGTCGAGGACCCGCAGATCCCGCTTATCGCCTTCACCGGCTCGACCCGAACCGGCAAGGCGATCGCCCGAGCAGCGGCCGATCGGCTGAAGCGGGTTCATCTTGAGCTCGGCGGCAACTCAGCGCTGATCGTACTCGACGACGTCGACATTGAGCAGGCAGTCTCCGTCGGCGCCTTCGGCTCCTTCCACCACTCCGGCCAGGTGTGCATGGCCACGAGTCGGCATCTGGTCGCGGCCTCCATTGCAGATACTTACGCCGCCTCGCTTGCTCAACATGCCGACCGACTGCCGGTGGGCGACCCGACGCAGCCCGATGTCGCACTTGGTCCGATCATCGACGTGAAGCAGCGGGACAATGTTCACCGAATCGTCACATCGTCGGTCGAGGCGGGAGCAAAGCTGGCGACGGGAGGCACGTACGAAGGGTTGTTCTACCGGCCCACGGTGCTGAGCGAGGTGCCAGTGACCGCGCCTGCGTTCGCCGAAGAGATCTTCGGCCCCGTTGCCCCGGTGACGCCCTTCAGCACCATCGACGAAGCAGTTCAGCTGGCCAAAACCACCGAGTACGGGCTGTCGCTCGGCATTCTGACCCGGGATGTGATGCGTGGGCTGGAGCTCGCCGAGCGGATCCCATCAGGGCTGGTACACATCAATGACCAGACAGTGAATGACGAGGCGCTGATCCCGTTCGGCGGCGTCAAGGAGTCCGGCACCGGCGTCCGCGCCGGCGGAGGACAGGCCAACCTCGACGCCTACACCAACACTCAATGGGTAACAGTCCGAGGAGACCTTCCCGCATATCCGTTCTGAGGAGGATTCAGTGGCTACGGCGACCGGGGACCTTGTCGCAACGTCGGATGGTGCCGCCGAGAGCCAAGCGACCCTCACGGCGGAGATCGTCGAGCTGAAGCGGCAGTACGAAGCCGGCGGAGCCACGGAGACACAACCTCGTTACGACTACCCGCCCTATCGCAGCACGATCCTGCGCCACCCCATCAAGAATTTGCACCGCGTAGACCCGGAGACGATCGAGCTGACCGCACCGGCGTTCGGCCAGCGCGACGTCGATCCGCTCGAAGCGGACCTGACAATCCAGGCCACAGGCGACCCGATCGGCGAGCGGATCATCGTCACGGGCCGGGTGCTGCACGGCAATGGCCGGCCAGTGGCCGGCCAGCTCGTGGAGATCTGGCAGGCCAATGCCGCCGGTCGCTACATCCACAAACGGGATCAGCACCACGCACCGATCGACCCCAACTTCACCGGTGTTGGTCGCTGCCTCACCGGCCCCGACGGCAGCTACCGGTTCACCACGATCAAGCCTGGCCCGTATCCGTGGCGCAACCACTACAACGCCTGGCGTCCGGCGCACATCCACTTCTCGCTGTTCGGCACCGACTTCACCTCACGGATGATCACGCAGATGTACTTTCCGGGCGACCCGTTGTTTGATCTTGATCCGATCTACCAGTCGATCCGTGATCAGCGCGCCAGGGACCGGCTGGTCGCGACTTACGATCATGAGGTGACGTCGCATGAGGAGAATACCGGCTATCGCTGGGACATTGTGCTGACCGGCAGCAGCCGCACCTGGATCGAACCCGGGGGCGTGGAGTGAATGGCGGGATATCCTTGATCGCCACGCCGGGGCAGACCGTCGGTCCGTTCTTCGGCTTCGCCCTGCCGTACGAGGGTGGGAATCAACTCGTGCCAGCCAGCCATCCCGATGCCGTACGACTGACCGGATTGGTAATGGATGGGCACGCGGACCCGGTTCCTGATGCCATGATCGAGATCTGGCAGGCCGATAGCTATGGCCAGATCAGCGCTAAGCCGGGTTCGTTGCGCCGAGACGGCTACACCTTCACGGGCTGGGGAAGGGCTGGCACGGACAGCACGGGCAGATACTCTTTCACGACTGTCCGGCCGGGACCGACGGAATCTGGCAAAGTGCCGTTCATCGCCATGGTGGTTTTCGCCCGCGGCCTCACCAACCGGCTTTTCACCCGGGTTTACCTGCCGGCTTCGGCGAAAGCGCTGGCGGCAGACCCGCTGCTTGGCTCCCTGCCCGAAGATCGACGTCGGATCCTGGTGGCGGCCGACAATGGCAACGAGCTGTGCTTCGACGTGCGGCTGCAGGGGCAGGATGAGACCGTCTTCCTGACCTTCCCAGGCCATTCGATGTGAGCGATCTGTTCTGGCCGGGCGAGAACCGGGCCGGTGATTTGATGAGCAACCGGTCTTTGGTAACGGCGTTGGTCCGAGTCGAGATCGCCTGGTACGAAGTCTTGGCGGCTGCCGGCATCGCCCCGGCAGTCGAGCTACCAAACGAATCCAGCCTCGCCGAACTCTCCGATGAGCAGTTGGCTGAACTCAGTGAAGCGGCCGAGGCAGGCGGCAATCCGGTGATCCCGTTGTTGGACCTGCTGCGTATCCGACTGGAGCAGGCCGCACCCGAGGCGGCCCGGTGGTTGCATCGCGGTCTGACCAGCCAGGACGCCCTGGACACGGCCCTGATGCTGCAGTTGCGTGACGCGCTCGAAGCGGTTCTGCGCGAGATCCCCGAGCAGGTACGTGCACTTCGCGATCTTGCTGACCGGCATCGGGACACTCTTTCGGCTGGACGGACGCTCGGCCAGCATGCTGTGCCGACGACTTTCGGTCTCACTGCGGCGAGCTGGCTGCGGGGGTTGGTCGACGTTGCAGATGATCTTGGCGAGGTGCGAAGCACACTTCCTGTTCAGATTGGCGGTGCTGCTGGCACATTAGCGGCGGTGACAGAGCTCATCGACGGGGAAGGCGCCGAGGCGGACCGAGCAATCGCATTGGCCGAGGACTTCGCAGAGCAGCTCGGGCTGCGGCCCGCTGCACCTTGGCACGCCAGTCGGCGGACAATCACCCGGATTGGCGATGCGCTCGTCGCCGCTACGGATGCCT
This sequence comes from Actinomycetota bacterium, assembly GCA_046732135.1. Lineage (GTDB taxonomy): Bacteria > Actinomycetota > Actinomycetes > Propionibacteriales > Propionibacteriaceae > Microlunatus. Next base: position 18,321 of record JBKPML010000079.1, read on the forward strand.
GGGGTCGGATCGCGAACGATGTCCTGGTCCGGGCCCGTCCTGAAATCGGAGAGCTATCGGAGGGCAGCGCGCCGGGGCGCGGCGGAAGCTCAACCATGCCGCACAAGCAGAACCCCGTACTCTCGGTTCTGATTCGACGGGCTGCGTTGAACGCACCGGCATTGGGCGCTTCGTTGCATGTGGCCGCAGCAGCGGCAGTCGACGAGCGGCCCGACGGCGGTTGGCACGCGGAGTGGAGCCCTTTGCGTACGCTCGCCCGCCAGACCGTGGTGGCCGGTCGCCAGACCACTGAGCTGCTGTCGAGTGTCCTGGTGCACAGTGATCGCATGCAGCGCACGGTCCAGGAGGCTGCCGACGATCTGTTGGCCGAACAACGCTCGATCCGACAGCTGCGCGGCGCATCCGACCCGTCGAGCGATCCCGCAGGCTATCTGGGGGCTGCATACCGGTTGATCGATGCAGCGCTCGAGCGGGCGGATGCGTTTCTCAAGGAAGCCGGCTGATGGGCGTTCCCGAGTTGGCGCTGCTGGAGCTCCCAAGAGCATGGGGTGAGCCCGTCCAAGCCCGCCGTTCCAGACGCGTTCCGGATCTGCTCGTGCTAGGTCCATCGCTCGGGACATCGGTGACTACTTTGTGGGGCCCGGTTGCAGAAAGACTGGGCTCGGCCTTCGCGACGCTTGGTTGGGACTTTCCGGGTCACGGCGCGAGCGCCCCTACGGTCGACTTCACCGTTGCCGAGCTTGCAGTCGGCGTCCTGAGCGCGGTCGACAGCCGGCTCGGGCGCGAGACCACCTTCTACTACGCCGGTGACTCCCTAGGTGGAGCCGTCGGCCTCCAGCTCCTACTGGACGCGCCCGATCGCATTCGGTCGGCGGTCCTGTGTTGCACCGGTCCGAAGATCGGCGAGCCCGATGGGTGGCGTGAGCGTGCGAGAGCTGTGCAGGCCGGCGGGACCTCGGTGCTGCTGGACTCGTCCCCGGCGCGTTGGTTCGCGCCTGGTTTCGTCGATCGAGAACCCGAGATTGCTAAGGCGCTACTCGACGACCTGGTGCGGTGTGACGGGAAGAGCTACACGGCCGCGTGTGAGGCTCTTGCTGAGTTCGACGTACGGCCTAGGCTGCCGGAGATTGCGACACCAGTCCTCGCAGTGGCCGGGAACCGCGATGTCTCGACACCGCCAGCGATAGTCCGACACCTCGCTGAGGGAGTGCAGTCTGGCCGGCTTGTGCTGGTCGACGGCATCGGCCACCTCGCTCCCGCCGAAGCGCCGGACCGCATCGCGGAGTTGATCATGGAACTGACAGATGGCGGGATGACCCGCGCCAGCCGTACGGCAGGGCAAGTCCGGGCCGAGGGCTTGCGAGTACGGCGCGAGGTCCTCGGGGACAGCCACGTCGATCTGGCGCTCGCGGGGACGACCGAGCTGACCCGTGACTTCCAGGACCTGATCAGCTCCTACGCCTGGGGCACCATCTGGGCCAGGCCCGGCCTCGATCGCCGCAGCCGATCGCTGATCACCCTGGCTGCCCTGGTCGCCCGCGGACATCATGAGGAGCTGGCCATGCATCTCAAGGCAGCTCGTAACAACGGATTGAGCAATACCGAGATCGCAGAGGCGTTGCTGCAAACCGCGATCTATTGCGGCGTCCCGGACGCGAATACCGCCTTCCGGATCGCGCAACAGGTACTGGGCAAACTCGAGGAGCCCGCCCCTGACCAACCGCCCGAACCCGAGAAGGACTGATGCCACGATCCGACGCGTTCGTCTATACCGCCGTCCGTACGCCGTTCGGTCGCTACGGTGGCGGCTTGGCGGAGGTGCGCCCCGATGATCTTGCAGCCACCGCCCTGCGTGGTCTGCTCGGCAAGGTTTCCGACCTGGAACCCGAGCGTATCGACGAAGTGATCCTCGGCAACGCCAACGGCGCCGGCGAGGACAACCGCAACGTCGGCCGGATGGCCGCGCTGCTGGCCGGGCTTCCGGTGAGCGTGCCGGCGAGCACGGTCAATCGGCTCTGCGGGTCGAGCCTGGATGCCGCAATGATCGGCTCGCGGATGATCGAGACCGGCGACGCTGAGATCGTCCTGACGGGCGGCGTCGAATCCATGACCCGATCGCCATGGGTGCTGCCCAAGCCCTCTAAGGCCTATCCCGCGTCCAACGAAACTCTGGTGTCGACAACCTTGGGTTGGCGACTGGTCAACCCAGCGATGCCGAAGGAATGGACGGTTTCGCTGGGCGAGGCGAACGAACAGCTGCAGGAGAAGTTCGCCGTGTCGCGGGAGCGCCAAGATGAATTCGCAGCTCGCTCACACCAGCTCGCCGGCCAGGCCTGGACGGACGGGTTCTATGGCCAGTTCGCGGTGTCCGTGCCCGGAGCTGAGCTGACGCGCGATGAGAACATCCGTCCGGACTCGAGCCCCGAGACCCTTGCCAACCTGAATCCCGCCTTCCGCCCGAATGGCACCATCACCGCCGGCAACTCCTCACCACTGAACGATGGTGCGTCGGCCGTTCTGCTCGGATCTGAGCGGGCAGCAGCCGTGATCGGAACCGAGCCGGTGGCTCGGATCGCTGGTCGGGGCAGCAACGCCGTGGCGCCGCAGGACTTCGGCTATGCCCCGGTCGAGGCGGCGAATCGAGCGCTGGACGCGGCGGGCATCGGCTGGTCAGATGTGGGGGCCGTCGAGCTCAATGAGGCATTCGCCGTTCAGTCACTGGTCTGCCTGGACGCCTGGAAGGTTGATCCGGACATCGTCAACATCCGGGGCGGCGCGATTGCCATCGGACACCCGCTCGGGGCATCCGGCGGGCGCATTCTCGGCACCCTCACCGGCGTTCTCCGTGAGCAGAGCGAGCGCTGGGGGGTGGCCGCGATTTGCATCGGCGTCGGTCAGGGCCTGGCCATGGTCGTTGAGAACACGACGACAGGCTGACCGTGATCGAGATCTCGCCGGATCCGGATACCGCTGTTCGCGGCATAGCCGACGGCTCCACGATCCTTATCGGCGGATTCGGTCGAGCAGGCCTGCCGTTCGCCCTTATCGATGCCCTGCGCCGTGCGGGTGCGCGCGATCTCACCGTAGTGAACAACAACGCCGGCAATGGAACGACCGGCCTGGCGGCACTGCTTGCTGCGGGAGCAGTAAGCAAGATGATCTGCTCGTTCCCCAGGCAGAACGACTCGTTCATCTTCGACGAGCTCTATCGATCGGGAAAGGTCGAACTGGAAGTGGTGCCGCAGGGCAACCTCGCCGAACGCATTCGCGCCGGAGGTGCGGGAATCGGAGGCTTCTTCACACCGACCGGCGTGGGCACGCCCCTCGGGGAACGCAAGGAGCTGCGGACCATCGACGGGCGTGATTACCTGCTGGAGTTTCCGATCAAGGCCGACGCAGCTCTCATCCGCGCCCACCGTGCCGATCCCTTGGGCAACTTGGTCTACCGAAAGACAGGGCGCAACTTCGGGCCGATCATGGCGACCGCCGCTGAGCTGACCGTCGTCGAGGTAACCGAGGTCGTGCCGATCGGCGGCCTCAACCCCGAGGTGATCGTCACGCCGGGGATCTTCGTGGACCGTGTGGTCGTCGCCGAGCCGGCGCCACCCGAGGTGTCGGTATGATCATCGAGCACACCGACAGAGGCCCACTGAGCAAGGATGAGATGGCGCGGCGGGTCGCCCGTGACATTCCCCAAGGCTCGTACGTGAACCTTGGGATCGGTCAGCCCACTCGGGTCGCGGACTACTTGGAGTCAGAGCAGGGTGTTGTGCTGCACACCGAGAACGGAATGCTTGGCATGGGACCGGAGGCCCGCGGCGAGGACATCGACCCTGATCTGATCAACGCGGGCAAGATCCCAGTCACCGAATTGCCCGGAGCAGCCTACTTCCACCACGCCGACTCGTTCGCGATGATGCGAGGCGGTCATCTCGATGTCTGCGTCCTCGGCGCCTTTCAGGTCGCAGCCAACGGTGATCTTGCCAACTGGCATACCGGAGCAGCCGGCGCCATTCCCGCCGTCGGCGGGGCCATGGATCTCGCCATCGGGGCCAAGCGGGTCTTCGTCATGATGACGTTGTTCGGCAAGGACGGCAGAGCCAAGCTGGTATCGCGTTGCAGCTATCCACTCACCGGCGTCGCCTGCGTGAGCAGCATCTACACCGACCAAGCGATCTTCGACATCACAGAGAACGGCGTCGATGTGATCGAGACCTTCGGGACCACGTACGCCGACCTGCGATCCCGCCTTGACGTTCCCTTAAACCAGCCCTGAAATTGTGGGAACTGGGAGCTAGCCGGCCAGTTGGTTCGGTGTCGCCTTGGGCACGGTCGATCGGCGCACGATGAGCTCAGGTGTGAACTGCACCTGCTGATGATCATGTGGGAGTTGTTGGTCGATCGCGCCGATTTCGGCGAAAAGCAATTCAGCGGCGCGCCGGCCCAGATCAGCGCGCGGCTGGCGGATCGACGACAGCGGCACGGCTGCGGAGGCAGCGAAGATGATGTCGTCGTAGCCAATGATCGCCATGTCATCGGGAACGGCGAACCCATTGGTAATGAAGCCTTGCAATAAGCCGATCGCGACAAGATCATTAGCCGCGAACACGGCCGTTGGCCGCTCTGCCGGCGGTAGGGCGACGATTTCACCAGCAGCGGATACGCCGGCATCGGTGTCCAAGGTCGGACTCGAGATGGTCAGCAAGTTTGCGGAGCTTCCGTTTTGCAATCGCGCCAGTTCGGCGCCATGTCGCCGATCACGAACCTGCTGGAGCTTGCTCGGTCCCCCGACGAAGGCGACATTTCGGTGGCCCTGATCCAGCAGGTGCTTGACGGCCAGACGACCGCCCTCGACGTCGTCTACCGACACCGAGCAGAAGTCCGCTTCGTTACCCGCTCGGTCGAGGAGCACGACCGAAATGTTGCGGCGCCGGAGCTGTCGGACGCGCTCGTCCAGTCCCCAGATCGGCGCGTACAGGACGCCTCGTACTCGCTGCTGCTCGAATTGAGCAAGTTGAGCACTTTCCCGGCTGGGCTGTTGCGCACTGTTGGCCACCTGCACCGAGTAGCCTCGCTCGTTGAGCCAGTCCTCCGCGCCGAGGACGAGATCGGTGAAGAACGGGTTCGCGATGTCCATCACCACCATGCCGATGGACCGGCTGCGCCCGGCGCGCAACTGACGCGCCGACTCATTGGGTACCCAACCGAGCTTGGCGATGGCGAGCTCCACACGTTGCCGGGTGGGTTCGGCGACCATGCCGGGTGAATTCACCACATTGGATACCGTGCCGACCGAGACCCCGGCGAGGGCAGCGACATCCTTCATGCTGACAGACGCTTCAGCCGCCATCATTCCAACTCGCTCTCGCTCGAATATCTCCGTTGCGGGCTCGGAGCACTCGCCATTCGCAACTAATGGATCGTTTCACTCTAGCGTCTAGACGGCAAGTTGAGGAGGATGCTTTTCGACCCGCATGGGCCGAGCGGTGCTAGGGCGTTACGCCAAAAGTCGCAAGAAAAGCCAGGTCGTCAGCTTGATCGATTCGGTACGCACCGCTGGTTCCGGCGCAGCTGAGGTTCAAGCCGAAGGAGATCACCGCTACCAGCGTGTTCGTGCCGGAGACGAAGATGGGGCCGCCCGAATCGCCGAAGCAAATGCCACCGGTATTGGCATTGCTGGAGAACTTGGCGGCGGTTCCTTTGCCTATGCCGCCGACCCCGTTCAGGTTGACCAGCTGCAGTTCTGCGCGCCGTCGGGTATCTCCGCCCACCTCCGTCTTGGGTCCCGATTTCTGCAGACCGTAGCCGACAGCCGTGTAGGGCTGCTGCTTGTCATCCGCATAGAGCTCGGTAAGTAGACCTTCGGTCGGCAGCTGCCCGTAGGTGGACATAGTGACCGGCTCGCTAAGCCGCAGCACGCCCAAGTCGTGGGTGAAGAACGCGTCGGGATCGAACTCAGGATGATGGATGGCCGTGGCCCGGATCCATTCAGTCGAATCATTGAGCGCATCCGACCAGGCGTCGTAGCGGCCCTCATTGTCGTCCGGGGCGAATTCGCTGCTCGGCGGCAAGATGTCGAAGTCCGGCTCCTCCTCGAAGCTGATCCAGACGTCATTACCACCGCTCGTCGCCTTGGCGTCTTTCCCGTTGACCCCGACGTCAAACGTGCAATGACCGGCCGTCACGACAATGGTGGGACTGATCAACGTTCCGGAACAGGTGAACCAGGCGCCCGGGTCATTGAACCGGGGGTCCTCCTCGCTCGGCACGAAAAACAGGAGTTCGCCTACGTACGGATGGGCGCCGGCGTCAGGCACTCCTCCCTTGATTGCCTGTGCAGGTATGGCCATTGCCATCAGCGCCATAACGCCTGCAAACAACGCCATGATCCTTACGCGCATTCTTGCCCCTTCAGCTGTTCGTCGTTCCAAGCCACGGGGATCTCGAAGTCGCCCCCGAACCGCGTCGCCTACCGTATCAGGAGTCCACGGCGCCCTTACCGTATCGACCGGTGCGGGGTGATTATCCAGACGCCACGCGGAGCACCGCCGCGCCGTCGAAGGCACCTGCCGCCAAATCGGCCAAGGCCTGATCTGCCCGGCTCAGCTCGTACTCATGCGTGGTCGGGCGCACTCCCAACCTGCTGGCCAAGGCAAGGAACGCCTCACCATTGGCGCGGGTGTTCGCAGTGACACTTCGAAGTCGGCGTTCCTGGAATAGCTCGCCGCCGTAGTTCAGCACGGGGATGTCGGAGAGCCAGATCCCCGCGATCGCCAGCGTGCCGCCACGGTCGAGGGCTCGGAGCGCCACCGGTACCAGGGTGCCAGCCGGGGCGAAAAGAATGGCCCCGTCCAATGGCTCGGGCGGAGCGTCCTCAGCTGAGCCGACCGAGTCAACACCCAGCGTGGCGGCCAGTTTCCGGTTCGCTGCTCCGCGGGTCAGCACGTGAACCCGCATGCCCAGATGCAGCGCGACTTGGGCAGTGAGATGCGCGCTTCCGCCAAAACCGTAAATGCCGAGTGCGCCACCCGGTCGTACCTCACTGGCCAAGAGCGCCCGATAGCCGATGATGCCGGCGCACAGCAGCGGCGCCGTGGCGATTTGGTCGAGCCGATCGGGCAGCCCGTAGCCGAACCGTTCGTCGACACAGCTGTAATCGGCGTATCCGCCGTTGAGGTCCCAACCGGTGAAGCTGGGCGATTCGCACAGGTTCTCCTCGCCTCTGCGGCAGAACCGACAGCTGCCGTCCGTACGGGCGAGCCACGGGACGCCGACATGATCACCAACTCGGAAGCGGGTGCAGTCCTCGCCTACTTCGTCGACAACGCCAACGACCTCGTGACCTGGCACCACGCCCGGGCGCCGAGGGGGCAGATCGCCCTCAGCGAGGTGAAGATCTGTTCGGCACACCCCACAACTGAGAACGCGGAGGCGAACCTGGCGGGCCGCTGGATGCGGATCGGGCAGCTCGACAAGCCGAAGGGGCTTGCTGGCGATGGGCCCCGGTGTGTCGACTATCCAGGCTCTCATCGGGCCGCAGACCTTAGATCGCGGATGCATGCGGCGTTGGGGATCGGCTGCATGCCTTTCATTCTGCCGAGCCAAGGCCTCGAGCGCGCACATCGTCGGCAAGCAGCAGGCCGACTTTCGAACTAGGGTGATCTTGAGATGACGTGATCACGTTAAGAGGCAACGGTGCCGAATATGACTGATGAGATTGTGGTTGGGCTCGACGACTCCCCAACCGGCAAGGCGGCACTTCGCTGGGCAGCTGACTACGCA
>JBKPML010000080.1:0-14157 GCA_046732135.1 Actinomycetota bacterium
TGTCCACCCACCGGTCCGGTCTTCCTCGCTCACCTGTCGGCGTGTCGACAGAGCTGCGGTCGATTCTTCTCAAGCGGGGCAACCCGTATGCCGATCTCACTGAGGAGTGGGTGCTGGAGTTCTTGGCTCGCACCAAATTGCGCCGAACCCCAGGTACAGGCCGTATCTCGTATTCCAACGTCGGAGTCGGTTTGTTGGGGCTGGCACTGGCGAAGAATGCAGATGCTTCGAGTTATGTCGAGTTGGTGCGGCGTCGCATCTGCGAACCTCTTGGCCTGACCCAGACGAGCGTGCTTGCCGACGCAGACGTTGATCAGCTTGCAACGGGCCATACCGCTCGCGGACGACCGGTCGAGCACTGGACCCTGACTGGCCTTGCCGGCGCCGGTGCCCTGCTATCAAGCGCGGCCGACATGATCACTTTCCTGAGTGCTCAGCTGAGGCCGGAGTCATCAGAGCTGGGTGAAGCGATCAGGTTCAGCCAGATCGAGCGGTACGGCACGAGGCGCTTCGGGATCGGTCTGGGATGGATCCGCACATCTGGGAAGTCCGGCATCAGGCTGTGGCACACCGGCGGCACAGGCGGGTTCCGTTCCTTCGCCGGGATCGTTCCGGAACGTGGTGTGGGTGTGGTGATGCTGGCCAACAACCGCCGTGGGTCCGATAGGGCCGGGATGATGCTTCTCTCGCAGCTGTGAGACGACTGAGTCTCTACTCAAGCACGGAAAAGTTCAGCTCGAACCCCGTGCCTCGATTCGGCAGCGCAAACCTTCCGTTCTCGGCAGGCTGGGTGTTGCCGTCGAGCCGCACCGTCGTTGGCGCGCTGCCGTGGACCACCAGATGGAAGTGCTCACGAGCAAACTCCGGATAACCGTGTCCGCTGACTGACGCCTGCATGTTGACCTGGCCGCCGGATCTTTCAACCTCAAACTCGGTGCGATAACAACCGCCATCGACCGCTGCAAAGGTCAAGCCGTCATCCTCCTGCAGTACAGATCGATAGCGCCCGTCGGTCGCCGGGACGAAAACGTGGAGCTCAATCGCCGTCGGGTGGTAGCCGTCAGTAGACGCAGGTGCTTCGGGCCACATCGGGATCACAGCACCGCCGCGCGCGTACACCGGAATTCTGTCCATGGGCGTCTTGGCTACAACGAATCTCTTGCCTCGTAGCAGCTCGTCGGAGTGCCAGTCATACCAATCGCCTTCTGGGAGGTAGACCTGACGTTCGGTCATGCCTGCCTCGATCACTGGTGCCACCAGCAGGTCGGAGCCGAACAAGTACTGATCATCAAGATCCCGAACGGTCGGGTCGTATTGGTGGTCGTAAACCATTGGCCGCAGCACCGGAGCGCCGGTTTCCGACGCCTCGAGGAAGCAGGCATAGATGTAGGGCAGTAGTCGATAGCGAAGCTCCAATGCCCGTCGAACATGATCTTGGATTACGTCGCCCCAGGACCAGGCGTACTGATCGACATTACCGATTTCCGAGTGGTTCCGGCAGAACGGGGTCAGCACCCCGTACTGCATCCAGCGCAGGAAAAGCTCCGCGTTCGAGTTGCCCTGGAAGCCACCAATGTCCGCCCCAACGAACGCCTGTCCTGAGACGCCGAAGCCGGTGCTCATGCCAATGCTCAGCCACAAATGATCCCAACGCGACTGGTTGTCGCCGAGCCAATTGGCCGCATAGCGTTGGATGCCGGCAAAGCCGGATCGGGACAGAACGAACGTTCGCAGGTCCGGCATTTCCCTCCGCAGTCCCGATGTAGTTCCCATCGCCATCAGCAGTGCGTACTGGTTGCGATAGCGCTCGTGTGGATAGCGGCCTCGGTCGAATCGCATCCGAACCGGCGAAATGTTGCCGGTCGCCGGCTCATTCATGTCGTTCCAGATCCCGGCGAGGCCGGACCGGACGTGCGCCGCGTTGAGCTCACCCCACCAATCCCGCGCTTCGGCGGTGGCGAAGTCGGGGAACGCCGTGTTGCCGGGCCAGACTTGACCAAGGTAAAGATCACCACCTTCGGTGCGGCACAAGACATCTCGCTCCACCGCCTGGTCATAGACCCAGTAACCAGGGTCGTGCTTGACACCAGGATCGATGATTGTGATCACCCGGAATCCCTGCTCGCGAAGCCGTTTCAACATCCCGGGCGGATCCGGGAAGAACTCCGAATTCCAGGTAAAGACCCGATAGCCGTCCATGTACTCGATGTCCAGCCAGAGGGCATCGCAGGGGATGCCATTTTCCCGGTGGGTCATCGCTACGGCCTCGACAAGCTCTTCCCGATAGTTGAACCATCGGCACTGGTGATAGCCGAGGGCCCAGAGCGGCGGGGGAGCCGTCCGCCCGGTCAACCAGGTATATCTGGTCAGGATCTCTGCCATGTCGGGCCCCGCGAAGACGTACTCGGTGTACTGACCGCCGCTAAAACTGATCCGGTATTCCTCCCTGGGTGAGAACTCGTAGGCGCCGCGATAGCCGTTGTCCACGAAGGACGCCGCCATCTGGCCGTTCGGATAGTCCTGGTGGTAGAAAAACGGCACGGTCACGTAGTAGGGGTCGTACTCAGTGCTGGTGTAGTCGCCCCGGGGATCTCCCGGCGCCTTGCCAGCAGTGAACTCGGCAGCGGCCGAGGGGTTCAGGACGTCGACGTTGTAAAGAATGAAGTCTCGTCCCTTCCGATTCGGCCGGCCGGACTTTTCACCAAGCCCGAAGATCGCGTCCTCTTGCCGGCAGCGGCGGCGCAGGGTAAATGCGTCATTGAGCGTCGCGTATGCCCAGTACCGGCCCTGCTCATCAGCAGCGGTCTCAATCACCACAGAACCGTCGGTGCGGTGCACGTCGAGCCGGAACGGGTCAAGCCACAGACTGACCACCATGTCGGTCGTGATCAACCGGACGCATTCGGCGTCTTGCTCCACGTCGAATCGCACGGGCTGCTGAAGAGGGTCGACGCAGATCGCGTAGGTCGGCGACTCGTCGAACACGCCACCGCGGCTGATCTTGAACCGAACCAGGTTGGCGCTGAGCAGCTCGACGCGCAGCAGCTCGTCGTGTAACTCAGCGAGGACTCCCCGCTCGGTGGCCGAAACCGAGTCGACGTGGTTAAAGCGCACATAGTGGTCTGTGTCAAGCACGACGCATCTCCTCCTGGTGGTCTCCTAGGTCCACAACGAGCGCCCGGTGATCGGAGAGGGGCAACTCGGGTGCGCTGCTGGCGACGACCTGGCCAAGATCACCACGCAACAGAATGTGGTCTAGCTGTCGAGTTGGGGCGGGAGCCGGAAAGGTCAGATGGGTAGCGAGTGGGCGATAGCCGGTGAGCCGCGCCGGCTTCGGATGCACCATATTCAGGTCACCCATCAGCAGCAAGGGGCCCGGAACCGCAGCAAGATCACGACGAATCCGCCGCAGCTGCATAGCGCCCCAACCGGGAACGAAGGAAAGATGCGTATTGGCCACCATGATCGTCCCCTTTGGGGTATCAAGATCGGCAATGACCACTGCCCGGGGCTCCTCCCGAACAACTATGATCTTCCGCGGACCGGGCAACCAGATGGGAAACCTTCGTCGGATCTGTGGCAGCCGCAACACCTGCCAGCTTCGCGCCGGATAGCGAGAGAGCAGTGCGATCCCGTACGAAGCGATGCCTGGTACGTCATCTTCGGTTGCCGCCATCCACGTGGCTTCAGGAGTCCCGGAGAGTGCGGCGACGAAACGGGAGGAGACTGCACCCATTGCCTCGGCCGCCACAGCCGTGAGATCGGCCTCGTGCGAACGCGGCTGCAGCCGGTCCACCTCCTGAAGCGCGAGAATGTCGGCGTCAAGGAACTTGATTGCATCCGCGAGACGGTCGAGATCAACCTGCTGGTCGCTTGGCGCTCGGCCATGCAAGATGTTGAACGAGGCCAACCGCATGGAGAGAAAGGTACTTCTCATCGCACCGAACGACATTGAGGGCTCCGCCACCGAGGAAACAAGCCTGCGGAGTGCGCTGAAGCTTTCGACCTCGACACTGAAAGCCGATGGCGTGCCTTTCGCGCTCGGTGGCGGCTACGCACTATGGGTGCATGGCGGCCCTGAGCCGGCGCACGATGTCGACGTCGTCGTTCCGGAGACTGCCGTGACAGCCGCTGTGAAGTCTCTTGAGAACGCAGGCTTCCGAATTGAGCGGCCGCCCGAGGACTGGCTGTTCAAGGCCTACCTCGAGGAGGAGCTGGTCGATGTCCTGCATCGGCTGACCGGCATCGAGGTGGATCAGCAGCTCATTGACTTGGCCCAGGAGGTCGAGTTGCTCGGTGTCCGGATTCCGGTGCTGCCGCCGACGCCGATCATGATTGCAAAGCTGCGTTCCCTGTCCGAGCACTACTGCGACTTCGCGGCGTTGCTGCCGCCGTTCCGGGCGGTCCGCGAACAGCTTGACTGGGGCGAGATCACCTCTGCCGTCGCCGGCCACCCGTATGCGGAGTCGTTTCTGTTCCTGCTGGATCGCCTTGGCATCAGCGATGTTGAGGTCTCAGAGTCCGGAAGCACCGCCTTGGCCTGACCGCCGCACATAGCCTGCAATGCCGTGCTGAAGATCACCCGTGAGCATGTTGACGCCATCATTTCTCATGCTCGAGCCGACCACCCCGATGAGGCCTGTGGGGTGATCATCGGCGCCGTTGGTTCTGATCAGCCGACGCGCCTGGTGCAGATGATCAATGCGGATCGGTCACCGACCTTCTTTCGCTTCGATCCCCAGGAGCAGCTTCGGCTCTACCAGGAGATGGATGCAGGAGACGAAGAGATCGTTGTGGTGTACCACTCGCACACAATGACCGAGGCCTATCCCTCGCGAACAGATGTCGAACTGGCCGCAGAGCCCCAAGCACACTATCTTCTCGTCTCCACGGCTGGGTCCGGCAACCAAGACGGACCGGTCGAGCTGCGCTCGTACCGGATACTGGACCGGGTTGTGACCGAGGAAGAGATCGAGATCACGGAATAGCGGCTCGGGGGTCACACGTTATTCCCAACGTGGATTCGCGAAACGAGAAGAAGGACCCGATGTCTGTTGAGGTGAGGATCCCGACGATCCTGCGCACCTTCACCGGTGGCGCCAAGGCTGTGCACGGCGACGGTGCGACCTTGTTCGACGTTATCGAGGACCTCGAAGCCCGCCACCCAGGTCTGAAGGAGCGGCTGGTGGAGGAGCAGAGCCTGCGCCGGTTCGTGAACGTCTATGTCAACGATGAGGACGTGCGCTTCGCAGGGGGGCTCGACGCACCCACCGCCGACGGCGACGTCGTCGTCGTGCTCCCGGCGGTCGCCGGCGGCTGAGCGGAGCCCGGATGGCGCGCTATCACTCGCTGGCTGATTCAGTTGGCCACACCCCGCTGGTGGGCCTGCCGCGGCTGTCGCCAAGCGAGTCGGTACGGCTCTGGGCGAAGCTGGAGGATCGCAACCCGACCGGCTCGATCAAGGACCGCGCGGCGTTCAACATGATCCGAACCGCCGAGCTGGACGGAACTCTTCGTCCGGGCGCGACGATCTTGGAGCCGACCAGCGGCAACACCGGCATTTCGCTGGCCATGGCGGCGAAACTCGCCGGCTATCGACTCATCTGTGTGATGCCGGAGAACACCTCGCCAGAGCGCAAGCAACTGCTCACCATGTGGGGTGCGGAGATCGTCTCTTCATCAGCGACCGGGGGCTCGAACGAGGCCGTTCGGTTTGCCAAGGAGCTGGCGGCCGAGCACCCGGACTGGGTCATGCTTTACCAGTACGGCAATCCCGCCAATGCCGAGGCGCACTACCTGACCACAGGCCCCGAGATCCTCGAGGATCTCCCGGAGGTGACCCACGTTGTCGCCGGGCTTGGGACAACCGGCACGTTGATGGGAGTCGGGCGGTTCTTCGCCGACAAGAAGCCGGATGTCAAGATCATCGCCGCCGAACCGCGCTACGGCGAACTGGTCTACGGGCTACGGAATCTCGACGAGGGTTTCGTACCCGAGCTCTACGACGCCTCGCTGGTTCATGCCCGGTTCTCGGTCGGCTCTCGAGACTCAGTACGGCGAGTGCGGGAGTTGCTTGATCGCGAAGGCATTTTTGCCGGCCTATCGACCGGCTCTGTTGTCCATGCTGGACTGGCTCAGGCATCGCGGGCCGTACAAGCCGGCGAGTCAGCCGACATCGTTTTGATCATCGCCGATGGCGGGTGGAAATACCTGTCAACCGGTGCCTATACCGCCGACCTCGACGCAACCGAGCACTTCCTCGACACGCAAGTGTGGGCCTAGCCATTGGTGGCAGCCGTCGGTTTCCCACGTTTACGTGGGAATTTGGCGCCTTACCCATGAAGCTTCCTAGGTGATGCGCAGTTTCCCGAGTAAGGCGAGGAGGGCTACTGCTTCAAAGGCGGCCGCTAGCGTGGATTGCGACCCGCGTAGCCCAACGGCCAGTCGAGTAGCGAGGCATCGCCGGGGACCGAAACAACGAGTCCGAAGAGGCCTCGCCGGGCCCCCTCCTGGTCTGGGACTCCTGAACAAAACTCGTACGACCACCGCAGGTTCTCCTACGAGGCAGCGGAGGGCTGACCGGCGGTGGAGGTGGTCGATCGCTCGATTCTCCGGGCCGCGTCGCGGAAGGCGGATCGACAATCCGTGTATATGAGCGAGCAAGTCGGATACCGATCTGCCGTGAGCTGGGGTCGGATCGTCGAGCTGGTCGTCGCGAACGCCGGCGACTATGGCAGCCATTTGGTCTTCGGCCGGCTGCAAGTCCAACATGTTGCGGCATCTCATAGAGCCCGATTGGCTAGGCTGACCCACCGTGATGGCTGACAACGAGGCGCCGATCGGCATCTTCGATTCCGGATTCGGCGGGCTCACTGTCGCGCGGGCAGTGATTGACCAACTGCCCCATGAGGACGTTGTCTACCTAGGGGATACGGCCCGGGCGCCGTACGGCGAACAGCCGATCGCGGACGTCCGCGAATATGCGTTGGAGTGCCTGGATCATCTCGTCGCTCAGGGCGTGAAGATCTTGGTCATCGCCTGTAACTCGGCCAGTGCCGCGGTGTTGCGGGATGCCCGCGAGCGATATCCGGTGCCTGTAGTCGAGGTGATCTTTCCCGCTGCCCGCCGAGCGGTTGCAGCCACCCGGTCCGGCCGGGTGGGGGTGATTTGCACCGAGGCAACCGCCAACTCCCAGGCGTATGACGACGCCTTCGCCGCCGCGCCCCAAATCCAGCTGAACACAGTCGCCTGCCCGCGCTTTGTCGGCTTCGTGGAGGCGGGCATCACCGGCGGCCCGGAGCTGCTCGCCTGCGCCCGCGAATACCTTCACCCGCTGCAGATAGCCGGCATCGACACGCTGATCCTGGGCTGTACCCACTACCCGCTGTTGACCGGTGTGATCTCCTACGTGCTGGGTGATTCGGTCAGCCTCGTGTCCAGTGCCGAAGAATGTGCAAAGGACGTCTACGCGGCCGTCACCCGGTTAGGCCTGGCCCATGATCAACCGCGGTTTCCCAGCCACCGGTTCCTCACCACCGGAAGTCCCGAATCCTTTGAGGGTATCGGCCACCGGCTGATGGGCGGGCTGGTCATCGGCGTCGAGCAGTTCGTCTGACCATGCAGCTCACCATCGTCGGCTGCACCGGATCGACCTCCGGTCCGGATTCGCCTGCCTCTAGCTATCTGATCCAGGCGCCGTATCGGGGCGGCTCGTACGCACTTGTCCTAGACCTCGGTCCTGGCGCCTTTGGTGCGCTGTACAACTACATCGATCCGGCCAAGATCGCAGCCTTCGGCCTCAGCCATCTCCATCCTGATCACTGCGTGGACGTCTGCGGTTTGTACGTCGCCGCTCGGTATTCGCCAACCGCGCCGTGGCCGGAGCAGTTGATTTATGGGCCCACTCGGACTGCCGAGCGGATCGGCCGGGCGTACGAGGTGCTGCAGCCCACCGACGAGGACGATCAGCCTGATGCGTCGATCTACAGCCATTTCATCTATCGGAACTGGGCGAGCAGTCAGCAGATCGGCCCGTTCACCGTCCGTACGGCGCGTGTCAGGCATCCGGTTGAGGCGTATGCCATCCGGGTTGACGAGAACGGAGGTGCTGGGGGCTCCCTGGTCTTTTCTGGGGACACCGGTCCGTGCGACGCCCTCGTGGAGCTGGCCAGGGGCGCGGACTTGCTGCTGGCCGAGGCAAGCTATCTGGAAGGGCCCAAGAATCCGCCGATGCATCTGACAGGTAAGCAGGCAGCCGAGACTGCAACACGCGCCGCGGTCGGCGCGCTTGTGCTCACTCATATCCCCCCCTGGCACGATCGCGACCAGGTCAGGTCTCAGGCGGTGTCACACTTCTCAGGCCCCATCGGGCTGGCCTTGCCCGGAGCCAGCTGGTCGATCGGCGATCGCGCATGATTCGGGCCGACGGACGTGGCAATGACCAACTGCGCGAAGTTCGGTTCACTCGGGGTTGGCTCGACCAAGCCGAGGGCTCTGTGCTCGTCGAGTATGGCCGGACCCGGGTGCTGGTCGCGGCCAGTGTCACCGAGGGCGTGCCGCGCTGGCGTAAGGGCTCTGGCATCGGTTGGGTGACCAGTGAGTACGCGATGCTGCCCCGAGCCACCAACACCCGATCGGATCGAGAGTCTGTCAAAGGCCGCGTCGGCGGGCGCACCCACGAAATCAGCCGGCTCATCGGACGCAGCCTGCGGGCGATCATCGACTATCCAGCGCTGGGCGAGAACACGATCGTTCTGGACTGCGACGTACTCCAAGCGGATGGTGGCACCCGTACCGCGTCGATCACTGGAGCCTACGTCGCGCTCGTTGATGCCGTCGGCTGGCTGCGCGAGCGGAATCTGCTGTCGGGTGAGCCGCTGACGGGATCTGTGTCGGCGGTCTCGGTCGGTGTGGTGGACGGTACGCCGATGCTCGATCTGTGCTACGACGAGGACGCGGGTGCCGACACCGACATGAATGTCGTGATGAGCGGCGCCGGCGCGTTCGTCGAGATTCAAGGGACAGCCGAGAAGACACCGTTTGATCGAGCCACTCTCAACACAATGCTGGACCTCGCTGCTGTCGGCTGCGGCCGACTGACCGAGCTGCAGCAGGAGGCGCTCCGGTCGTGACCACACCGGCCCGCATCAACTACCGGGTCGTGCTTGCCACAAGTAACCGCTCCAAGCTCGACGAACTTCGGCGGATCGTGTTCAGCTCCGCACCGGACATCTGGGTCGTCGGCCTCGCCGACGTGGCGCACTATGCACAGCCAGCAGAGACTGAGCGAACGTTCGAGGGCAACGCCCTGCTCAAGGCCCGGGCCTGCTGCGCAGCGACTGGATTGGCTGCGCTCGCTGATGATTCGGGTTTGGCCGTCGACATACTGAACGGCATGCCGGGCGTTCGTTCAGCCCGATGGGCGGGGCCGAACGCCACCGACGAGGCAAACAACGAACTGCTGCTGCGCCAGCTCTCCGACGCGGCAGCCCCCGATCGCACAGCTAGTTTCATGTGCGCCATGGCATTGGTGCTTCCAGACGGTGCAGAACACATCCGTGTCGGGGCCATGTCGGGACGGCTCGCCGACCGCCCGATCGGGAAGAATGGGTTCGGTTACGACCCGCTGTTCATAGCCGACGGGCAAACCGTGACGAATGGCGAATTGGACCCAGCGGCCAAGGACGCGATCAGCCACCGCGGCAGAGCCGTGCGGGCTATCGTGCCCGTGCTGATCTCGGAACTGCGCCGGTTGGGCGTACAGGAGGAGCCTCGATGAAGACCTATCTTGAACTCCTGAAGCACGTGCTCGACACCGGCACAGAGAAAAGCGACCGCACGGGGACCGGCACGCTGAGCTGTTTCGGATATCAGATGCGCTTCGACCTGAACGAAGGATTTCCTCTTCTGACGACCAAGAAGCTGCATATCCGGTCGATATTTGCTGAGCTGCTGTGGTTCGTTTCGGGCGGCACGAATGTCGGATGGCTACACGAGCAAGGAGTAACAATTTGGGACGAATGGGCCGATTCAGCCGGGTATCTCGGACCTATCTATGGCTATCAATGGCGTTCCTGGCCGGCGCCTGATGGCAGGCATATCGACCAGTTGGCCGGCGTGATCGAAGCGATCAAATCCAATCCGAATTCTCGTCGCCATCTGGTGAGTGCCTGGAACGTCGCCGACCTGGACGCGATGGCGTTGCCTCCCTGTCACACCTTGTTCCAGTTCTATGTGGCAGACAACCGGTTGTCCCTCCAGCTCTACCAACGATCGGCCGATATCTTCCTAGGCGTACCGTTCAACATCGCCTCGTACGCGCTGTTGACCCACATGGTGGCTCAGGTCTGCGGCCTTGGCGTCGGCGAGTTCGTACATACGCTCGGGGACGCTCACCTTTATCTCAACCACGTCGAGCAAGCCAAGCTTCAGCTCACCCGGGAGCCACGGCCGTTGCCCAAGTTGATCTTGAATCCGCTGATCGGGCGGATCGACAACTTCTCGCTGGCCGACATCTCGATCGAGGCTTACGATCCGTACCCCGGTATCCGAGCTCCGATTGCGGTCTAAGCAGCTATGCCAGAGATCATCGGCATAGCGGCGGTTGCGCGCAACGGAGTGATCGGCGCCGGTAACGACATCCCGTGGCGCATTCCTGAGGATTGGGCGCGGTTCAAGCGGTTGACCATGGGCCAGGTGCTGATCATGGGCCGCAAGACGTACGACTCGATCGGCCGGCCATTGCCCGGTCGCACGACGTTCGTGATCACCCGCGACAGGAAATGGCGGGGCGACGGTGTGCGCGCCGTGCCGTTGCTGGACGAGGCCTTCACTCTCGCCAATGATCTTGATCCAGAGATGATCTTCGTCGCGGGGGGCGGCGAGATCTACCGCGCAGCCTGGAATCGCCTTCACGCGCTGGAAATCACCGAAGTTGATCAGTCGCCAGCGGGAGAGACCACCTTTCCTGCAATTGACCCGCGCGAATGGCGCGAGATCGCTCGTGAGGACCATGACGGTTACAGCTTTGTTCGCTACCGCCGCGCAGTAGCGAGCTAACTCTGCATTTGACGTGTTACAGCGGCCTTGGCTCTAGGATCCTGTCGTTCTGCCACTAATTCTTAGAGGAGGCGGCATGCGGGAGCCAACTTTGGTCGTCAAACTAGGCGCCGATTGCTTGGCACGTTCTGGTTGGTGTTCGGAGGTTGCGGGAGCGCGCTCCTTGCCGGCAAGTTCTTGTCCGACGGTGACAACCTTCAGCTGGGCATCGGCTTCCTAGGCGTGTCGTTCGCCTTCGGCATCGCCGTGCTCTCCGGCGCATATGCGTTCGGACATGTCTCGGGAGGTCACTTCAATCCGGCCGTCACCCTCGGGCTTGCCGTGGCCAGGCGCTTCAAGTGGAAGGGCGTGCCGCCGTACGTCATCACGCAGGTTGTGGCGGCCTCGGTAGCTGGCGCGGTGCTTTTCGTGATCGCCGTTGGCAAGTCGGGCACGAACGCATCCGACGTGTCAGCGGCCGGCTTCGCCACCAATGGCTACGGGGACGCCTCGCCAGGTGGATACAGCTTGTTGGCGTGCCTGATTACCGAGATCGTGCTAACCGCGATCTTCCTCTACATCATTCTCGGTGCCACCGACGACCGGGCGCCCAAAGGATTGGCTCCGGTCGCCATCGGTCTCGGACTGACCGCGATTAACCTCGTTGGAATTCCCGTGACCAATCTGTCGGTGAACCCCGCCCGCTCGCTCGGCGTGGCCTGGTTCGGCGGCGGCACTGCGCTGGCCCAGGTTTGGTTATTTATCGTGGCCCCCTCGGTCGGCGGCGCAATCGCCGGCGCCACGTACGCCGCGATCACGGGCGCCAATACGACTCAGCCACGCGAGGGCATCGCGCAGAATCCTTGATCTGACTTTCGTGCCGAAGGAGGGACTCGAACCCTCACACCCGAAGGCACAGGAACCTAAATCCTGCGTGTCTACCAGTTCCACCACTTCGGCGATAGGCGCCGACCATAGTACGAGGGTCTGCAGCCGGAGCTCACTGAAGATCGGACTCCAGCCAGCAGCCGACAGGTCTTGTTATAGCCCCAGCTCGCGCTTGAGCTTTTCGACGTGACCGGTGGCCTTGACGTTGTACTGGGCGACGGCGATTTCGCCACGGCCTTTGTCGTCGACGTCCACAACAAAGGTTGACCGGATCACCCCTTCGACCAGCTTGCCGTACAGCAGCTTCTCCCCGTACGCGCCGTAGGCGTTGAGCACGGTTTTGTCGTGGTCGGAGAGCAGCGGGAATCCGATGGACTGCTGCTCGCGGAACTCCGCCAGCTTCTCGGGCTCGTCAGGCGAGATGCCTACAACCTGAACGCCCGCACTGGCGAGGTCGTCAATCGCGGCCGTGAAGTCGACCGCCTGCGTCGTGCAACCTGCCGTCATGGCAGCCGGATAGAAATAGACGATCACCCGATGACCGGGGAAATCGGAGAGCGAGACATTTGACCGGTCAGCATCGGGGAGAGTGAAAGGTGGCGCAGTGTCACCGGGGGACAGTTGTGTGGTGGCCATGACCACTCACCCTAGTCGGGATGCGCTCTTGATCAATCGCCGAGGCGCACTCCTCACCAGGTCGAGGACAAGCTGCAATACGCTGTCGCTCGAGTGAGTTGTCTGGCGATAACGACGATCATCAGCGTGAGGGAGCACAACGTGGCAGTGAACAATCCCCAGCAGCGGCAGCGGAATGCGTCGCAGATCGAGGCGGACCTGGCTGCCGCTCGTGACAGGCTGACTGGATCCATCGAGGAGCTGATCGACCAGGTCCATCCCAATCGAGTCAAGCAGCGTGTGGTGGGTGGGGCCAAGCAACTGGCGAACGCTGAGCTCGAGGACGCCAAGTCCAAGCTGTTCAACGCTCGTGGCGACCTTCGCAAGGATCGGGTGTTCGCCATTGGTGCGGCCACCGCAGGTGTCGTTGCTTTCCTGCTGATCATTCGTTCGCTCGCGCGCCGGGTACGTTCCTGACAAGACGCCTGACCGTGTCGTCAGATTCCGAAGATTTGCCGATCCGGATGCTCCACGATCGGGTTCTGGTCTCGACCGAAAGCGAGGCTGGGGAGCGCCGCAGCAGCGGCGGCATTCTTATTCCCGCAACCGTTGCCATTGGCCGGCGTCTGGTGTGGGGAGTGGTGGTGGCGATTGGCAATCACGTACGGGTGGTCAAGCTGGACGATCGGGTGTTGTTCGACCCTGCTGATCGGGCCGAAGTCGAAGTCCGGGGCAAGGAATATGTGCTGCTTCGGGAGCGCGACATCCACGCCGTTGCAGCTGAGCGGCTGAGCGACGGAAAGACCGGACTTTACCTGTGAGTCATCTTCCCAACGCGTCTTTCGTGTGTTAGCGATCTATAACGAATCTTCACCTTTTGCTGGGCGATCTTGCGCTGTGCTGACGGTTTCGCCCTAGTGTGACGAAGTGGAAGTGGCACCACCGCATCGGTGCCTGACTAGACGAAGGCGAGGCCTCTATGACTTTCGTTAGACCCAAGCGTCGCGTGCTCATCGCGGCTGCATCCTTGAGTGCGCTTCTCGCAGTGGCTGCGTGTGGTGGTGGCGGCGACCAAGGTTCCCCCCAAGGGCAAGCAAGCGCTGCCGTCGACTTCAGCAAGCAGGGTGACATCGAGTTTTGGACTGGCAAGGACACCTCCGGCAATGTTCCTAAGTTGGTTCAGAAGTTCAATGAGTCCCACCCGAACGGCAAGGTGACCCTCCACGAGTTGCCTGAACTAGCGGATGCTCAGCGGCAGCAGATGATCCAGAACACCCAGATCAAGAACCCGAAGATGGCGGTGCTCAATGTCGACGTGGTCTGGACCGCCGAGTTCGCTGCAAACCAGTACCTCGAAGCGCTGCCACCCGACCAGTTCCCCATCGAAGGAGTACTGAAGCCCCCCATTAACGCGGCTACCTACTTCAATAAGGTCTACGCCTATCCGTGGCGCTCAAACGGCGGCCTCTTGTTCTACCGCAAGGATCTGTTGGACAAGTACAGCCTTCAGGTGCCGACCACGTTCGATGAGATGAAGGCCGCCTGCCAGAAGATCACCGCAGGAGAGAACAACCCGAAGCTTGCTTGCTTTGCCGGTCAGTACAACAAGTACGAGGG
>JBKPML010000081.1:0-5485 GCA_046732135.1 Actinomycetota bacterium
CTGCCAGAACCTCGCCGAGTGGGTCGGTTCAACCAAGTGCACCAGTTCATGCACGAGCACGTAGTCCACCACCCAGGACGGCAACGGTTGCAACCGGTGCGAAAGCCGGATCGCTCCGGTACTCGGCGTGCAAGAACCCCACCGCTGGTTTTGATTGGTCACCCAATTCACAGATCGCGGCATAAGCGAATGGCCAAGCGCGGGCGCAAGATATCGGTCAGTCAGGATGCGGGCGCGTTCAGCAAGCTCCGAATCGTTGTGCGGTGCCGACGCACGTGCCTCTCGGTCCAGCACCTTTCGTACCAGATCGTCAACGAACCGGCGCTCGTCGGCACGCGACATGGCCTGCGGGATGAGGACAACGATCGCGTCGCGCTCGCGGTAAGCGGTGACCGTACGGCGCCGGCGAGCGCTTCGACGTACTTCGACTCGCGGCGCGGGTAAGGGCTGCTGGGAGGTCATCAGACTCCAAACGATCGGTGCATACTCAGGAAATCCTGCGCTGGATGCTGCGGGGCGGTCGACACGCCGCTAATTCGCGCGGTCGGGGAGATCGACGGTTAGATTTCCTGGCTAAGTAAACCCCGATTAGGCCATTGCGAGTTTTCCACACAGCATCTGCGCCTTGACGTGGTCTGCTCGCATCCGTTCCACATGAGATCTCCTCGGATCACAACTTCATGCACACACTTGTCCACAGCCAGTGGACATCACTACCTGAAGCGGCGTTTGACGAAGTGTGGTCGGAGGGCCTAGCGTTCCAGCGAAACCTCCAGACGGTCGGCACGCTCGCAGGGGAAGGCAAGCGTTGCCGATGTTCCTGGAGGTTTCGCCTTTGGCGGCGTGGTCCACGCTTAGCCGGATTCGGCGTGGGTAGAGTTACGCGCGATCAGGCGGGTGCGTGGGCCGGAACTCGCCCGATTCGATAGCCAGACCGCTCCGCGGGCAAGGACCGGCTTGCGGGGATCATCGAGCGAGGAGAATGTCATGGCAGAGACATACAGCGGCGAGTTCTACTGCGTGAAGTGCAAGGCGAAGCGGGAAGCTTCGGGCGACGTTCATGTCAACGACAAGGGCACCCGGATGGCCAAGGCGAAGTGCCCGGTATGCGGAACCAACCTGAACAGAATTCTCGGAAGGGCCTGATTTCGACCGTTCGTGCGCCTGGCAGGCGTGTACCACTCAGGGGTAGCCGATGGGCTGCCCCTGATCCGTCTCAAGACGATGCACCGGCCCTGCAAGGCGAGCCGCTGCTTTACCCGGAAAGCTTGAGCCTTACCCATGAAACTTCGTGGGTGAAGTGATGGTTTCCCACGTAAACGTGGGAAACCCGACAAGATGAGCCGGACAACACGAGGCAGGAACGGACAACATCCAGAGCTGTGGATAAGCCTCATGAGGCGATGCACAAATCCCAGACTGGTCGGCGTGACGACAACGGCTCCACGACAGCTTCGATATCCGAAGCTGCGGAGCCGGCTCCCAGTCCTTCAGCGCGGCGAGGGTGAGGTCCAGATCGGTGTGGACAGCGAGTGCGCCCTTGTGTTCACCGAGCCGCGGCTGAGCAAGGTGCTGCGCGCGCTGGATGGCGCTCACCACCTCCACGCCGTACGGGAGATCGCCATGGCCGAAGGCCTCGGCAGCGATGCGGTTGACGAGGTGCTCCGGATTCTCGTCGAGGCGAATCTGCTGCTCGAAGGGGGTCGTGTTCGTCGATCCCCGGACGCGCTGCAGGCACAGTCCGTTCGGCTGATCGGGGCCGCCCGGCTGGGTCAAAACATCGCCAGACTGCTTGCCCAAAGCGGCGTGGGTGAACTGTGGATCATCGACGGTCAATGGTGCGAGCCGGATCTCTATCCGCGCCATGGTGCGTTCACAACTCGGGCCGATGCGTTGCGGGCACTGGTTTCCGAAGCGTCCGACACGTCTGTCCACACGGCAAGCCATTGGACCCAGCTCTCACACAAGCCGGTCGACCTAACGATTCTCGCGTCCGAGACCGCCGAGGCCGACCGGCTGATTGCAACCGATCTGCTGCGAGCCGATCAGCCGCATCTTGTCGTACGGTCGACCGGCGAAGCAGTGGTCGTCGGCCCGCTCGTCATCCCAGGCCGCACGGCGTGCCTGGGATGCACCGATCTCGCCCGGCGCGACGCCGACCCCGCATGGCCATCGCTGCTGGATCAGCTAACCCGCCTACGGCTCCCAGCCACCGATGTCCTAAACAGCTGGGCAGCATGTGTGGCAGCCACCCAAACGCTGGCATTTCTCCGGGGCGGAACGCCAGAGACCTGCGGAGCAACCATCGAACTCGGCGAATCCGACCTCATTACTCGCTGGCGAAGCTGGCATGCTCATCCGGAATGCGGCTGCCATTGGTTTTCGGCTACAGAATGGGGGACATGACTGACGACCGGGCCTATCCAACATTGGGCTCGCCTGCCGAGGGACCCACGCCTAGCCAAATGTCGGTCGACGGGCTGGCCCGCTCGGCACTGCGGCGTGGCGCACGACTGGCGTCCCTGCCGCTCAGCTTCGCCGGCCGCGCCACACTAGGTCTCGGAAAGCGTCTGGGCGGAACTCCAGCTGAGCAGGTCAGTGAGCAACTCCAGGAACAAGCCGCCGAACAGCTGTTCCGGGTGCTTGGCGAGCTCAAGGGTGGCGCCATGAAGTTCGGCCAAGCGCTCAGCCTCTTCGAGTCCGTCTTGCCCGAGGACGTTGCCGCGCCGTATCGCGCACACCTCGTACGGCTGCAGGACTCCGCGCCACCGATGCCCGCCTCTCGGGTCCACGCCGTGCTGGCGCGGGAGTTGGGCACGGGATGGCGGGCACGGTTTCGCTCCCTGGACCCGCTCCCGGCTGCCGCCGCCTCGATCGGTCAGGTGCATCGCGGCGTCTGGAGCGACGGGCGGGAGGTGGCAGTCAAAGTGCAGTATCCGGGGGCCGATGAAGCTCTGCGCTCCGATCTGCGTCAAATCGGCCGGCTGTCCAAGATCATCGCACCAGTTGCCGGCGGCATGGATGTCGCTCCCTTGGCCGCCGAACTCGCCGAGCGAGTCGGCGAAGAGCTGGACTACAGCTTGGAGGCCGCATCACAGCAGCAGGCGGCGATCGGGTTCGCCGGGCATCCGGAATTTTCAGTGCCGCCGGTGGTGATGTCAACACCCAAGGTGATGATCAGCGAATGGGTCGAGGGCACTCCCCTGTCCGCCGTCGCCGAGTGGCAGGACGCGGAGCGTAACGCCGTGGCCCTGCGCTACGTACGGTTTCTCTTCGCTGGCCCGAGCGTCGTGGGGCTACTGCACGCCGATCCGCATCCCGGGAACTTCAAGGTGATGGCCGACGGGCGGTTAGGGGTCGTCGACTTCGGTCTGGTGGCGCGGCTTCCAGATGGCCTGCCGCCGGCGATGGGGCGCATCATGCGAATAGCCCTGGACGGGGACGCTCAACAGGTGGCCAAGGGGTTGCAACAAGAGGGCTTTGTCGCCTCCGGCATAGACCCGAACGACTTGATGGACTATCTGCGTCCCTTCGTCGAACCGGCTGCGGTGCCCGAATTCGAGTTCAGCAGGGATTGGATGCGGCAGCAGTTTCTTCGCGTTCGCAACCCGATGGCTTCCGGTGGCGTGGGGATGCAACTGAACCTGCCGCCCAGCTACCTGCTCATCCATCGCGTGTGGTTGGGGGGCATTGCAGTTCTTTCCCAACTCAACGCACGCGCTGCGTTCGGGGAGGTCCTGGCGGAGTTTCTGCCGGAGTTCCGTCCGCACCAGCCCTGATCGATTGGCCGTCACAGCACCCGTCCGAGCCAGAGCCGGATCGAACTGAAGACGCGTCGTCCCAGCCCGACACCGGAAGGCTCGGTACGGGTCATGCTGCGGCCTCTTGATCTGCCTGCGTCGCAGCAGGCGCGTACTCGGGCAGCGGGTGCTTCCGCGGACGTCCGCGCGGCCGCTTTCGCGCCACGACGACACCCTGGACGAACAGCTCGCCACCCCAGACACCCCACGGCTCTCGCCGCTGCAAGGCACCGGCTAGGCAGCGCTCCCGAATCGGGCACGCCAAGCACAGCGCCTTTGCCTCCTCGACATCCGCCGGAGACTCGGCGAAGAACAGGTCGGGATTGACAAGACGACAGGGCAAGTCAGGCGGCACTGCGTTTGGCGGGGTGACACCTGGGAAAGTCATCACGCCGCCACCTGCCTCATTCATTTTCGGCCAGCTTTTCTGTTCGTGAGCGCCCAATCCTGTGGAGCGGCTCGATCCTGGCCGGGAAACACGAAGGCCGTGATTCCCGGTTTGTTTGGGATCACGGCCCTTGGAGGCTGCCGGTGCTGAGCTACACCGGCGGGCTCAATGGAGGTGGCCCCAAACGTGTCGAAAACTTGTTGTCGGTGACGTGCACATCGCTGACAGCGATGCGATCGCCTTGAGCTGCCGTGGTTGCTGTCGGCTGATCGGACATGGCATATACGCCCACTCCTCGCCACTGGAGCCGAACTCCATTGACTGTGCGAGGTGAGTGAACGTCGGCGAGCTGCGGATCGGTGACAGGCCGGGCCGGCAGCTGCTGGTCGCCCGATGCGCGCATGGCAAGATCACTCGGGCGGCACGTCGGCAACTGCCAGTCAATCCTGGTTCCGACCATCTAGACCGCCCTCCTCTCCTTGATCTTGTTGCCTGCGGATTTCGACGACAGCCGCCAAGGCAAACTGCCGTCTTGGGTCAGACTAAGCCAGCATCCCAAGTCCACGCAAACAGTTTTGTGTAGCACGGTTGCGGAATGATCTTTCCCTTAGGACTTGGCCGCCGCAGAATTTTCTTGCGCAAGGATCGCCAGCACATGATCACCGTACTTCTCCGCCTTGGCTGGGCCGAGGCCCACAACCTTGATCAACTCCGCCGCAGTAGCAGGCCGCGCCTCCGCAAGCGCGACCAACGTCGCGTCAGTGAACACGCAGTATGCCGGCAGGCCCTGGGCGGCAGCCTCCTGCCGACGCCACTCCTTGAGTAGCGTCAGCGTGCGTTCGTCGAAGGTGGACGGGCAGTCGCTATGGCGACCCAGTCTGCGCTCCACAGAGTCGTTCAACGCGCGTCCACATGATCGACAGTGAGCTGCTAGCAGGGAACCTCTGCCCCGGGCGCTGCCCGATTTGACTGTCGAGTTGATCAGGGAGGCCGGGAGCACCGGATCGAGGAAGCGCGAGGCCCTGCGTGGGTTGCCGCCACCGTTCCGCGTCCGCGACCAGGAGATCCGTAGATGGCGCCGAGCCCGGGTGATGCCGACGTAGAGCAGCCGCCGCTCCTCGGCGATCTGGTCCGGGGTCGTGGCAAGGACAAATGGCAGGGAGCCTTCATGCACGCCGAGCAGCGCAACCGCCTCCCATTCCAGCCCCTTAGCGGAATGCAGGGTGGCAACCGTCACGCCTTGCGCCGAAGGTACGTGCTGAGCCTCGGCCCTGCGGTCCAGCTCGGCAACGATCGC
>JBKPML010000082.1:0-9708 GCA_046732135.1 Actinomycetota bacterium
AGAAGCGCCCCTGCCTCGCGGCGTTGTTCTCTCGTGTTGACCTCGCCTGAAGCCTTCATCTTGGCCTCCTTGCACTGGTGACCACCTTTGACGCTACGCGCCCACGGTCGTCGCTACCAGTCAGGGATGCCGCGCTCGTCCCCCCTCGCGCCGATGTCGCCCACCGATGAGTTCGACAACGAGCAGCGAGGTTGGTGCACGCCGGGTATTGCCCTAACGAGCCTGCGGCGCCCGTTGGGGTATGGTCTCAAGCCCAACAGAGAGCCCGGCAGCGTGATAGCCCGAGGTCTGTCGGGGTAACTATCCGATATGGCGTGGCGTGGTGGTACCCCAGGCCAGGCCACAGGCTTGGCGGGTACAAAATAGATGCCCGCCGAGCTGCTTCATCCGCAGGCGAAGCCGTCAGGTCACCGCCTGTCGAGGAGTGCGGCCGCGTACCGGCACCTGAGCCCTTTAGGCGCGGCTCACGACCAATGTTTGGCCACACGGGTTAGCGCAGGTGTTTGGGCACAGGGGTTAGCACGGGTCGCTTTGCGGTAAGTCCGGAGCCGTGTGGGATCCGCCGGATGCCCCTGCCGAGCCAGGGCGCGAAGTATCGTCGAGCCCATTCGACGTCCGCGGCGAGCTGTTCACGAGTCCGCAACCGGGGCGGCGCCTCAGGGAATGGCTCGGCCCACGACTCATCGGCGCCCTCAATGCCTAGCCGCCAGGCCATGGCGGCCGCCACGCGCTCGTGCCCAAGTTCGTTGCCGTGCAACCGGTCCTCGGAGAACAGGCGGGGGTCCTGGATGATCGGGTAGGCATGGAAGTCCATGACTAGCACGCCGTACCGCTCCGCCTCCTCTCGGACGATGTCGTTGAAATGGAACATCCGGCCGCGCAGTCGCCCGCCGAAGGGGTTTATCGAGGACGGATCGGGCATGGTGAAGGTCACCACCGTGCAGTCCCGCGACCGCGCCTCGCCGAAGATCGCAGCCAGGTCGGCCCTGATCCCGCCGAAGTCGCAGGTGACCGACAGCAGGTCGTTGGCCCCGCCGAAGATCGAGAATAGATCGGGCTGCATCGCCATCGCCGCGCCGAACTGTGTGGCACGGATCTCGCTCAGTTTCAGGCTGCGCACGCCCAGGTTGGCGTAGTAAAGCGGCTCGGCCTGGGCGTTGGCGATGATCTCGGCAAACCGGTCCGCCCAGCCGCGGTAGCCGCGCTCGCCGTCGACATCCTCGAGCCCTTCAGTGCTCGAATCGCCAATCGCCACATAACGCCGGAAAGTCCTCACCCACCGATTCTCGTCCTGAACAAGGACGTCCGGAAAGCGGCATGGGATTCGCCCACTGGATTGAGGCGGTACCCGACGCCAGCGCGGGAGACGCGCGACGATCCAGGCGGAAGCCAGTACCGCTGCATGCCCCCTCTGGTCGCCGCCTACTGCGCGCGGCCGAGGTCCCCACACCCAACCACGCAGTGGCAGGCGTACCGCACCAATCATCGGCTACCTCAACCACCGTCGGCCCGAAGAGGACCACCCCTTCCTCTGCCCGGTGGTCGCTCAACGCCATCTGACCGCACGGCCGGCGTCAGCCTGGAGTGAGAACCACCTTGCCGATGTTGCGTCGTTCGGCGAGGAAGCGGTGGGCGTCACCGGCCCTGCTGAATGGGAATACCTTCGCAACAACGGGCGCCAACTTTCCGGCCGCCAGGTCGGTCAGCAGCGGCGCGGTGATCCTATGCATGTCACCCTCCCGGCGCCACCAGCTGAGCAGATGGAGACTGAACACTCCGCGGTTCTGGTTCAGCAGCCGGCCGGCGTTCCACCAGGGCATCGTCGAAGTCGGGAGCCGGAGCAAGCTGGTCACGGCGGAGCGAAGGTTTCGGCCGTCCTCGTTGACAGCGTCGGAAAGGCCGTAGATGATCAGCCGGCCACCCGGCCGCAAGATCCGATAGTCCTTGCGAAACGAGGCGGGTCCCATCGCGTCCATCACGACGTCTACCCCTTCCCCGTCGGTGAGCCTCCGAACCTCGGCCTTGAAGTCTTGGCTGCGATAGTCGATCGGATGATGCACACCCTGCGCCGAAATGGCAGCGTGCTTGGCCGCCGATGCAGTACCGAAGATCTCCGCGCCGACGTTGCGGGCGACCTGCGTCGCGGCAATCCCGACGCCACCAGCGGCGGAGTGAATCAACACCCGGTCCCGCTCCCGAAGGCCGCCCATGATCATCAGCGCCGCGTACGCGGTCCCGTAGCTGACACAGAAGGCAGCACCCTCCTCGAAGCTGAGATGGTCCGGCATCGGCATAACATCCCTTGCCCGGGCGGTCGCGAGCTCCGCTTGACCGCCAAACTGCGTCCCTGCCATCACTCGCTGCCCGACGACCAACCCGCTGACATCCGGACCGATGGTCTCGACCTCGCCGGCGACCTCGTAGCCCAAGACGCACGGCCGTTTGGGCGTGGCGGGATATAGGCCGACTCTCGCTATGGTGTCGGCGAAGTTGACGCCGGCGGCCCGCACGGCGATCCGTACCTCACCCGCTCCGACCGACGGATCGGGCCGCTCCCGGACTTGGAGCACGTCCGGCCCGCCGGTACGGGTCAGGACCACTGCCTTCATTACCCGGAATCTACTCGTGGGCGCCACCTATGCCACAAGACCGCCTGCTTGACGGCGGCCAATACAGGACATGGCAGCGCCCCGATGAGCCATTGGTTCACCGGCGAAGAATCCGCGCGGCGTAGTCGTGCGGTTCGACTCCAGCAGCGGCGGCATCGCGGCGCAGCTGTTGATGAGCTTGCTCAATGTCGTGGCCTTGAGCGACAAGCATCCCGATGGCGCGATTCAAGACCGTTAGTTCGGCCAGTCCGGTCAGCCCGGAGACGCGAGAGAGCAGTGGAAGATCAACGTCGAGCTCAATTGCTCTTCGCCGATCGTCCGCATGGATCCCTCTCTGATCAACGCCGTCCACGGCCGGCGATGCCTGGTCGACGGGAATGCCCCCGAGGGCGTAGCTCAGGTCGGCGGCGAGATCGGTGAGCGCGCCAGGGGTTACGGCGAAGAAGACGACTCTGCTCTTCCGATCAACCTGCTGCGAAACCAGTGCAAGAGGGAGACGCAACGACGTCCCGACCCGTACGTCGTGACCGTCCGTGAAGGCGGTCAGTGTGACCGGGCCCTGGGTCTCGACAATAGTCAGCCGAAGTCCGCAATAGGTGGCGGCCGTCGCACGCAACGCCGCGGTCAGCGCCGCCAGCGTCTCGTCCAGATCCTGATCATCTTCGCCGATGCTGACTGTGAGATCTTGAAGGCGCGTGAGTACGGTTGCTGGGAGATCCACACTCGCGCTCCGAGGAAGCGGATCCGCCCGCTGGTCGTACTACATGAACTGGGCTCGACAAATCGCCAAGACCACTAGCGGCGGCCGCGCGGACCGGGGAGTCAGATAGCCGCGTCCAGTTAGACTCTACGCCGGGAGGTCAACGGCGCCTAATCAGGACGGTTCTCGACTACGCCGGTTTCGGGCTCGCGCCCGTGCGACGGCCTCATTCACGATTTGTCGGGCTACCTCGGCAAGCTTGCGATGCTCGTGCTGGCTCAGTGAGCGCAGCCGCTCGAGGGCCTCATGCTCGGTGATGCCGCTCCGACTCATCAGGATCCCGACAGCCCGGTCGATGACGCCGCGAAGTTCCAGGGCCGACTGCAGCTGGTTGGCCAGCCGTCGGGTCTGTGCGAGGACATGGGCATTGTGTACCGCGATTGCGGCTGGTGCGGCGAAGATCTGGCCGAGTTCGGCGGCCCGTTCGTCGAAGACGTTCTTGCCGTGGGCGTAGACGTTCATCGCGCCGACCACGCCGTCGGGGGTGATCAACGGCAACGACACCACGCTGTGTACGCCGAGCCGGGCGACCCGGCCGCCGAAACGCGGCCAGCGCGGATCTCCGCCGAGTGAGCCCGACATCACGGTCTGACCCTCACGGGCAGCACTGATGCAGGGGCCCTGGTCCATGCCGTACTGAATGTCGTCGACTTCGGTCACAAACGGGGCGGTCGCCACGATGGTGTCGGCCCTGTCCTGCTCGAGCATGGTCAAACCTGCGCCGTCGGCGCCTGGAATGGCTTGCACTGCGTAAGTGGCGACCTGGGTCAGCAGGTCCTCCAGCGGAAGCCGGTCCGACGCCAACCGGGACAGACTCTCGAGACTGTCGCGAAGGTCCTCATCTTCCGCGGACCGACGCTCAGCAGCCTGTTCTACGGTCACACCCTGTACGTCGCGACCCGACGGCCCGACCTCGGCATTGTCGTCGGAATCCATGATCCTCTTCGATGTTCACAGCCCGGTCAGCTTAGTTTTGAGGGCTAATTCGCCTGAAAGCCTATCGCGATGGCGCGACGTCAAAAAATGATCTTCGAGCGACAGTCAGCGCAGATTGACTTGGGCGTTCACGGGGTAGATTGTCCTCACTGCATGTCGCAGTCGGCCTGGGGCCTGAGTCGCCGTGTACGCTCGCCGCGGCTCCCGAAGCAATCCCGCTGTCGCCCAGACTCTTTCCGGGAAGTCCGCTACGAACGGCTCTCCCGCTATGACGTCTACCATCAACCCCGCTGCATCGACGAAGGTTCCTGATTCAGCCACAAACGCCCGAGCCGTCAGCTCTTTTACGGCACTGACGCGCCGCGTACAAGAGCTGGATCTAATGCGCCGCCGGTACGGCTACTACTGGACCAAATTAGTCGGCGCTTTGGTCATTCTGGCCGCCTGGATACTCGCCTTCATTTGGATCGGAGACAGCTGGTGGCAACTGATCAGCGCCGGTGTGCTCGCGATCGTTATGGCCCAGTTAGGGTTCCTCGGGCATGACGCAGCTCACCGCCAAATCTTTGAATCCGGTCGGTGGAACGACTGGACCAGCCTGATCATCGCAAACCTGCTTGTCGGCATCAGCTACGGCTGGTGGCGAAACAAGCACAACCGACACCACGCCAACCCGAACAAAGTCGGTTCTGATCCCGATGTCGCCCCAGGCGCCCTCGCTTGGACCCCTGACCAGGCAGCTCGGCCCCGTAGCCGATTGATGAAGTGGCTGGTCTCCCACCAAGGCTGGTACTTCTTCCCGATCCTGATGCTCGAAGGCCTCTCGCTCCGCACAGAAGGGTTCCGCCGCGCCTTGAAACGCGGCCCGGTCGAGCGCCGATGGGTCGAGCTCACGTTATTGACGGTCCGCGTTGGCGGCTTCGTCGCTCTCGCGTTCCTAGTGTTGCCGCCAGGCAAGGCCCTTGCGTTCATCGTCGTTGAGCTGGCCGTCTTCGGTTTCTACCTCGGCTCATCCTTTGCGCCGAACCACATCGGCATGCCGCTGGTCTCTCCCCGGCTGAAGTTGGACTTTTTGCGCCGCCAGGTCCTGATGAGTCGCAACATCAGCGGCGGACGCTTCATGTCGATCCTGATGGGCGGCCTCAACTACCAGATCGAACACCACTTGTTCCCCTCGATGGCGCGCCCTTACCTCCGCAAGGTGCAGCCCCTTGTTGCCGCCTATTGCGCGGCCGAAGGCGTGCCATATACCCAGACGACGCTATGGCAGTCCTACCGTGTCATCATCCGATATCTGAATAGCGTCGGACTGCGGGGCAAGGACCCCTTTCTCTGCCCGCTCGTCGCGCAACGCCGTGCCTTGTGACCGTTGAACACTAGCGTCAGAATCTCGGACCGCCCGCGTGATTCACAATGCCAACACGCGTGACAGTCTGGTGCAGGCAGTCCTCGCTCGACACCGCGCCGGTATAGCTCAGGGGATCCTGATGTCCCGACTCGGTTGCTCTCAAGATCACGCGATTGCCATCCTCAAATACCGATCGCAGCACACCAACCGGAAACTTCGGACTATCGCTGATGAGGCCATCTGGATCGGTTACCTGAAACCCGCTCCAACAAAGGAGGAACGCGATCGCCTCCAGTGAGGGAGTTTGCCGTTCACAGGGTGCAGCCAAAGTGCCAACTTTCATGGCATAGCAATGGGTGTCGCGGTGCGAGGACGGACCAGGCGAGGAATCTGGCGCCGCGGCCCACGTTTGCAGGACGAGAAGGAACTCGGAGTGCCAGAACTCCAGGAACCCGACTCCCTGTGGCTCACCCCACAGATTCTCGGTTGCCATGGATGTATGGGAGAGTGGGGGAAGCTGTTGCAATTCTTGAGCCGTGGTCAGGCCTACGCCGCCGGATTTTGCGTGCGCGTTGGCTAGGTTGGCGTCTGACAGTGGTCGGGAGTCGCGGTGCGACTTCTGGATACTGGGAGATGTTTCATGGCACAAGGAACCGTTAACTGGTTCAACGTCGAGAAAGGCTTCGGCTTCATTGCGGTCGATGGTGGCGGTGGGGACGTGTTCAACTAATCATTGATCAGAACTTTTGCCATTCGATAGTTAACCAAGGCAGGGCCTACGAAACCGGCTGGGCTCGATGGTTCTGTGATTTGAGAGCAAGTAATTCTATGCAAAATCGCGATCAAGAACGACTGCTTGACGCCCACGGTAATGTGTAGAGATGACGACGTGCGACGTCTTGCGTTGCGACCAGCCCGGATTGATGCGATTCCTAATTCGGAGCGGAGAGAGTGAGAATGATGAGAAGATCATCTGCGAAATGCATCATAACGCGATGCTTCAGGGCGCTCGATGGGTCGCATACATAGAGAACCCCGAAGTGTTAATGGGCTCCGACGCACCCCCAATATTGACCGAGGTATCTGTAAGCCACGCGGGCTCCAGCAATCTGTCGAACCAACCGGTATTCATGAACCTTTACACCAGTAGTAGCGACGGTACTGAACGATCAATTCAGATAGAGGTAACGAACCAATTACAGGCTCTTCGCGCTCAGCTGAGCTGGTAGTTAACTGACACGGGTGTCGCGGCCAGCAGCAACTGCCGTTGATGCTGGAATCTTGGCCGTCAAAGCGCGCCACTAACGCGCGTCTCGCAGGTTAGAACGTCGTCGCTGTCTGGTAAATCGATCTCGGAGACACCAGCCTCGCGCTTCACAGTGGCGATATTTTACTGAACTTCCGCTATTGTCTTGCGTGGTCACCGGCTCGTCCAGCCGGCGGGAGATCCGCGACACTCCGACTTCAAGATGCCGGCGTCGACGGCGTCAATTGCGCCTACCCCAGCAGGCCACACCTTGCTGCACCAAAAAACTCCACCAGTCCACGAGACACTCAAATAAACCTGGTGTCGGGTCGGGGATTGCGTCAGGTGATGACTTCTCGTGGCAGGGGATTCTATTTGTTGCCGGTGCTGGCAGATGGATACCCTGCGGGCAGGAGTGCCCCTCGTTACTGTCAATCAGGAGTGGCTTGTTAGATGACATGCGGGTTTGAGCTTTTCGACCGGATTGTGCTGATCTACAACCCGGTGAACAGGCGCGTCCTGTTGACGTTGGCGGAGTCGGTGCGGAGAGAGCTTGGTCGCCGGCTGCCCGATGTGCCGGTGGTGTCAGTGGCGACCAAGCACGCCGGGCATGCCCGTGACCTGGCAAGCGATGCCGCGACGACGGGGCGGCCGTTGATCGTCGCGGTCAGCGGCGACGGCGTCTACAACGAGGTCGTAAACGGCGTCCTTGACGTGTCCGGGAATGAAGCATTGGCCGCTGTCGCGGCCGGCGGGAATGCCAACGACCACCGGCGCAGCACTCGGCGGATGCCGCTGGTGGACGCGATCGTCGCCGCTCACGCGAGGGGCCGCGCCCGCCATCTGGATCTATTGCGGCTGACGGTCCGCTCAGCTGACGGGGAGTGGAACCAGTACGCGCATTCCTACATTGGGTTCGGGCTGACGCCGTTGATGGCGGTGGGGCTGAAACGGGACCGGAAAGGGACGATCGCCGAGCTGTTCTCAGTGCTGCGGACCTTCAGCACGCTTACGCCGGTGGAGATCCTCCGAACTGACGGCCGCCGTGAGTTGTACGACAGTCTGGTGTTCGCCAACGTGGCGCGGATGGCCAAGTATGGTCGGCTCAGCAACACCGCCCGCCCCGACGACGGACAGTTCGAGGTGGTGTCGCGTCGGCACGGACACCGATGGCGAATCGCCGTCATGGCGCTACGCGCAGTGACTACTGGGCTCGGAGCCCAGGCGCACGTCAGCCGGGTCGAGTTCACGACGGTCGACAGTGTTCCCGTCCAGATCGACGGAGAAGTTTTCCACCTGGCGCCCAATTCGGGGCTCATCATCGACTGTGCTCCGCACGCCCTCACCACCGTCGGCTGAACCGGCACCTGACCTCGATCCGCGGGCTGTTCGCGCGGCTGCGGGTGTAGGGCCCCTGGTTGGAGCTCAGCGAGCTGGGCGCTCGGTTGGGTTGCTATCTGGCGGTGCTCTTCTGGCTCTTACCGCTCGGAATGGCGTTCGCATTTCTGGGCGTACAACTCGACGTGTTCGGCCTCTATATGGGCGCCTCATTTGCTCCGCACGCTGCAAATCGAATGGGCCCTACCGGCAGGTCTTCCGCGCGGCCGCCTACTTCGCCCCGCCACGGGATCCCGCGGATCAGTTGCCGGTCAACGGATCGCAGTCCGCTCCCGACTCGTTCCAGACCAGCGGTGCGCGCACTGCCGTGACACCCCGGCCTCCTCGGCGACAGGGCAACCGGCCGAGCTCGGCGTGCCGGCCTGCTACCACCACGGGCTCGACGGCAGCGGTACACGGAAACGTCCCTGCCTGTTTGACGGCGGGCCGGCCGTACTCATGCTTGCTTCCTACCCCTAACGGTGGCCGGCAATAGGCCGGCCTTGCGTGCGCGCGAGACGTACTCAACGCCCATGCGCTGGGAGACCTGGAAGTGATGCACGACGGCCCTAGTTGGTGCGCCCTGGATGTTCGCCCGGTAGATCTCGGCCACTTTCTCCAGCAGCGCGGGAGTGATGTCACGCTTACGGCCGCCCCGCAGACCGCGAGCAACGCGCAGGAACGACGGCTCTAGCCCGACATCGGTCTCCTCGGCGTTATAGAGCTCCAGCCCGTACGTCTCGATGCTCTCGGCGGGTGCGTCCCTGCCCTTGTACAGGTAGGGGAATTGCCCGTAGCCAAGTGTGAACATTGCTACGAAGTCCTCGAGCAGCGCCGTGACCTGGATCTCGCGAAGATCTGACTGGCGTATGCCACGGGCGTCCGGGTCGGTGCTGACAAAGCGCAGCTCAGCCAGCTTGGACCGGTTCTCATCGACCTCGACACGGGCGTAAATTTCCGGTTCACCCTTGCTACCGGTCTCGATTTCGAGCCGAGCCGGCACCAGGTGGCTCTCAAGGCGAACCATTGGCCCATAAAGGCGCACGCGCACCTCTGGGCCGTCATCGGTTGTGAGGGTGGTCCACTCTCTGAACGGAGTGGTCCCATCGGCCTCGAGATTCTCGCCGTTCCCTGTCATTCCCCAACCCTTCTAAAGCGTACGAGTAGGAATGTTGCCTAGTCTGCTGCCTTCCTGGCAACTTTGCTAGTGCGGATTGAATTTCAGTGACACGGTGAAGCGGCTTAATCTCGCCGTAGTCGGCTTTGTCAGGAGAGAGATTGTGTATACGGAACGTGGAGAGTCATTTTTGCGGTGGGTTTCTTTGGCCGCTTTATCGTGAGTTCCGAGCTGTGGCGGCTGAAGATGGCGAGGCTGGCGACGTCGCGCAGCCGGTTCCTGTTCTGACTCAATCCGTCGCCCGCATGGCGAAGT
>JBKPML010000083.1:0-13526 GCA_046732135.1 Actinomycetota bacterium
AGGAAGCCCTGACCAGCTGATCTTGAATTCGGTGACATACCACCGGCTGCAGCCGGTTGGTGGACTTCGATCTTCGGCTGGGCCGCGGCTTGATCAAGGAATTCGGACGTTGCATCGTCTGATGATGAAGGTACGACCCGACGTAATTCATGCTCACTCGAAACACGACAATGCCCAAATCAGCCTCGCGGTAGGACGGCGGATCGGCCTGCCCGTGGTGTATGAGGTTCGCGGTTTCCTCGAGGAGACCTGGCGAACCTCCGGGGGTGTGGTCGAATCGGATCGGTACCAGATGTCCCGAAATGCTGAGACCTGGTGCATGCAGCAGGCCGATCTTGTCGTGACGCTCTCACAGACGATGCGTACCGAGATCGTCGGGCGTGGAGTCGATCCCGACCAGGTTTTCGTAGTCCCGAATGCGGTCTCCGAGACATTTCGGGGGTCGGAAAATGACGGGCCGGCGACCCGTCGACGCCTAGGCATCGGCGAGTCGGCGTTGGTTATCGGCGTGGTCACCACATTGAACGACTACGAAGGTGTCGACACCTTGCTGGCGACCCTGCGCCTCATCGAGTGCCCAGACGTCCAGCTGCTCGTTGTCGGTGACGGTCCGTCGATTGCAGAACTCCGCCGGTCATCAATCGATCTGTCCGACCGGGTGTCCTTTACCGGAAAGATTCCGCACAACGAGATTGCAGCCTACTACGCCGCGATCGACGTCTTCTGCGTGCCGCGGCGACGCACCCCGGTCACAGAGCTAGTCCCACCGCTGAAACCGCTCGAGGCGCTCGGGATGGGAATACCGATCTTGGTCAGCGACCTTCCTCCGCTGACCGAGCTGCTGGCTGATAGCGATGCCGGTTGGGCAGTTGCGCCAGAGGATCCGGCGGCCTGGGCAAGCCAGGTCGAGTGGTTGCGTAACTGCCCTGAGGAACGCCGAGAGGTTGGTCGCCGTGGCCGATCATGGGTCTCTCACCACCGCACCTGGACGGCGGTCGCAGAAACGTACGAGGCCCTGTACCGGAAGGTCGGCCTCCCCGCCAGGAGACCCGCCTGACAAATTTTCAGTCGCCGGGGAACGTCTGCATACATTCACTTTTCGAACCGATATCGACAACACGACACGAAATCTCGCATTCTTGCGCGGTTTTCGTGGCGACAAGCTCTAGCGTTGGCCGCAGTGATCATGCCGCCGTAGCGCGTAGCGATCGGGGACAAGATCACTGCCCTGCCCTTTCACCCCTGTGCGTGCTTCACCGAAGCGCGAACTTCCCCCACGTAGGAGTTGAAGGCAATGGATCGTACGGTCGACGCCGTCATCATCGGAATGGGCTACGTCGGTCTGCCCTTGGCGCATGAAGCGACCGCAGCCGGCCTGAGCGTCATCGGCTTTGACATCAATCTTGAAGTCGTGGCCGGCTTGAACGCCGGACGTTCGCACGTCGACGATCTTGACGACTCCGATGTTGGCCAGATGCTGCATCGGGGCTTCTATGCCACGTCCGACGCCAGGGTCCTGAGCGGAGCCCGGACCATCGTGATCTGCGTTCCGACGCCCTTGTCGAGCGACGGAGCTCCCGATCTCCGCCCGGTCCTGAGCGCAGTGGACGCGGTTGCGGAACATCTCCAGCGCGGCACGCTGGTGATCTTGGAATCCACGACCTATCCAGGAACGACGGACGAAGAGATCCGGCCAATCCTCGAAGCGTCCGGAATGGTTGCCGGTGAAGACTTCTGCCTGGCTTTCTCTCCAGAACGAATCGACCCCGGCAACTCAACCTTCGGTCCGAAGAACACACCCAAGGTGGTAGGCGGTCACACGCCCGCGTGCACCGAAGCTGCTGCCGCCTTCTACTCCAAGTTCGTTGACACGGTTGTCCGGGCCAAAGGCACGCGTGAAGCAGAGATGGCCAAGCTTTTGGAAAACACCTACCGGCACATCAACATCGCACTGGTCAACGAGATGGCCCGGTTCTGCCATGACCTGAAAGTGGACCTATGGGACGTGATCGATGCCGCCAGCACCAAGCCGTTCGGCTTCCAAGCCTTCCGGCCTGGCCCCGGTGTCGGCGGCCACTGCATCCCAATCGATCCCAACTATTTGTCGCATCGGGTGCGGGCTCGCCTTGGCTATCCATTCCGGTTCGTCGAGCTAGCCCAGGAAATCAACGCAACCATGCCCAGCTACGTCGCCCGGAGGATCCAAGATCAACTCAATCTGGACGGAACTCCGTTGCGAGGCGCATCCGTGCTTCTGCTGGGAGTGACATACAAGCCGAACATCGCCGACACCCGGGAGTCACCCGCCGTGCCGCTGGCCAAGACCCTGCTTTCGCAGGGTGCAATCCTGCGTTTCCACGATCCCTTGGTCAAGCAGTTCGCGGTC
Source organism: Actinomycetota bacterium (assembly GCA_046732135.1). Taxonomy (GTDB): domain Bacteria; phylum Actinomycetota; class Actinomycetes; order Propionibacteriales; family Propionibacteriaceae; genus Microlunatus. Next base: position 2,387 of record JBKPML010000083.1, read on the forward strand.
TGTAATTACGACGTGCCGCGGGTGGATGATCTCTTCGAGTCCCTGCGAGATTCCGACATTTGCGTTCTGCTTCAGAACCACGACGAGTACGACATCGATGAGATGGCCGCGTTCTCGACGCGATTCCTCGACACGCGCGGCATCGCGCATCGCTCGGATCACGTCCAGCTTTTGTGATGTCCACGCTGCTGGCGCCGGCAAGATCACGGACGGCGAGCTTTCCAGCTCCGTCTGCGCTCGTGATGACCGTCGTGCACAATCCGGAGGACTCTCGAATTCGACAGCGCCAGATTGCGGCATTGCTCGTCGCCGGTTGGCGGATCACATTCGCCGCGCCGTTCCGAGCGTTCGGCCTGGAGGTGCCGCGACAGTACGCCGCCGGGCCTGGAGGCGGCACTCTGCGCTGCATCGACATCGCACGTGCGCACGCCAGGAACCGAATGCACGCTTGGCATGCCGGGCGAACAGTCCTGCGATCTCTGGCCGATGATCACGATGTCGTCGTTGTCCATGATCCTGAACTGGTTCTGGCTGCGGCCGGATTGGGACTGAGGAATCTGGTCTGGGACGTCCATGAGGATCCAGCCGCCGCACTTCCGGTCAAGTCCTGGATGCCGGGCCCCCTCCGCCGCCCGGGGGCTGCGGCCTGGCGGCGCATCGAGCGGGTGGCGGAAGAGCGATATCGCTTCTTACTAGCGGAACCTGCCTACCAGGAGAGATTTCGCCGCTCGCATCCCGTCGTGGCTAATGCCGTCACTGTCCCGCGGATCGTCGTCCCGCCTGGCGATGAACGGGTGACGTATCTCGGATCGGTCACCCCATCGCGCGGCTCGGACACCATGATCGATGTTGGCCGCAAACTGCGGAGGCGGACTGGTGGCGCTGTACGACTTGAAGTGATCGGTGAGGCCAGCGACCCGCAGACCAAGCATGCGCTGCAATCTGCAGCGTCGGCCGGCGACCTGACGTGGCTCGGCTTCGTTCGAAGTGACCTGGCGCTCGCCCGGCTCGCTGGGTCGCTGGCGGGACTCTGCCTGCTGAAGGACCTGCCCAACTTCCGGAACAGTTTGCCGACGAAGATCGTCGAGTACGGGGCCCTTGGCGTACCAGTGATCACAACACCACTGCCACTTGCCGCCAAGATGGTGAAAGAGCACCAGCTTGGCCTCGAGGTTCCATGGGACGACGCGAGCGCAGTCGTCGACGCGATCTTGACGTTGCGAAGCGATCGCGCGCTTCGACTCCGGTTGGGTGCCAATGGTCATCGAGCGGCGTCACGTGATCACGACTGGGCACAGTTGTCGGCACGCTTCGTTCAGCTCATGGAATCTCTGGCTGGTCAGATGCGGATTCGTACGTCCGCTGCTTGATGTAGTGCTCAAGATCATTCGGTGATTCACTGGCCCACTCCAAGCTCATCAATGGAGCGGCGAACGACAGCAGGCCGGCTGCTCGCACAGGTTCAAGCGGATCCGGGCCAAAACTGAGAGCCCGGTAGGCGCCTGGCGGTCGACCGTATGTCAGGGCGAAACGCCGAGAGAAGTGATAGGCGTTCGCGAATCCGCCGCGATGGGCTATCTCGGCGAGCGAAGCATTGCTGCGCTGCAAGGCAACGGCCGCACGGGCCAGCCGGACCAGCTCAAGCGCTCGGGCCGGACCGCAGCCATAGGCCCTGCGAAATATCCGGAACAAATGGCCGGGCGAGACATTCACTGCCGCAGCCAACTCCTCAGCTGCAATCAGTCGAGGACCATCGGACTGCCACATGCTGCGGGCGTGGAGCTGCGTCGCTGCGACATACGGGTGCAGCGCTGGCTGAGCATCTTCTAGCGGACCAGACACGAACAGGTCCAGCAGTAGACCGATCATTTGGTCACTTCGGCGCCGTGCAGCCGCAGACTCCTGTCCGGAAAGCTCGAGCAAGTAACTGCAAAGGGCCGCTAGGACCGCATTGCCAGCCAGACTGCGAGTTGCCGGCCACGTTGACTCTGGAGCAAGACCACGGGCCTCGCCAAGCCGGAAATGCACGTATGCGTGAGTAGACAGCTGGGTGTCATCCCAGTGGTAGGAATCGATAGTTCCGGCTCTTGCAAGAGCAAGCATGCTTGGCAGCAGGAGATGAGTCTCGAGGCTGATGGGGCTGCCGGATTGATCAACATCGCGGGTCGACCAGGTGGCAGAACCGCGAAGCAGCCAAACGAATTCGTAGTCGTATAGTCGACGCGGTCCGAATAGGGCGCCAGCGGGATAGTCAGCCAGCTGCACCATGCTTCCTGGCTCGATCGCCGGCAGAGAGGTCATTTTCAGATATTAGAGCGTTCGTCGCAGGCATTGGCACTCCGATGCCCTTCCGCGAAGCTGGTAGTGCTGTCACATGCGAAAGGCTTAACGATGACGACCGTTCTCCCGGACACTGAGGTCCTTCCCAACCGCACGACGCCGGCAGGCCTGACGCTGTTCGAACGCGTCGGCCCAAACCTCACCGATCACTACGCAGAGTTCGGATTTGCGTTGCTGGCGGACGCCCTGAACGCGGATGAGGTTGCGGCGGTAAACGCGGACGCGCTCAGGCTGTGCCGCGGCGATTACGGCCAAATCCGATACGGGATGTGGAGCACCGAGAACCCTGAGGACTCTGCAGCCGAAGTCGCAGCGACGGGAACTGACGATGAGCTGCTCCGCCGCTACCTGTGCATTCACTTTCCACACAAGGTCTCGGCCGCGGCATCGGACGCCCTCCGCAATCCCCGGATTGTGGAGGCGCTCACCGCCGTCGTCGGTCCCAACGTCAAGGCCATGCAGTCCATGTTGTTCATCAAGTCGGAGGGCAAACCCGGCCAGGCCTGGCACCAGGACGAATACTTCATTCCAACTCGCGACCGCTCGCTTACTGCGGTATGGATTGCGTTGGACGACACAACCATCGAGAACGGCTGTCTGTGGGTATTGCCCGGCTCACACCGCCGCGGGGTGCTCTACCCGACCCACGAGCAAAGTGATCCAGAATTCGACTGCACCGTCGAGGCGTACGCATTTCCCTACCGCGACGAGGACGCCGTGCCGGTCGAGATTCCAGCCGGAACAGCGCTGATCTTCAACGGCTACTTGCTCCACCGATCGCTTCAGAACTCGGGCAAACACGGCTACCGGCGTGCGCTTGCCAACCACTACATGAGCGCAGAATCCCTACTCCCTTGGCGCGCGCCGCGGGACGACGAGCATATGGCCATCGTCGACTATCGCGACATCGTGATGGTCGCCGGCCAGGACCCGTACGCCTACAAAGGCACGGAGGAGATTGCCAAGCCGTATTCACGACCCGAAAAAGACGGGGGCTGTCATCGCTAGGCAGGTGCGGTTTCGGCGGTTGACCTGCGGATGCCTTCTGCGATTGCGTCCTCCCGGCTCAGCAACCGACCCTCGCGCACATAACTGAGCCAGACTGATTCGCTGACCTTTGACCGGTTCTTGGCGAGTGCCCGATTCAGATGCGCTTCGTCGGGCGGCGGTCGAGGCAAGTTGGCTTGCTTGCGCATTGTCTCAGCGGTCCCGTAAAGCCGCGCGCTCTGCCGGACCTCCCCTCTCTCCGCCCAAAGCATCGCCAACAGCTCGATCAAGCCGATCGTCAAGTCGACATCGTTCACGGCCAGCGCCGGCTGTGAGACGTCGCGCAACTCCTGATCGGCCTGGTCAATCTCGCCAGCCTGAAGTAGGGCAGCCGCACGATTAACCCGATCGCATGCCTCTGCCCAGGAATCTCCGAGTTCTCGGTCCAAGTCGACGGCTCGATTGAACCGCTCAATGGCCGAAGCCGGCTCACCGGCATCAATCTCCAAGATTCCCAAATTTGAGAGCAGGGCAGCTAGACGGCTGTTGTCGCCGCTGCGCTGGGCCAAGACCATGCCTTCCTCGAACAGCTCACGCGCCTTGTCCTGATCATCGGCGAAGCGGTAGGCAATGGCGAGGCTATTGAGTTCCTTGGCGGTTTGACTGTCATCATCACGGGCACGCCAATATTCCAGGCATTGAGTGAGGAGCCGGCGCGCGGTCTCGGATTCGCCCTGTTGCAGCAGGATGATCGCCAGGCCGTGGAGTACCGCAATCTCTTCCGGCTCCTCGCCCTTGATTCGGGCGGTTGCGCGCTCTAACCATCGTCGGCCTTCTTCGGGATATCCGCAGGCGTACCAGAACCATGTCAGCTCTTGACAAAGGCGGAAGCCAGTCCGTACGTCGGCCTGAGCAACGCTGCCTTCGACCGGCAAGCTCCACTCCAAAGCGGCGCGAAAGTTGTCCAACTCCGCTTCGACGCGGTCCCGGGCGCCCAGGTATTCGGCCGTACGCAGTCGAGGACCGAGGTCTTGAATAAGCGCCAGATAGTGCTCGGCATGCCGCCGCGCCGTTGCCTCCCATTCGCCGGCAGACTCTAGACACTCGCGGGCGAACGCCCGCACCGTCTGAAGAAGGTCGACGCGCGGCTCTCCAGAACGGTCGTCGACAATGCGGGCGAGGCTTACGTCCACCAGATCCGCCACCTTGTCCAGCGGATCCCCGGCCGTTTGGGCGACCGCGCCCACCGCATCGAGGTCGCAACTGCCGCCGAAAACTCCGAGCTGGCGAAAGAACCGCTGCTGATCTTCAGTCAGCAGATCGAAGCTCCACGCAATTGTCTGCCGTAGCGTGCGCTGTCGGGTCGGGCGTTCCAATTCGGTGCTGCTGAGCTCCAGGCTCCGGTCAAGCCTGGAGAGAATCGCGTGGGGCGCCAGCAGCTTTACCCTGGCGGCGGCTAACTCAATGGCCAGTGGCATCCCGTCGAGGCTGCTGCAAATGGCAATGACATCGCCCACGTTGTCATCGCTGAGCCGGAAATTCGGTCGAACCATTTGCGCCCGGTGTACGAAGAGGCCGACCGCTCCCCAGGAGCCAGCATCGGCTGGGGTTAGAGCTTGAGGCGGTATCTCGAGCGGAGGAACGGGGTGTTGATATTCCCCCGTGAGATGCAGCGGCCGACGAGAGGTCGCAAGCACAGCAAGCCGCGGCGCATGTGCAAGAAGTTCGCTCACGACGAACGGCGCATCAGCCAGCTGCTCCAAGTTGTCGAGCACCAACAACATGTCTCGCTGCCTGACGTGCTCGAAGAACGTGGGCGGCGCCCGGCCCTCACCCGGTATTCCGAGCGTTTCCCCAATGGTGCTCCACATAACATCGGCAGTGGCGGCCGTCGCCAGCGCCACGAAATAGACGCCGTCGGCACGCGTCGATCCGAGGCGATCTGCGGCAGCGATCGCCAACCTCGTCTTGCCTGTGCCTCCAGGGCCCGTCAACGTGACAAGCCGCACGCCGGCATCGGTGAACTGCGCGGTGATCTCCGCCAGTTCACCGTCCCGGCCGATGATCGGCGTCGGGAACGGCGGAAGGTTTGTAGGCGTGCCGAGACTCTTGAGCGGAGGAAACTCCTCCTCCAAGCCATCCGCGACCAGCTGAAGGATGTGCTCTGGCTCAGGGATGTCTTTGAGGCGATGCCATCCCAAATCCTTCAGCGTTAGATCTGGCACGTGACCATCAATGGCATCTGCCGTGGAAGCGGAGACAACAACCTGACCACCATGCGCCGCTGATGCAATACGGGCAGCACGATGAACGTCCATGCCGACGTACTCGTCCTCAGTTAGATCCGGCTCTCCGGTGTGCAGTCCCATGCGCACCCGTACGGTCGCGCCATCAGGCCAGTCGTACGACTCAAGCCTGCGTTGGGCGGCTAATGCGGCACCTACCGCGTCGTCAACCGAGGCGAAGACGACGAAGAAACTGTCGCCCTGCGTCCCCATCTCCCGGCCATTCCAGCGCGTAAATTCTTCGCGCATGAGCGAGCGTTGGACGGACAGTGCTTGGCCGTACCGCACACCGAGCTGATTCAGCAGCCGGGTGGAACCCTCGATGTCGCTGAATAACAACGTCAGCGTGCCCGATGGAAGCGGCTGCTCCATCACCTCATTATGACGACGTGGCGAATAATTCGAGTGGGCGCGCTATGACTGAGGAGCAGCTAGCGCCGTCGCGTTTAAGGCGAACGCGCCGGGGTAAGTAGTCTCATCCGCGGCACAAGCCGCGGCCTTTTTGGTTGCATTTAGTTCTGGAGGACGCATGAGCGAGCACGCACCGACGGCCCCAACACCTGAGCCAACTCCGGCTGCGCCCCCGGCGAGCAGCTCACCGAGTGCCGAATGGCCGGTCCTGGAGGAGACCGCACCGCCAGCGGAGCCACCGTCGGCGTCGCCAGGTCCGCCTGCGGCCCCGGCTAGCAGTCAGTCGAGTTTGGCCGCGCCGAGAGGGCTGAGCTACGCCGTCGACATTGTCTTCTGCATCGACGTGACAGGCAGCATGACCCCGATCATCGATCAGGTGAAAGCTAATGCGCTTCGTTTCTACGACGACGTTCAGTCGAATCTCACAGCCAAGGGCAAGAACGTTGATCAGCTTCGTGTTCGAGTGATCGCCTTCCGCGATTTTGCTGCCGACGGAGCAGCCGCGCTTGACGAGTCGCCGTTCTTTACGCTCCCCGATGATCGGGCCAGCTTTTCGGAGTTCGTGAATGGTCTTGTCGCGGAAGGAGGTGGCGATGCTCCGGAGTCCGGCTTGGAGGCGGTGGCCCTCGCGATCGACTCACCGTGGACAACGACCGGGGATCGCCGTCGGCAGGTGATTGTGGTATGGACGGATCAGCCCGCCCAAGCGCTCGATGCATCGGTTCTACCTCCCGACATCGCCTCACGAGTGCCGGCCGATTTCAGTGCTCTCACCGACACTTGGGAGGATGAGCAAGGTCGGATGGGTTCAAGCTCTAAGCGACTTATCCTCTTCGCGCCCGACGGCCCTGGATGGAGTGACATCTCGGGGGTGTGGGAGAACGTGGTGCATCATCCGTCCCAGGCGGGTGGTGGGCTGTCCGAGGTCGACTACGGAACCATCATCGACTCGATCGGCAACTCAGTGTGAGCGAAAGCCCGAGTGCCTGGCCGGCCCCGGCGGGAGTTGCAACGCCGGGACCGACTATCTCGTTCGCCTTCAATCTCGGCAAGATTCCGGACCAGGGTGAGGACTCTGATCCAATCCTGCGCGACGGACCCGACCTTGGGCTGGTCGGGGTCTTTGATGGCATGGGTGGCGCGGGCGGGACCGTGTACGAGACCCCGGATGGAAAGCGTACGGGGGCCTACCTGGCGTCTCGTATCGCTCGAGACGTCGTTGAGCGGCGGATGCTGGACTTATTAGAGCCTGACTGGCATCTCAACGGCAAAACCGCGGCTCGCGATCTACAGCGTTCGGTTCAGCAGGCACTGAAGCAGCGACTTGAGGAGCTCAGGGCGGCGCCCAGCGGTCTACGCTCACGCCTGATCCGAGCCCTTCCCACGACGATGGCACTCGTCGCCCTGCAGCGCACACAGTCGGGAGGTCCGATCTGGGCTGGTCATATTTTCTGGGCCGGCGACTCTCGCGCGTACGTTTTCGAGTCCAACGGCGCGCGCCAGCTCACCACCGACGACCTGCGCGACCCAGGTGACGCCCTAACCAACCTCCGGCAGGACTCGGTGGTCAGCAATGCGATGTCTGCCGACACCGAGTTCCACGTCAACTACCGCCGCGTCGAGCTGCATGCCCCATTTCTGGTGATCTGCGCCACAGATGGTTGCTTCGGGTACTTACGCACACCGATGCATTTCGAGCATTTGGTGTTAAGTCGCTTACTACTGGCGCGGAACACCGAAGGGTGGTCCTCATCGTTACAAGGCGAAATTGCAGCAATCACAGGTGACGACGCGGCAATGTCGACGCTCGGAGTGGGAGCGGATTTCAAGGAGTTTCAGAAGTTCTTTGCACCACGGGTTGCCGAGCTGGCCTCGGCCTTCATTGCGCCGCTCGATGAGCTTAGCGACGCCGTCACGCAGGCCGAGCAAGATCTGGAGGTTCTGCGATCCCGCCAACGCGACGACATGACGGAAAGGTGGACCCAATACAAGTCAGGGTACGAGCGTTACCTGCGAGCGGAGACCTTGATGGAGGACGAATCCATGGCCAGTGACGACAAGGAGCAGGGGAATTCAGAAGTTGCCGAAGTCACCGATGTCCTCGACCCGTCAGAGAGCGAGCCGACCGTCGCTCGCGGCGAGGCAAGCAGCGATCAATCGCAGTCGGCCGAGGAACTAGGCCCTGAGGAGTCCGCGCCACAACGCACAGAGGAAGCGTCGTCATGAAAGCCGGCGATGTGATCAACGGCTACCGGATCCTTGAGGACTTCAAGGTCGTAGGCGCTGGCCTGAGTAAGTGGACGTTCGCGGAGCGTGGCGGCCGGCAGTTCTTTATCAAAGAGTTCCTGAGCCCGACATATCCCGACGACGATGCACCCGGCAGTGAGAAGATCAAGGCGAAGAAGCGCGCACGTTGTGCCGCATTCGAGGCCCATCACCGAGGCGTCCAACATGCATTGGCTCCGCTGTCGGCGTACGGCGGAAACCTCATCGTCACGCTGGACTTCTTCCGCTGGGGTGCCAAGTACTACAAGGTCACCGAAAAGGTTGACGCCGAGGGTTTGAGTACGGCCGATGTCAGGTCGCTCGGCCTGCGCGTACAGCTGGTCTTGATGAAGACCGTGGCCCACAGCCTGAAGATCCTTCACGATCTGAAGATCGTCCATGGTGATCTCAAGCCAAGCAATGTTTTGATCAAGCGCACGGAGCTGGGGTACACCACGAAGCTGATCGACTTCGACAGCGCCTACATTGCCGGTCGGCCACCGCCGCCCGAGGACATCGTCGGCACGATCAACTACTACTCGCCGGAGCTGCTCGGCTACATCCAAGAAGCGGGAGTAGCTGCGGGGGATCTCGGAGTGGCGTCCGACATCTTCGCTCTTGGCTTGATTTACACCGAGTACCTCACTGGAGCGCCGCCTCCGTTCGACGTGGCGAAATACCACGAGCCCGCGGTGGCGGTCAGAAGCGGCGAGACGCTGCGCATCCCTCGGGAAGATCTTCCTGCCAAGCTCGTAGACATCATCGACGCAATGCTGTCAGCTGACCCAGGCCGAAGGCCCACCATCGGCCACCTGCACGCCGCATTGATGACTCTGCGATTGGCTCCTGAGGAAGACAGACCGCCTAGTAGGCCCACCGCCCTTCGCGGTAAAGGTTTACGTGCCGCACGAGAAGGGCCGCCGGCAACGGATCAGCGCTCCGCAGGTCGCCTTGTCGGAAAGCTTGTGCGGAAGATCAGCGATCGACCTCCACGATGAGCGCAGTCTGGCGCTGCCGTATATGTGAAGGAGTCAACCAAGGCGGCAGGATCTGTGCGACGTGCGGCGCGCAGGTGCCGCACGGCGAACCGCTTCGGGCGGCGGTGAGGACGCGGCTGCCGAGTGCTCTTGAACCGGCGCCGCCACCGGTCCCCCCTACGCCGCGACGGCGGGACCTGCGTCAGTTGCCCTCGCCAGCGGAGATGAGCCACATCGATCCCGATGATCTATTTGATACCTCGAAAAGCTTCCACGTAAGCCCTCTGCCGGGCGGTTGCCTGGTTTCGATCGCCCCCCGCCGTCTCCAGCAGCGGACCTCGGAGTGGGAGTAGTTCACGAACTCTGCCGAGCGGAGGGAACTGCGGGCGTCCACGCGCCCACCAAACACCTTTGCAACTCAGTCAAGGACGCGGATATTTCGTTGACTGTGGTTGCCGCAAGCCTCGGACGATACTCGGTACGTGATGGCCACACTGACCTGGTGGGGACACAGCACTATCACGTGCCAAGATGACGGCACCACGGTTCTGTTCGACCCAGTCCTGACCGCTCGGCTTGGCCATCTCCGTCGAGTTCGCGGCCCCATTCCACCCCACCGCGCCGCGCAGGCGGACATCATCCTGATTTCTCACCTGCACCTCGACCACGCCCACTTGCCCTCGCTCCGCCTGATCGCAGCCTCCGCCGTTCTGATCGCACCGGCCGGCTCCCGCCGTATCCTCAAACCAGTCACCGACAACGGTCCACAGCTCTGGGAGGTTGAGCCGGGTGATCTTGTGGAGTTTCCCGGCCTACAGATACGTGTTCTAGCCGCCGATCATGACGGTCGGCGACATGCATGGAGTGCACACCGAGGACAGGCACTCGGTTATCTTGTCGAGGGTTCCCGCCGCTGGTGGTATCCGGGCGACACAGGCCCGCGGATTTCGTACGAAGAAGTGGCCGAGGTCGACGTGGCCCTGGTGCCAGTCGGAGGCTGGGGTCCCACCATTATTCCGGGCCATGCCGACGGCCATCTCAACGCCAACCAAGCGGCAGAGGCGATCCGCCGAATCGAACCAAAGCATGCGGTACCCGTTCACTGGGGAACCTGGTGGCCCATCGCTCTTCCGCAGCGTCCGAATTTGATCGATCTTCCGCCTGTGGCGTTCGCCGACCACGTTGCTCGGCTGGCACCTAACACACAGGTCCACGTTCTCCGACAAGGTCAGTCGGTCGCGTTTTAGACAGCAGTGCCGACAGTCCCCAAGGACCTGCTAGCCGCTACGAATTGACGACGCCTTGCGGTCTAACCGCCGGGATAACGACAACCTCGATCGGCTTCTTTCGCCCGCGGATTTCTACGGTTCGTCGCTCGAGGTGGTCCATCGCCATGTCGGCGGCCTCAGCAGCTGCCACACTGACGATCACCTCGCCTGCAGCGGCCGCAGATGCGAGTCGTGCGGTTATGTTCACCGCATCACCAAGTGCGGTGAAGTCCTCGACGGTTGTGCCTGGGCCGGTCGCCCCCACGAAAGCTACGCCGGTATGGACGGCCGTTCCTACTGGTATGGGATCCGACGGCGTGGTGCTGGCATGCAAGGCTCGCTCTGCCAAGTCAACCGCGGCCGCAACGGCCACTGCCGCGTGCTCCGGACCGCTGACTCCACCGAAGAAGAGGCCGATCACCTCATCTCCCACGACTTTATCGACGATGCCATCATGATCAACAATCGAATCGGAGGCCAGTCGGTAGAAGTGATCAAGGAACGCGTGAAACTCCGCCGGGCGCATTCGTTCCCCGATGCCTGTGGAGCCGCGAATATCGGAGAACAGAAGGCTCACCGGGATCTCTACTCCGGTCAGGTGCCGCTT
>JBKPML010000084.1:0-29177 GCA_046732135.1 Actinomycetota bacterium
TTTCAGTCGTGATCGGGACCGCTCGGGAGAGGTACTGATCCCAACCCCCCTTGTGGAAGTCCAAGCTGAGCAGCTTCTTGACCGTTATGCCCGCGGCCCGCGCCTGGGCCCTACTGAACGGTTCGCGCGGACTAAATCGCAGAAGTCCCCTGGCTGTGGACACGTCTAGGACTTTGGGGCAAAACCCGCAAGGAGCCGCCCAATCGAAAATCTGTGGATAGTGGTACGGATGCCGACTGCGACTGTGCATGAAGGATGCCTCCCTTTATGCGCTTCCTATCCGGAGATGGCAGACGCCCTAACAACCCAGCATTCGGAGGGCACGAGCCGGCCTGAGATGGGAAACGTCCCAACAAACCCAGCCCAGCGCATTCGCCAATCATCCTGAGATGGAAAACGTCCCAACAAACCCAACACCCGCGCAGCACAAGCCGGCCTGAGATGGGAAACGTCCCGGCAAAGCAGCCCAGAGGCTTCGCCCCTCATCCTGAGATGGGAAACGAGCCAGGTCGCGGGCCAGGTCGACCGTACGCTGTTACTTAGCCCCGCCCGGCTCGGCCATCCTCCGATGCTGCTCGGCCTTCACTGCATCCGGCAGCACCTTGTTGGCCGCCTCCATCGTCCTCGTCTTCAGGCCTCCCGCCACGACCCTCGAGTCGCCTTCCATCAGTGCATCGAAACCTTGTTTGGCGACCTTTGCCGGATCATCCTTCGAGCCCTGTCCGACGCGAGTGTCCTCCATCTCGGCTCGCGCGAAGAATCGCGTGTCGGTCGGTCCAGGCATTAGCGAGGTAACGACGACGCCACTGTCCTTCAGCTCATTCTGTACGGCTTCAGCGAACGACTGCAGGAACGACTTGGTTGCGTTGTAGATCGACTGAAAGCTCCCGGGTGTGGTCGACGCGATCGAGGAGGTGATGAGGAGTCTGCCCTCATCACGCGCCACCATGTCGACCAGCAACCGTTTCGCAAGGTGCACCGTGGACTTCACATTCAGATCGATCATGTCCAGCTCGGCGGCAAGATCGGTTCCCAAAAATGGACCACCCAGCCCCACGCCGGCGTTCAACGCGGCGGCATCAAGTGGCCGTCCCAACGCCGACGCTGCGGAATAGAGGCTTTCCACACCGTCGTACGTGCGCAGGTCGGCCTGAACCGGTATTACGTTCGCCCCAGAGGCGCCGAGCGCGTCAGCCGCTTCTGAAATCGCGGCATCCTCGGCGCAAACCACGAGATCGAAATCGTGCAAGACGAATTGCTTGGCCAACTCAAGGCCGATGCCACTCGACGCACCGGTGACGAGGGCTAGCTTCCTGGCTTCAGTCATGCGGGCGCACTACCCACAAGCCGTCGGATTCAACCCCGGCAATGACCGGGTCATGCGACTAGCGAACCGGCGCGGTGTCGGAGCGAATGTCGATCCGCCAGCCGGTCAGCCGGGCGGCGAGCCGGGCGTTCTGGCCTTCGCGGCCGATTGCCAGCGAGAGCTGGTAATCCGGAACGATCACCCGCGCCGCGCGCAGGTTCGGATCGACGACGGTGACCGACGAGACCTTTGCTGGCGACAAGGCCTGGCCGACGAAAGTGGCTGGATCAGGCGACCAATCGATGATGTCGATCTTCTCCTCATTCAGCTCGTGCATCACCGCGCGCACCCGCTGCCCCATCGGTCCGATGCAGGCTCCCTTCGCACTGACGTCGGGGTTGTGGCTGACTACCGCGATCTTGCTGCGATGTCCGGCCTCGCGGGCAACAGCCTTGATCTCGACCGTGCCGTCGGCGATCTCCGGCACCTCGAGCCGGAACAGCTTCTCAACCAATTGCGGGTGGGTCCGCGACACCACAATCTGGGGTCCGCGCAGCTCTTTGCGCACCGAAACGACGTAGACCTTGATCCGGCTTCCATGGGTATAGGTCTCACCGGGCACTTGCTCGGCCAGGGGCATGATCGCCTCGATCTTGCCGAGATCGACCAGCACCGTACGAGAGTCGCTGCCCTGCTGAATGACGCCTGAGATTACGTCGCCTTCCACGCCTGAGAAGTGTCCGAACTTCTGCTCGTCCTCGGCATCTCGCAGCCGTTGCATGATCACCTGACGAGCGGTTGAGGCCGCCACCCGGCCGAAGCCTTCCGGAGTGTTGTCGTATTCGCCGATCTGCACACCGTCCTCGTCGAGCTCCGGTGCCAGCACCGTGACATGCCCCGTCTTGCGATGGAGTACGACCCGCGCCCCAGGGACTGCACCGTCGGTCTTCTCATAGGCGGTCAGCAGTGCCTCCTCGATCGCCTTGACGAGCGTGTCGAACGGGACGTCCTTCTCGCGTTCCATTAGCCGAAGTACAGAGATGTCGATGTCCATCTCAGTCCTCCTTCCGCCCGACCGACCGGTTGAGCTCCACCTGGACGAGGGCCGTCTGAACCTCGTTCAGCTGCACAGTGCGCTGCATGCCGTTGACGTCCAGCACCACCGTGTCGTCGGCGGCAGACAAGACTCGCCCAGTGAACTTCTCGCCGACGGTGGTCTGCACCGCCACCAGGCGACCGACGTTGCGACGCCAGTGCCGCGGCAGTGCAAGGGGACGGCTCACCCCGCGCGAGGTGACCTCCAACGTGTACGGGATGTTGCCGGCAACATCGCTGCGATCCAAAGCGGCAGACATGGCCTGACTGGCCTCCGCTATATCGTCCAGCAATGGCCCGGTACCGTCCGGCCCATCGCCGTCCACCACGACGCGCAGCAGCCTGCGCCTTCCCGCGGGAATGATCTCTACCGCCTCCAGCTCGAGATCGAATTCTGCAAGGAGAGGGCGTAACAGATCAGCGATCTGGCTATCTCTCATCGGCGTCCTTCAATCCGGTTGGGTCAAGCAGTTGTCAGTCCCGGCCGCCGAAAGAATTGCTCAGTCTGAGCAGAATGGCGCCGTTTTTTGCAGCATACTCGCGCCCCTGGGGTACGGTCGGCGAATGGCATCGAGCGGTGAAGCGCACCCGCTCTCGCTTGACCGGCGGCAGGCACTACTTGTCCTTCTCGGCCTGCCAGTCGCCCTTACTGGCTGCACCAGCAACAAGACGCCTGCCCTTGAGCCGGGCGCCGAAGAGTCGGGGCCGGCACTCACGAGATCCGCCGCGACAACTTCCACAGCCACCACGACTCCCGTCCTCGGCACGAGCCAGGCAGCCGCGATCGAGCTCGCAATGGCAGACCTTGCCGGAGCAACGCTGACCGGGAGGCAGCACAGGCAGCTAACATCCGACCAACAGGCGCTGCTGGCGGCAGTACGGGCCGCCCACCTCGATCATGTGGAGGCGCTGCGCAGTCCAGACCCGACCAGCAGGCCGACCCCGTCCGATACGACCTCGCCTCAACCGGGCACCCGACCGCCAAAGAGAGCACTTTCTGCACTCGTCAAACAGGAACGGGCCGCAGCGGCCATCCATGCCCAGACCGCGTTGGCCTCGACCGGTTTCATGTCCCTGCTGTGGGGATCCATGTCGGTTGCCGCCACCAGCTACGCGTCGGCGCTGGCTGACCATAAGGCCGTCCCAATAGCTTCGCAGGCGCGCCGCCAACTACCCGCTCTTTCCGAAACAGATGCAGTCATCGAGCTCCTCAGCCAGATTCACGCGCTGATCTACGGATATCAGCTCGCCATCGGCCGGCTGCCGGTAATGAGCAACGATCATGGCCGCGCCGTCGCTGAACTGAAGCGCATCCGCATCCTTCGGGACCGGCTGATCGCGATCTTGACCTCCCGCTCCGCCGAGGTGCCGGTGGCTCAGGCTGCCTACGTGCCGTCTGTCCGGGTGCACAACGCCGCCAGCGCCGCGCTACTGATTCGGCGCATGCAATCGGCGTTGCTGCCACATTGTGGGTTGTTTCTCGCCGCCGCCGGAAAGGAGAGCGTCCGCAAGCTCGCCCTCGACACGCTCGCGGGATCGGCAGCGACTGCCAGTTCCTGGGGCGCTCCCCTCACGGCCTGGCCCGGCTGGTCGTAGCGCTTGACCTATCCGGATCCGAACAGCTGTCGGGCTGTGTCATAAGAAAGCTTGATGATCAAGCCGACCAGGACAACCAGAAACACCCGGCGGATGAATGCATTGCCGTGCCGGATGGCCATCCGCGCACCGATCAGCCCGCCCAGGAGATTAGCCGCGCCCATGCTGAGCCCGATGGCCCAGAGCACCGATCCGGCCAGACCGAAGACAACGATCGCGGCCAGGTTGGTCGTCAGATTAGCAATCTTGGCTTTCGCGCTGGCTTCCAGGAATTCGTAGCCCAGGACTCCGACGAGCAAGATCACGAAGAACGAGCCGGTGCCCGGCCCGAGGAAACCGTCATACGCACCAACACCGAGCCCAATCATGGCTGCCAACGCGTAGTGCGCGCGGCCCAGGTATCGACGTTGCGAGGTCAGCCCCAGCTGTGGCCGCCGCCATGTGTAGACGCCCACCACGACCAGCGCGACCAGGACGATCGGAGTGAAGTACTGCCTCGGCAACAGTTTCGCCGCCTGCGCACCGAGTGCCGCACCGACAGCCGCACCGACAACCAGCGGCACAACCGTCCACCAGTCCAGCTTGATCTTGGCGGCGTAGGTGATCGAACTCGTCGCGGTTCCCCAGACCGACGAGACCTTGTTGGTACCAAGGATCGTCGCTGGTGAAGTGTTGGCGGGAAGCCCGATCAGCAGCGCCGGCAACTGAATCAGCCCACCGCCACCAACCACCGCATCCACCCAACCGGCGCTGAAAGCGGCCACCAGCAGCAATACCACAGTCGCCGGGTCCAAATCAGTTAAGGGCACTGATCAGGCCGGCACTCCACGACCGTGCACCGCGGCCACGATCTCCGCCAGCGCGTCAGCGACCGCTACCTGAGTCTGGTCGCCGGTTCGGCGATCTCGAACCTCGATGGTCCCCTCGGCCAGTCCCCGGCCAATGATCACGATCGTCGGCATGCCCAGTAGCTCCGCATCAGCGAACTTAACCCCTGGGCTGGCTTTCCGGTCGTCGAGCAGCACCTCTACTCCGGCCTCATCCAGCTGCACGGCAAGATCAACTGCAGCGGCTAGAAACGCCTCATCCTTCCCGGCCGGCACCAGCTGCACGTCGTACGGCGCCAGCTCACGTGGCCAGCACAGACCCCTCTCATCGGCCGTACCCTCAGCTACCGCCGCAACCGCACGGGAGACCCCGACACCGTACGAGCCCATGGTGACGGTGACTAGCTTGCCGTTTTGATCAAGGACCTTTAGCCCAAGGGCCTCGGCATACTTCTTGCCCAGTTGGAAAATGTGGCCCATCTCGATGCCTCGCGCCAGGCGAAGCGGACCGCTGCCATCAGGTGACGGATCACCTTCCCGGATCTCCGCAGCCTCGATGGTGCCGTCGGCAGTGAAGTCGCGGCCGCACACCAGGTCGAAGACATGGCGGCTCGACTCGTTGGCTCCTGTCAGCCAGCGAGTCCCGGATACGACACGCGGATCCACCACATATTTGATCTTGGATGGGCCCTTCGAACCCAGAACCTGCGGACCCACATAGCCCTTCACCAACAGCGGATGCTGGTCGAAGTCCTGGTCGCTGAACGGTTCCGCCTCCGCCGGTTCAAGCTGGGCGGCCAGCCGCTTGAGGTCGACCTCACGGTCACCTGGCACACCGATCGCAAGCGGATGACGAGAGCCGTCGACCTCCTTGACCGAGAACACGACGTTCTTCAGGGTGTCGGCAGCCTCCCATGGCCGATCCGGACGGGGGAAACGGGCGTTGGCGAAAGCAACGAGCGTCTCAATTGTGGGTGTGTCTGGAGTGTCCTCG
Source organism: Actinomycetota bacterium (assembly GCA_046732135.1). GTDB lineage: Bacteria > Actinomycetota > Actinomycetes > Propionibacteriales > Propionibacteriaceae > Microlunatus. Next base: position 5,819 of record JBKPML010000084.1, read on the forward strand.
ACATGGGCGGGGGGTGCCTCGTCGTAAGGGATATCTGGCGGAGGTGCCACCCGAACGGCCTCGACATTGGCCGCATAACCACCCGGGGAACGAACGAAGGTGTCCTCCCCGAATTCGGCGAGCGCGAGGAACTCCTCACTGGCCGAGCCGCCCATCGCTCCTGACATGGCATGCACGATGACGTACTCGAAGCCCAGCCGGTTGAAGATCTTGATGTAGGCATCCCGGTGGAGGTCGTAGGACTTTTGCAGTCCCTCCTCGTCGATGTCGAACGAGTAGGAGTCCTTCATCACGAACTCGCGGCCGCGGAGGAGTCCGGCTCGCGGTCGGGCCTCGTCGCGGTACTTGGTCTGGATCTGATACAGAGACAGCGGAAGATCCTTGTACGACGAGTACAGGTCCTTCACCAGCAGGGTGAACATCTCCTCATGAGTCGGACCAAGCAGGTAATCGGCACCCTTGCGATCTTTGAGCCGGAAAACGCTCTCCCCATAGTCGGCCCAACGCCCCGTCGCTTCGTACGGCTCACGCGGCAGCAACGCCGGAAAGTGCACCTCCTGGGCACCTATGGCGTCCATCTCCTCCCGAACGATCTCTTCCACTTTTCGCAGCACGCGATAGCCGAGCGGCAGCCAACTGTAGATGCCTGGCGCCACCCGACGGATGTAGCCAGCCCGGACCAGCCACCGATGGCTGGGCACCTCAGCGTCCGCCGGGTCCTCTCGCAGGGTGCGGACGAACAGCTCCGACATCCGGGTGATCACCAGAGCACCTTATCGACCTCCGTCACAACAGGTCCTCGATCAGGTTCTCGATCGCGGTGGCACCCCGGATTCGGCTATCGCAGCCAGCTCAGTAGTGGATGGTGGCGAATTCGCCGACCTTCGAAAAGCCAACCTTGGTATAGGTGGCCCGCGCCGGCAGGTTGTAGTCGTTGACGTAGAGCGACACCGTCGGCACAACCTTGCGGGCGAGCTGGACGACTGCCGCCATGGCGGGTGCAGACAATCCGCGCCCACGCAGTTCTGGTTCCAGCCAGACACCCTGTACCTGGCAGACCGATCCGGAGACCGATCCAAGGTCGGCCTTGAACAGCACGCGGTTTCCGTCGAAGAGTCCGAACGCCCTTCCGGAGGTGATCAACTGGCGGACGTAGAACCGATAGCCCGCGGGATTGCCCTGGATCGGAGAGACACCGACTTCCTCGGTGTACATCCGCACGGCAGCCTCGTAGTAGGCATCCCAGTGTTCCAGGGTTACTCGGCGCACTGACGGATTGGGCGCCACCACCGGATCTTTGCTGATCGCCAGCACAGGCTGATGAGGCCGCACGTTGCGCACATCAGCCCAGGTCGGCCCCCATCGATCAGACAGCTGCCGCCACATGCCGAGCGCAACTGTCGACGGACCGATGATGGAAGCGCAGGGGCGCTTCGGTCCGGCGAACTCCACCCACGCGGCGACTGCCTCCGCGTCGGCGTTGACCGGCACCATGTTGGATCCGACGTGACACAGTGCTCGCAGCACTCCGTCCCGCTCGAACCCCCAGATCGGGCAGCCCAGGCTTGACTGGTCCAAGCCAGCCGCCCGGACTCGGGCCGCCACCATGACGTTCTCGATCGGGTTGGTGGAGAGCACCCGGATCGCTGCAGGTAAGTCCTTACGATTCAGAACCCGGACGGTTCCAGGCCGGTGCCGCACGCCCACTGTGGAGCGGCGATGGGAAGCGGCGGCCTGTTCCATGATCAGCCAACGGTAACGCTTGGTCCGCCCTCACCGGCAGGCATGGTGTCCGCCAAAATCATGGCTTCCTCGAGCAATGTCTCAACGATCTCGCTTTCCCGGACGGTTTTGATGACCTCGCCCCGAACAAAGATCTGACCTTTCCCGTTGCCTGAGGCGACACCGAGATCGGCCTCCCGTGCCTCGCCCGGACCGTTGACGACGCAACCCATCACCGCGACGCGCAACGGGACTTCAAGGCCTTCCAACCCCGCGGTGACTTCCTCGGCGAGTTTGTAGACGTCTACCTGTGCCCGCCCGCACGACGGGCAGGAGACAATCTCCAACTTGCGGGTCCGGAGGTTCAGCGACTCCAAGATCTTGATCCCGACCTTCACTTCTTCGACCGGTGGCGCGGAGAGCGAAACGCGGATGGTGTCACCGATTCCGCGAGCGAGCAGGCTGCCAAATGCCACGGCCGACTTGATAGTGCCCTGAAAGGCGGGCCCGGCTTCGGTCACACCGAGGTGCAGCGGATAGTCGCAGGCCTCCGACAACAGCTCGTAGGCGCGAATCATGATGACCGGATCGTGGTGCTTCACCGAGATCTTGAAGTCGCGGAATCCGTGCTCCTCGAACAGGCTGGCTTCCCAGAGCGCGGATTCGACCAGCGCCTCGGGCGTCGCTTTGCCGTACTTGGCCAGCAGCCGCTTGTCGAGCGAGCCCGCGTTGACCCCGATGCGTATCGAGCAGCCCGCAGCTGCAGCGGCCGCTGCGATCTCGGCCACCTTGTCGTCGAAGGCCTTGATATTGCCGGGATTGACTCTTACGGCCGCGCAGCCTGCATCGATCGCGGCAAAGACGTACTTAGGCTGGAAATGAATGTCGGCGATGACCGGAATCTGCGACTTCTTGGCAATGGCCGGGAGGGCGTCGGCGTCGTCCTGACTCGGCACGGCCACGCGGACGATATCGCAACCGGTCGCGGTGAGCTCTGCAATCTGCTGCAGGGTCGCATTGATGTCGGCGGTCAGCGTTGTGGTCATCGACTGAACGCTGATCGGGGCGTCGCCGCCCACCGGAACCTTGCCGACCTTGATCTGCCGCGTCTTGCGACGCGGCGCAAGGGTTGGCGCGGGCATGGCAGGAATCCCGAGGTCGATGCTCATGAGGCCTTTCGCGGTATGGGCGGACGCAGGCTTCGTACCCGTCTCACCGCCGATCAAGCGTAGCCACTCGCGCCGCAAGGCACTACGGCGTCAGCGGGGCGGCGGCCACTGCGGTAGCTGTCCGCCCCCACTATCCTGCGACGACCCGCCAGAACCCCTGGTTGGAGCAAGGACGCCCACGAGACCGCCGGCAATGGTGGCGAGGAGCGTTATGAAGGAATCCGGCACCTCCACGCCGTTCAAGATGAACACCGTCCAGGCGATGCCGCCAATGATGAAGTAAGTTCCGAGGGTCGCCACGATGCCGGCGTACAGCCAATCGGGAACTCGGCTGGGGCGCTGTGGAGACTGCACGCGTTCCTCCAAGAGGTTCTTGAGACATCCATGAAGAGGCCCGCCCGTCAGACAAGATACCGGCTGCTTGTTTCAGGCACCGATTTCGGAAAGCCGACGAGATAGAAACGCTCGCTCCGGTTCGTTGCCGACCAGCCTCAACGCACGCCGATATGCGTCCGCCGCCTCGACTCTGCGGCCGAGCTGGCGCAAGAGATCGGCACGAGCGGCATGCAGCATGTAGTAGTCACTCAGCCGACCCCTTTCATCCAGTGCGTCAAGCAGTGTGAGTCCTGCCGACGGACCATCCACCATCGCAACCGCTACGGCACGATTGAGCTCGACCATCGGCGATGGCGACACCGATTGCAGCACGTTATACAGCGCGACGATCTGCGGCCAGTCGGTCGTTGCCAGGCTGGCTGCCTCGTCATGGAGCGCTGCGATCGCCGCTTGCAATCCGTACGGACCGGGCCTATCCCCGCCCAAGGCGAAAATGAGGTGCTTGCGACCCTCCTCAATGAGATCGCGATTCCAGCGTGACCGGTCCTGCTCGGCGAGCAGTACCAGGTCCCCGGCAGGATCAACCCGGGCGTCGCGCCGTGCGTCGATGAGCAGCATCAGCGCCAGGAGACCGGCCACGTCGCGCTCCGTCGGCAGCAACCGGCGCAGGATGCGTGCTAGCCGAATGGCCTCCTCCTCCAGATTCGGCCGAATGAGGGCAGGACCGCTGCTTGCTGCATAACCCTCGGTGAAAATCAGGTAAATCACCCGCAAGACACCGGGCAACCGATCAGGCAGCTCGGCGGCAATCGGCACGCGGTAGGGGATGCGAGCCTGACGGATCTTCCGTTTCGCCCGCACGAGACGCTGCGCCATGGTGGCTGGCGGCACGAGAAACGCTCGGGCCACTTCCGGCGTGCTCAGGCCGCCAAGGCAGTGCAAAGTCAGCGCCGTTTGCGCCTCGAGGCTTAACGCCGGGTGACAGCAAGTGAAGAACAGCCGAAGCCGTTCATCCGGTACGTCGTCGTCAGCGTCGCGAATGTCTGCGGGCGAGGGTCCAGTGCGCTCGGCGTCCACCTGCAACAGGGCGAGGCGCGCGGCGTAAGCGCGGTCGCGGCGCAAAACGTCGACCGCACGCCGCCGGGCCACCGTGAGTAGCCAGGCCGCCGGCCGGCTCGGCACCCCTTCGACTGGCCAGCGTTGCAACGCGGTGGCTATGGCGTCGGATGCCACCTCTTCGGCAAGATCGATGTCGCCGAGCTGGCGGACGAGTGCGGCGAGCAGCCGGCCCCATTCCTCGCGGAAAACGGCCTCGACGGAGTCAGCTGCTCGCTCGCTCACGCTCGTTAGTTGTTACTGCGCGGGAACTCCCTCGAACTCCATGACCGGCCGCACCTCGACCGAGCCGTACTTCGAACCCGGGCATTGCACCGCCCAATCGAGTGCCGCATCGAGGTCGGGCACGTCGAGCAGGTAGTACCCGCCCAGGACCTCCCGGGTCTCAGCGAACGGACCATCGGTTACGACTCGCTCGCCGTCCTTGACACGTACAGTCGTGGCGGTTGGCGAAGCCTGCAACGCGGCACCCCCTACCTTGACGCCTGCATCGGCAACCGCCTTCTCGTACGCCCAGTACTCACCCATGACTTGGTCGATGATCTCCTGCGACGGGGCGTCCTTCGATTCCTCGCCGTAGATCAGCAGCAGGTACTGCACAGCTTCCTCCCTGGGGTCTGAACGGCCCCGGTGGCCGTCCTCATCTATATCGACGAACGGAGCATGCCGGAATCGACACCGAACCGCAGCACATCCCGATACCTCAAGAGCCGTTGATCGCCTAGAAGAGCCGGATTGGGTCGAGGATGTCGGCCAAGATCAGCACAACGCCGGCGATCAGGATGATGCCGCCCACCAGGTAGGCGACCGGCATCATCCTCGCGGTGTCTACGGGCCCGGGATCCGGTCGCCGGAACAGTCGGGCCAGCCAGCGTCTGGCCGCCTCGTAGAGAGCGCCGGCCATATGCCCACCGTCCATCGGGAGCAGCGGGACGAAGTTGAACAAGCCGACGAAGAGGTTCACCGAGCCCAGCACGGTGAATAGGCTGGCCACCTTGTCGGCTGCCCCGATCCGATCGGTCGACGCGATTTCCCCGGCAGCCCGACTGGCGCCGACGATGCTCATTGGCCCGTAGATGTCCCGCGGCTTGCCAGTGACCAGGTTGTAACCGGTGTAGAACACCTTGGCCGGGAAGTCGACTAGCGCGACCGCGGTCTGCTTGGTCATCATCCACATGTCGCCCAGTACGGCGATGGGACCGCCCCGGTTCCGTACGACGACTGGCTCCACACCGAGAAAGCCGGCGGCGACGCGCTTGGCGGGATCGTAACGGTCGGGCACTCCGGTGATCACCGTGTTGACCCGCGGCAGGTCGAGACGTTGACCATTCCGTTCCACCGTCAGCACGACCGGGTGATCAAGGTTTGCCCGGATCAGTCGAGAGATTTCATCCCAATTGCCGACAGGCTGAGAATTGAAGGCAACGATGCGGTCGCCCTTGCGGACGTCTGCCTGCACGGCGGGAGTCGGCGGCTTGCCGGCGCAGCTCTGGTCGGCCGCATTGCTGGGAACGATGCACTCCTGTACGCGGTTGATGACCGGCTGCGAGCGATAGACACCATATGTCGCGGCGACGCTGAGCAAGATCAGAAAGGCGAGCAGGATGTTCATGGTCGGCCCGGCTGCCATGATGATCAACTTTTGCCAGGATTTCTTCTGGTAGAAAAGCCGGCCTTGATCGGCCCGCTTGATGTCCTGCCACTCGGTCGCCCGGACGTTGTCTGCCAGGGCGCGAAATGGGCTCGTGCTGTGGGCACGGACCTTCCCCGGCCGATCCTTGGCCGGCGGAAACATGCCGACGAATCGGCAATATCCGCCCAGGGGGACCATCTTGATCCCGTACTCGGTTTCACCATGCCGTCGCGACCAGAGGGTCCGGCCGAAGCCGACGAAGTATTGAGTGGTCTTGACATCGGACAACTTCCCTGGCACTAGATGGCCCAGCTCATGAAGCGCGATGGACACCATGACCAGGGCGAAGAACGCCACCGCGGCGGCGAGATAGATGACGATGTCCACCTAGCGTCCCAACTCCATCAGACGGTGCTGCGCTCGGTCATCGATGCCAGCGCTGCTGCCCGAGCGCGTGCCCAGCCGTCGGCAGCAAGCACAACGTCGAGGGTGAGTTCGTCGCCGGCGATCAATCTCGAGCCTACGCTGGCCGACAATGCAGGCTGGGTTGCTCGCAGTCCGACGTGCTCGCTGAGAACTCGCTCAACGATGCCAAGGATGTCAAGGAATCTGATCCGTCGGTCGTGAAACGCGTTGACGCACTCCTCGTTGGCCGCGTTGAGAACGGCGGGTGCCGTGCCCCCGAGTTGCCCCGCCGACCGCGCCAGCTCGACTGCTGGAAAGGCGTCATTATCAAGCGGCTCGAACGTCCACCTGGCTGCCGCTGTCCAATCACAGGGTTCGGCAACAGCAGGCAGTCGTTCAGGCCAGCTCAAGCCAAGGGCGATCGGCAGCTTCATATCCGGTGGCGAACACTGGGCCAGGGTGGAGCCGTCCACGAACTGAACCATGGAATGGACGATTGACTGCGGATGAACCACCACGTCGATGCGATTCAGTGGCACGTCGTAAAGCAGGTGAGCCTCCAACAGTTCCAGCCCCTTGTTGATCAGGGTGGCTGAGTTGGTTGTGACGACCCGGCCCATGTTCCACGTTGGGTGCGCCAAAGCCTCCTCCGGTGTGACGTCGGCTAGCTCTGCGCGGGTACGACCGCGGAATGGCCCCCCGCTTGCCGTCAATATCAGCCGTTCCACTTCCTCCGGGGCGCCGCCCCGCAGGCATTGAGCGAGCGCTGAATGCTCGGAGTCGACAGCCACAATCTGGCCGGACCCGGCCGCCGCTTTGACCAGCGGGCCGCCGATGACCAGTGACTCCTTGTTCGCCAGAGCAAGCACGCTGCCCGCGCCGAGGGCGGCGAGGGTCGGGGCCAACCCGGTGGAACCGGTGATGCCATTGAGAACTACATCACACGGCAGCGCTGCGGCCTGGGCTGGAGCATCGGGCCCGGCCAAGATCTGCGGTAACCGCAGCTCGCCCTTTGCCCAGCCGCGCTTGCTGGCCTCGGCATAGAGGGCGAGCTGCAAGTCCTGGACCGCGCTCGCCTTGCTGATTGCGATCGTATGAGCGCCCGTATCGAACACTTGCTGCGCCAGTAAAGGGATGTTGGATCCGCCGGCTGCGAGACCGACGACCCGAAAATCGACAGGATGCTCGGCCACGACCTCCAACGCCTGCGTGCCTATCGAGCCGGTACTGCCGAGGACGACGACGTCACGCACTCAGCCAGTTTGCCGCACGACAAGGGTCATCCGGGTCCGATGGCGGTCACCCCGCGCCGTCAGACACAATGCCGGATCATGACACGGCGGCTGCTGGAGATCGAAAGTCTCGCCGACTTCGACGCTCACATCGTCGGGACCTCGCGGCTGAACGGCTGGTTCATCCAATCGGTCGATCTTCGGGATCGATCGGAGGCATTGCTTCGGGTGAATGCGCAAGGTGGTGTCTTCCTCGGTTGTGTCTTCGCTCCTGCCGTGGAGGTACATCTCCGCCGGACCGGCGCACTGCTCTTTCCGCGGCTACCCGACCTGCCGTTCGACCCGTACCGCGCTCGTCTCTACGATGCCGCCGAGTTGTACGGGAACTCGGGTTACCTGGCGAGTTCGGATGCTGCGATCTACGCCTGGTCCCGATCGCGGCAGCTGCGCACCCTTGCCGAAGACCTAGCCACCACGCTGCATGATCACGCGATTACCGATGCCATGGACGATGCAACGGACAGTCTCGACCCTCGACAGGTCGTCGGCGTGATGGGCGGCCACGGGATGCTCCGAGGCGACAATGGCTATCGCTCGGCAGCCCTATTGGCCTCGGCCCTGACCAAGTCGGGCCGTACTGTGTTGACCGGCGGCGGGCCCGGCGCAATGGAGGCGGCCAATCTCGGCGCGTACTTGAGCCCCTGGACCCGCGACGAGTTGGACGAGGCCTTGATGATCTTGGCGGGCGTGCCGTCGTACCAACCGGATATCGACGCGTGGATCACGACGGCCTTCCAGGTACGTAGGCGCTGGCCGATCGATCATGCCGGCCCGAGTGTCAGCATTCCGACCTGGTTCTATGGACATGAGCCGACAAATGCCTTCGCCAGCAAGATCGCCAAGTACTTCGCCAACGCCTTGCGCGAGGACACGCTGCTGCATCGCTGTAGGGGCGGCATCGTCTACCTGCCGGGACGAGCCGGCACGGTGCAAGAGATCTTCCAGGCGGTCACTGAGAACTTTTACGCCGCCGACGCCGGCCAGGTCGCTCCGATGATCTTGGTCGGTAGCGACTACTGGACCAAGACCTATCCGGCCTGGCCCCTACTGCGACGGCTTGGCGAAGGGCGGACGATGGGGTCGGTCATTCACTGTGTCGACGACGTTGCCGAGGCCGCCGCAATACTCGGCTAGCGGCTGCCACAGGTGTTCAAAGCCCCTTGCCAGGTTCCTGCCAGATCTCTGCCAGTCAGCTGCCGAAATCTCGACTCGAGATGACGTCGGCAAGCCGACTGGACAGAAGGAGCGAAAGAAGTGTCACGACGGGGGAAAGCCCTAGCAATTTCCGCAGCGGTCGGGGTGACCGCGATCGGCGCAGCAGTGGGTTTAGCGAGCCTGGCAAGCGCCGATCCGACGACAACACCAAGCCCGACATCCACCTCATCCGGCTCGCCGTCGGCAACGCCGGATTCTGGCCGGCAGGCCGATGGGCATGGCCCTGGACAAGGATTTCGGCATGATCAATTAGCCGAAGAGTTGGCAAGCAAGCTTGGCGTCAGCCAGGACAAGGTAGCGGCCGCGCTTGAGGAGATCCGGCAGGAGAACAAACCGACCGCCCAGCCCGATCCCAGCCAGCGCCCAGACCCGGCTGAGCGTGATGCCGCGCTCGCCAAAGCGCTGGCCAGCAAGCTCGGCGTTGACGAGGGCAAGGTAAAGGCCGCGCTGGACGAGCTTCGCGCCGAACGGCAGGCAGCAAGGGCGGCAGAGCTGAAGGACACGCTCGACTCGGCGGTCAAGGCCGGGACGCTGACCCAGGCCGAAGCAGATGCGGTCCAGAAGGCGGTCGACAAGGGCGTCATCCACGCCGAAGGCTGACGACCGGATCCTCTAGCCAGTCCGGAAGACCTCGAATAATGAGGCCGCGCGTTCACTTGTGAAGACGTCTTCCAGCATGACCGGCGACCCATCGGGTCCACTCAGCGGCACCCGCCAGTTGGGGTACTCATTGATGGTCCCGGGCTGGTTCTGAGTGCGCCGATCACCCACGGCGTCAGCTAGGGAAAGGCACAACAGACGGGACGGTGTCCAGGTCAGATAGCGGTGCAGCGCGCGGATCGTCTCATCGAGATCCGCGTCCTCGGCAAGCGCACCTCGAGCGCGCAAATTCTCCAACCAAGCCTGCCGATCCTGTTCGTCAGCGTGAAGCTCTTCCTCGACTGATCGGGTCAGGACGCCGAGTTCTTCCTTCAGTCGAACATGGTCGCCCTCGAGGTAGGCCGCGGTCGGCGGAAGGTCGTGGGTGGTTACGGAAGCCAAGCAATACTCTCGCCACCATTGCGGTCGGAGTGGAGCTCCGTCGGCATCCCATTCGAATTCGAACCACAGGATCGACGTGCCCAGGATGCCTCGCTCTCGTAGATAATCGCGTACCCACGGTTCGACAGTGCCGAGGTCCTCGCCAACGACCACTGCTTCGGCGCGGTGCGCCTCCAGGGCAAGAATCCCCACCATCGCTTCGTGGTCGTACCGAACATACGTGCCCTCGGTCGGAGGCAAACCGTCCGGAATCCACCACAGCCGGAACAAGCCGATAACGTGATCGACTCGGATGCCGCCTGCATGCCTCAAGATGGTCCGGACCATGTCCCGGAACGGCGCATAGGCGCTTTCAACAAGCCGGTCCGGACGCCATGGCGGCTGGGTCCAGTCCTGCCCGTTCTGGTTGAACGGATCAGGCGGACAACCGACGGTGATGCCCTTGGCGTAGACCTCTTGCAGGCTCCATGCCTCCGCACCGCGCGGATGCACGCCGACTGCGAGATCGTGCAGAATGCCCAATCGCATGCCCGCACGCCGGGAAGCCTGTTGCGCCGAAGCGAACTGCTCATCCAGCACCCATTGAAGCCAGCATTCGAAGTCGATCTCCCGCGCATGATCGACACGAAACTGGGCAACGGCCGGCGAATCGGGGCGCTGGAGCTCAGGTGCCCACTCGGTGAAGCGTGCGCCGTGGTGTCTAGCCAACACTGCCCAGGTCGCGAAGTCCTCAAGGCCGCTGCCCTGTCGACGTCGGTATGCCTCGAAGGCGGCCTGCCGACCAGGGCTGCGCGGCACGTCGAAGACATTAGACAGCGTTTTGCGCTTGACCTTCCAAGACCGGTCGCGGTCAATCGGAGCCGCGGGATCGAAATCGAGAAAGAACTTGCCCCGACGCTTGTTGATCTTGCTTCGTTTCTTGGCGTTCGCAAGCGCGTACTCGGGGATGCGCTCGACTCGAACATAAAGCGGGTTGGCGAAGCGCCGGCTGGTCGGAAGGTACGGTGACGGCTCGATCGGTGGCACTGGCTGCGCCGCATGCATCGGGTTGACCAGAATGAAATCGCAACCGTGTTTAGCCGATGACCAGACGGCGAGATCCTCAAGATCGGCGAGGTCGCCCACACCCAAGGACTCCGCGGACCGGACGCTGTAGAGCTGGGTTGCGATTCCCCAGGCACGGCGATCCTGCAACTGCTCGGGAAAGCCGAGCCACTCCGGGGTGATGATCAACGGCATCGATGACTCTGTCTCGTTGCTGCGGGCGCGGAGGGTGTGATAGCCCAGCGGTAGGTCACCCGGCACTTCAAATGAGGCCTCTCCGATCCATCGGCCGTCGATGTCTCGTGGCGGCGTCCAGTTCTCGAGCTGACGGATGTCGTCCCGGCGGTCTCCGGCTTCCAGATCGATCCACACCCCCACCGGATCTCCGTGGTTGACATGCACCCAGACGGAAGCCGTACGGTGCTGGCGCAACGCCAGGAATTCCGGCAGCATCCGGTTCCAAGGCTCACGGTGCTTCTCGGCGAGGGCATGCCAGGCCGCGGCCGGAGTGGACGCCTCTACCCCCAGCCCCGCGAGAACCGTCACGATCGTCTCCGGCGGCACCACCTTGTGCTCGCCCTGCCAATCCCAGTAGTCGGTGGCGACATTGAACGCCTCCGCCAATTCGACCAGTGCCTCGTGGTGTTCCGCTGCTGCGTCGAGTCCGGCCACGGCGCAATCCTGGCCTTCTGTATCAGGCCCTGCAACTGCTCCTCTTGTGCTGCATGAAGTTCAGGACGACGGCATGACCACGCTGACCCATTCCCGCCTCCATTACAAAATCAACAGTGCTCGCGACCGGGACCGGGCGGCGGAGCTGTTGGCGGCCGGAGCGGTCGTAGCCCAGGCCTTTGCAAACTTCTACGTGATCACGACTCGAGGGGACGCCGACATGGTGGGCCGGGTCAACCTGATGAAGGGCCGGCCGCGGTCCCAAGTCGGCAGCATCACCGGCGCGCCCGCTGCCCTGCCCGAAGTATGGGACTTCGATCGACTACCCGTGTTCTTGGACCGGCATACCGTACGGTGCCTGCTCGACACCTTCTTTGCGCTAGGTCCTTTCGGTTTTCGTGGGCCGGCCGCGGCATCGGTACCGGCGCACCTCACCTTTCCGGAGGGTGAGGTGAACACCGCGCAGGTGATCGCACCTGGCTATGCCTGTCCATCGAATGCCTTCCTCAGCACAGCCGCCCGGCTATGTCCCGACGAACCCCTCTACATCACCTCGGCCAACCGATCCCACCACCTGACCGGTGCCGACGACTCGCCGGCGCACTGGCGTGCCGACGGTCTGGCGGCCGAGTTCGGCGCTGAAGAGGACTTTGTGATCTTGGAACACGAGGACGAAGCTGCCGCTCGAGCCCGATACCCGGACTACCTGCCGATGTCGACAACCATCCTTGGTTTCCATGCCGTCGTCCGGATGCCCGGAGACCGGCGGCCGCACTTGATCTTGGAGCGGCATGGTTCACTGGCGGCTGGCATCGTCCGCCGAGTGCTGGCCGACTTCGGGCTTGGTCTGGTACTCGGGCCGAGGGCGCAGACCAGACTGCTACTACGCGACTATTCGACACGGCTGAGCGACCTGTGACAAAGCCGACCACTCGAATCGGCCTCATCGTGCCGAGCTCGAACGTGACCATGGAGAGCGAGCTCCCTGAGCTCTTCCGCCGCCGCGAGACGATCACTGGAGATCAGTTCACCTTCCACTCCTCGCGAATGCGGATGTCCGCCGTGACCCCCGAGGGTCTGGCCGCCATGAATGCACAAAGTGGTCGATGCGCCGTTGAACTGGCCGACGCGGAATGTGATGTCCTTGCCTACGCCTGCCTTGTTGCCGTTATGGCTGACGGGCCAGGTGCCCACACGCGCGCCGAGGCCGAGCTATCCGCAGCCGCTGGCGGCAGAACGCCGGTCGTAACCAGCGCCGGCGCATTGGTCGACGGCATCCGGCTGTTGGGCGCACACCGAGTCGCCATGATCGCCCCGTACGCACCGGAACTCACCGCTCGGGTGATCGGCTACCTGGCCGACGAGGGCGGCATCGAGGTGGTCGATTCGATCAGTCTCAACGTCACCGACAACCGCGCGGTCGGGCGGCTGGATCCAGCCAATCTTCTGTCACTCATCGATCGACTGGACCTGACAAGGGCAGAGGCCTTGGTGCTATCGGCCTGCGTACAGATGCCGTCGCTGACCTCCATCGAGGCGGCGCAGGATCGCACCGGTCTTCCGACAGTCTCCGCCGCGACTGCCACAGCGCGCATGATCCTGTCCGCGCTGGATATCGAACCAATCATTCCTGGGGCAGGCGCTGTCCTCGAGCCCGCACTCATTTCTACCTTCTAAGCGAACTGCGAGAACCTAGGCTGCTGGGATGGACCAGCGACGGTGCCTGCTCGTACTCCGCCATGCGCAAACCGAACACTCCCGGCCGGGCCGGCGGGATCCCGAGCGACGCCTTACCCCAAATGGCGAGCGCCAGGCTCGCGAAGTCGGCGACTATCTCCGCGAGCAGGGCATCGCCGTCGACTCCGTGCTGTGCTCGAGCGCGATCCGGGCCCGACAGACGCTCGAGCTACTGAAATTGGCTGATCAGTTGGCAGCCACTCGGGTCGAAATTTCCGATCGCTTCTACAACGCGGGGTCCGACACGCTTATCGAGGCCGTTCGGAAGCTTCCGGACGATTGCCAAGTCGCGTTGCTCATCGGACACGCGCCTGGCGCCCCGGGTCTGGTGTACGAGATGACCGACCCCAACACCTCCACATCGGAAGCCGTTGCCGCCATCGAAGGCCGCTTTCCTGCAGCGGCGCTGGCCCGGCTGGAGTTCGACGGAAATTGGTCGGATGCGGACGCCTGCTCCTTGATTTCGGTTTGGATGCCTGATCAGGGACAGTCGGAAAAGTCGTAAAGAACCGATGGGACGATCTGTCTACAGTCCTCGCATGAAGGTGGTCGTACTGTCCGACACGCACAGCCCGCGGTACTGGAAGAGCTGCCCGCCGGCTGTTGCCAATCACCTGCGCGGCGCCGATCTGATCCTGCACGCGGGTGATGTATGCACCGCAGAGGTGCTGATCGAGCTCGGTTCGTACGCGCCGGTGCAGGCCGTGCTCGGCAACAACGACCTGCGCGATGTGGCTGAGTGGGGCGCACCGGAGCGACTCGAGCTGGAATTAGACGGACTTCAGCTCGGCATGATTCACGACAGCGGCCAGCGGGAAGGACGGATAGATCGGCTTCGGCGCCTCTTTCCCGACGCGAATCTGGTCATCTTCGGACACTCGCACATCCCGATGAATGTCGATGAGGATGGGTTCCGCATCTTTAACCCTGGCTCACCGACGGACAAGCGCCGGCAACCGTACGGCACCCTCGGCATCCTCGAAATCGAGCAAGGCGAACTGACCGACGCTCGTATTGTTCGGCTACCTTAGCCCGGCGCTTTACCCGGAAAACTGGCACTTTACCCATGAAGTTTCGTGGGTAAAGTGCCAGTTTCCCACGTAAACATGGGAAACCTTTCGGCTCACCCATGTGCGGCCAGTTGGCCGCAGGCGCCTTCGATCTCCCGGCCGCGGGTGTCCCGTACGGTCACCGGGATGCCTTTGGCTTCTAGTCGTCGGACGAATTCGTCCTCATCGCGACGTCGCGATGCAGTCCAAATAGATCCTGGCGTCGGATTCATCGGAATCAAATTGACGTGCACCCAGCCCCATTGCGGCGGCGACGTAGCACTCGAGCAAGACGGTCCGCCCGAGCGGCCTGATCGTTGATGTCGCGGATCAAGATGTATTCGATCGACACTCGGCGCTTGGTAATCCGCGCATACTCCCAGGCCGCCTCGACAACCTCTTCGACATTCCAGCGGGTATTGATCGGCACCAACTCATCGCGAAGATCGTCGTCGGGCGCATGAAGCGATAATGCCAGCGTTACCGGGATGCCTTCGGTGGCCAGCTGCTGAATGCGTGGCACGAGCCCGACCGTGGATACCGTGATGGCGCGAGCACTCATGCCAACGCCGTTGGGAGTCGGCGTAATCAGCTGACGTACGGCGTCGATCATCGCCTTGTAGTTGGCCAGCGGCTCGCCCATGCCCGTGAAGACCACGTTGCTGATTCGCGCCCGTCCGCCCGGGATGACACCTCGATCCAGCTTCCGCGCGCCATCCATCACCTGCTCGACGATTTCCGCGGCGCTGAGATTGCGCTGCAAACCTCTCTGGCCGGTCGCGCAAAACGGACAGGCCATGCCGCAGCCCGCCTGGCTGGAGACACACATTGTGACCCGGTCCGGGTAGCGCATCAGAACGCTCTCCACCAAAGCACCGTCGTGAAGGCGCCAGAGCGTCTTCACAGTGGTATCGCCATCGCAGGTCAGCACCTGAATTGGCGTGAGCAGCTCTGGCAGGAATCTCTCGGCCCAGCGAATCGCGGATGTTCGCTGGAAGATCGGTCCACTCCTCCGGATCGGTGCGCAAGCCTTCGAAGTAATGCGCTGACAGCTGCCTCGCCCGGAACGCCCGATGGCCGGCCGCTTCGACGAATTCGCGCCGCTGGGACGGAGTCAGATCAGCCCAGTGTCGCGGCGGCTGACCACGCCGCGGGGTTTGTACGACGAGCCGTTGCGCAGCTGCGACGGGGTCAGGGGGAGTCGTCCCCCCATCAAATCTAGGCCGTTCGCTCATCCGCCCGGGACCAACAGGTACATGATCAGCCAGGCTACCGGGGCCGCAAAAAGGAGCGAATCAAGACGATCCATCACTCCCCCGTGCCCAGGCAGGAAGGAACTCATGTCCTTGATCCCGAGATCTCTCTTGATCATTGACTCGATTAGGTCGCCGCAGGTGCCGACCACCACCAGGGCAACGCCGAGCACTATGCCTACCCAGAAGGAAACCTTAAGCCCGAAGATCGCAACGCCAACGCCGGCCGCAGCGCCGAAGACCAGCGAACCTGCGAGGCCCTCCCAGGACTTCTTGGGGCTGATCGTTGGCGCCATCGGATGCTTGCCGAACAGCACCCCGGCGATCAAGCCGCCTGTGTCACTCATAGCCACGATCAGGACGAACGCCACAATTCGGGCGGCTCCGTGATCGCCAGCCAGCAGCAAGACGCTGAAGGAGCCCAGCAAGGGCACGTAAGCGATGATCAACAAGCTGGCGGCAACATCCCGAACGTAACCGACCGCGCCTTGTGGCATCCGCCAGATCATGGCCGCAAGAACTGTCACGGCGACACAGATCAGGACCAAGCCGATCATCGGCACCGCGGTCGGAATGAGCTCACCGAAGACGTAGGGCACGACCGCAACTAGCGCACAGCCGGCCAGGACCGGCAGTAGAGCGGCGTTCAAGCCTTGCCGCTGCAGCTCGCGTTGGAGCTCCCGCGCGGCGGTCGCGGTTGCCAGCACCACCAAGAAGACGAATCCCAGCTTGAAAAAGAGTAGACAGACCACAGCCAGCGCGCCGAAGCCGACTCCGACTCCGATGGCGGCCGGCAAGGGTCTTCCTACCCGGCGAGCCGCCCTCGCCCGTCGGCCATCGACCGGCGGATCTGTGGGCGCCGTCACCGGATTGCTCGTCGTCACCTAGACCTCGAGCAGCTCGGCTTCCTTGTGCTTGAGAACTTCATCGATCTCATCAGTGTGCCTCTTGGTGGAGGCGTCCAGCTGCTTCTCGGCTCGGGTCACCTCGTCCTTGCCAACTTCAGAGTCCTTGACCATCTTGTCCAGTGCCTCTTTGGCGGAGCGACGGGCAGCCCGGATTGAGATCCGCGCTTCCTCAGCCTTGTGCTTGGCCAGCTTGGTGTACTCCTTCCGCCGCTCCTCGGTCAGCTGCGGCAAGGTGATCCGGATCGTGTTGCCGTCGTTCGACGGGTTCACTCCGAGGTCTGAATCACGAATCGCTCGCTCAATCGCAGTCATCGCCGAGCGGTCATAGGGCGTGATCAACACCACCCGGGCATCGGGCACATGGAAAGTAGCGAGCTGCTGCAACGGAGTCTGCGTGCCGTAGTAGTCAGCGGTGATTTTGGCAAACATCGCTGGATGTGCCCGACCGGTACGAATCGCCGCGAACTCCTCCTTCGCGTACTCGATCGCGTGGGCCATTCTGGTCTCGGCTTCGCGAATGATGTCGGAGATCACGGGAATCTGCTCCTAGCGACTTAAGCGTGGACGATCGTACCGATCTTCTCACCAGCCACTACCCGGATAATGGATCCGTCGCTATCCAGGCTGAAGAAGATCATCGGCAACTTGTAGTCGCGAGCCATGCTGACCGCGGTCGCATCAGCAACTTTGAGGTCGCGAGCCAGGAAGGCGTCGTAGCTGAGTTCGTCGAACTTGATGGCGTCCGGGTGTTCGTGCGGATCGGCGTCGTAGACACCGTCCACCCCCTGCTTGCCCATCAGCAGAACGTCCGCGCCGATCTCCAGCGCCCGCTGGGCGCCCACCGTGTCGGTGGAGAAGTACGGCATACCGGAGCCGGCACCGAATATTACGACTCGGCCCTTCTCCATATGTCGCTCAGCGCGGCGGGGGATGTAGGGCTCGGCTATCTGACCCATGGTGATCGCCGTCTGGACCCGGGTTGGGATGTCCAGCTTCTCGAGGAAGTCCTGCAACGCGAGGCAGTTCATTACCGTGCCGAGCATGCCCATGTAATCGGCTCGGTCACGCTCCATGCCGTGCAGGTGCAGTTCTGCGCCGCGAAAAAAGTTGCCACCGCCAACGACCACCGCGACCTGGACACCCGACCGTACGACCTCGGCGATCTGACCGGCGAGACCGGCGACGATATCTGGATCGACGCCAACCTTCCCGCCACCGAAGACTTCACCGGACAGCTTGAGCAGAACTCGCCTGTAAGGACTGGTCATGTCACCTCCGGTGAGGGGCTGGCAGGTCAGCACCCGCCCCAACCCCTTCGACGAAGTCAGCGCGCATGCACCTCACGCGCCGGACGCCTCGAAGCGGACGAACCGCTTGATGACCACGCCGACGGCGGAAAGCTGCTTGCCGACCGGAGTCTTGTTATCAGTAACCGATAGTTGGTCGAGCAGGGCGACGTCCTTGAAGAACGCGTTGACCCGGCCCTCGACGATCCTCGGCACTGCCTGCTCGGGCTTGCCCTCCTCCTTGGCGGTCGCCTCGGCGATCCGGCGCTCGTTCTCCACCAGCTCCGCCGGCACATCGTCGCGGCTGAGATACTGCGGGCGCATCGCCGCGATCTGCATGGCAACCATTTTTGCGGCCGTTTCGTCGCTCCCGTCGTACTCGACGAGCACACCGACCTGCGGCGGCAGATCGGACGCCCGTTTGTGCAGGTAGACAGCGGTCTTGCCTTCGAAATACGCAGCAGCGCTCACTTCGAGCTTCTCCCCGATCTTGGTCGCCAGCTCCGCAACGGCTTCGGACACCGTCCGACCAGACGCCATGATGGCCGCGTTGACCGCTTCGACCGAACCGGCCTTGCTCGCCGCCGCTGCCTTGACTGCTTCTGCCGCCAGATCCTGGAACTCCGCGTTCTTGGCGACAAAATCCGTCTCGGCCCCAAGCTGTACCAAGGCGCCGTCGGAGTACGCCACCAACCCGTTGGTTGCCGAACGCTCGGCACCTCGCTTGGCGGCCTTGGCCTGACCGCTGACCCGGAGTATCTCGATGGCCCTTTCGAAGTCGCCCTCGGCTTCGGTTAGAGCTCGCTTGGCGTCCATCATTCCGGCGCCAGTCGAATCCCGAAGCTTCTTGACTTCGACTGCAGTGATGGTTGACATCTTTGTTTGCTAGTCCTCTTGTTGTTCGTGCCAGTGGTTAGACGTCAGTTGTTGACCGGCTCATCGAGCTGCCGCTCAACGTCAACAGCGCCATCCGCCTTGGCTTCCGCAAGCTCCGCGGCTTCCTCGGGCTGCTCCTCTCCAGGGACCGGCGCGGCGTCAGCGGCCGGCTCCTCGTGGGGAACGGCCGGTGCAGGTTCCTGTGAGGCGGCCAGCAACTCCCGCTCCCAATCCGGCATGGGCTCCACCTCGCCCTCGGTGCCGGTCTGAACTCCTCCCGATCGAGCCAGCAACCCTTCGGCGACCGCATCGGCAAGCACTCGGGTCAACAGCGACACCGAGCGGATCGCGTCGTCATTTCCCGGAATCGCGAAGTCCACCTCGTCTGGATCGCAGTTCGTGTCCAGGATGCCAATGATCGGGATCCGGAGCTTCCGCGCCTCGTCAACCGCCAGATGTTCCTTCTTGGTGTCTACGATCCAGACGGCCTGTGGGGTCCTGGTCATGTCCCGGATGCCACCGAGTGCCTTCTCCAGCTTCTCCTTCTCGCGGCGCAAGCCGAGGACCTCTTTCTTGGTCAGGCCGGAGTTGGCGATGTCGTCGAAGTCCATCCCTTCCAGCTCCTTGAGTCGCTGGATCCGCTTGATGACGGTATGGAAATTGGTGAGCATGCCACCCAGCCAGCGTTGATTGACATAGGGCATGCCAACCCGCGTTGCCTGCTCGGCGATTGCCTCCTGGGCTTGCTTCTTGGTGCCGACGAACAGAATCTGGCCGCCTCGGGCGACGGTGTCCTTAACGAAGGCGTAAGCCCGATCGATATAGGTCAGCGACTGCTGCAAGTCGATGATGTAGATGCCGTTGCGCTCGGTGAAGATAAAGCGCTTCATCTTCGGATTCCACCTGCGGGTCTGATGCCCGAAGTGGACGCCGCTCTCCAGGAGCTGGCGGGTCGTGACGACGGCCATGGCCGTTTCCTCCCCTTACCGGGCAGGCGAACGCCCGGCGTACGGTTAACCGGCGCCGAGCCCTTCGACGCCGCCTGATGCCCGTGCGACACAGACCCGCCCTTGCTCCGCTGGGCGAGACCGGATGTGCCGCGAACTAGCTGCGGGCATGCGAAGTCAGTCCTTGTGGACTGCCGCGCAGAGCTTACCCTCTTCGAGGCAATCCGAGGAAGTTATCCTCACGCTCCCATAAGGGTCGTACCAGCATCCACAGATTCGTCCGGCCCTGCACGATTCGTTGCAACATCCGCAATGTATCGATGTGTCGGTTCTTCGCATACTTCTCGCGGATTGCCTGGTCATCCTCGCAATCGCCATTGCACCAATCAGTGCGTCCGCCTCGCCTCAGTCGCGTGTAGTGGGAATCTGGCCATTGAACGGGCCACCAGCCAGCGTGACCCGTGGATTCGATCCGCCTGTACAGCGCTGGAGTGCCGGTCATCGCGGCGTCGACCTGGCTGCACGGCTGGGCACTCCCGTGCGTGCACCGGCTGCTGGCACCGTACGATTCGCCGGGAGGGTCGCCGGACGTGGTGTTGTTGTGGTCGATCACGGCCCGGTGCGGACGACCTACGAACCTGTGCTTGCCGAAGTACCCGTGGGCAGTGCCGTGGTCGCGGGGCAATTAATCGGCCGGATCGGTCCCGGCTCGCACTGCGCCACTAGCTGCCTGCACTGGGGTCTTCGAAGGGGTGAGGAATACCTCAACCCGCTGCAGCTAGTCAGTGGTCGGAGTGGGTCCTTGCGTCTAGTCGGCGCCGGCCAACGCGACCTGGCCCGGCGGGCAGTAGCGGCGCGGAAGGCCGCCGAAGCCGCCTCGCTTGCCGCGTCTGTCCCGAGTTCGACTCCAGCCGCAGGTCCCGAACACCACGGCTTCATGTCGCCGGTGCCCGGCACGATCACCTCTGGTTTCGGCATGCGATTCCATCCGCTGCTCCGGATCTGGAAGCTGCACGACGGCACTGACTTCGCCGCCGCCTGCGGTTCACCTATTCGGGCACCGTACGAGGGACGGGTCAGCTCCGCCTACTTCAATCCCGGGTATGGCAATCGCCTCACGCTCGATCACGGTGTGGTCGATGGGCGCCACGTGGTTACCGGCTTCAACCACGCGGCTCGTTATGTCGTGAGCGTCGGACAACGGGTCGGCCAGGGCCAACTGCTTGGCTATGTCGGTAGCACCGGCTTCTCCACGGGATGTCACCTGCACCTGATGACCTGGCTGAACGGATCGGTGGTGAATCCCATGACCTGGTTCTGACGCTATGCCCTGGGATGTGCTTGCTCGTATGCCCGCCGCAGCCGGTCATTGGTGACGTGAGTGTAGATCTGCGTGGTCGCGAGGGAGGCGTGCCCGAGGATTTCTTGGACACTTCGGAGATCAGCGCCACCTTCGAGCAGATGGGTCGCCATGGCGTGGCGGAGGCCGTGCGGACCGAAGTCGGGGGCCCCTACGACGACCTTCAGCGCCCGGTGAACGATCCGGCGCACGACTCGCTGATCAATCCTGCGGCCATGGTTGCCAAGAAAGATGGCGGGACCGGACTCGGCCGTGACCAGCTCTGACCGAGGACCATCGAGCCACGCCTTCATAGCGTTCAGGGCGGGGCTGCCTACCGGAACGCTGCGTTCCTTCCGGCCCTTGCCGACTACCCTAACGGTGCTGTGGACGAAATCCACGTCCTCGAGATCCAGGCCGACCAGCTCGGCGACCCGAATGCCGGTCGCATAGAGCAGTTCCAAAATTGCCACGTCTCGGCGGGCGGCCGGCCCGCCGCCGTCGCCCGCCCGAGCAACGGCAGCGGCAAGCATCTCGGCAGCATCATCCGGCTCGAGCGTGTCCGGAAGTCTGCGGACCGTCTTGGGCGAGCGCAATGTGGCAGCGGCGTTGCTCGTCGCATGTCCGGCTTCGTGCGCCCAGCTAAAAAACATCCGCACCGCTGCCGCACGCCGCTGCAATGTGGCACGCGATTGTCCAAGGGACTGCTGCTTGGCGAGCCAGCTCCGCAGACTGCCGAGCGTCGCGTGATCCAGCGAATGGACGCCCAGCCGCTGAAGGTGCACGAGCAATAGGGCCACATCGCCCGAGTAGGCGCGGATAGTGTGCTCGGAGTGGTCACGGTTCAGACGCATATGCCGGACGTACTCCTCGAGCAGGGCAGCGTAGGCGGTGCTTAGTTCGTCATCGGCATCCACGGCACCACCATCAGCCCAACCGCACACTCCTTCAAGCAGCCACTCCGCGGGTGTGCGAGCGTCGGGTTGATTGCGCGGCGGCGTCTGGACGAGGGAGTTGAGTGTCCAGGAAGTAGCTCTTGAGCGCAAGCAGTAGCGAGCGGAGCGAGCAATCGGGGTTTGCGTGAGCGCGGATATCAATGTCGTAGCTTTGGTCCGTGAATCCGACCCCTGAACTGAGCGTTGCGGACCTCAGAACCGGCGGCCGAGTGCTACCGATCGTGCGATGGGGAAACCCGGTGATGCACACCAAGACCCGGCCGGTTGTGGAGTTCGGCGACGATCTGCACCAGCTAATGAGAGACATGTTCGCCACCATGTATGCGGCCGAAGGCGTCGGATTAGCCGCCACCCAGGTAGGCGTGAATCTGGCAGTCTTTGTTTTCGACTGCGCCGACCAGACCGAGATCCGTCAGGTCGGTGTGATCTGTAACCCCGAGGTCATCCTGCCGGAGGGTAAGGATCGGAAGCTCGAAGCGGCGGATGAGGGGTGCCTGTCCCTTCCAGGCGCCTACATTGAACTCGCCCGGCCCAATCGGGCAACCTGCCGCGGTGTCGACGCGTTCGACGTCCCGATTGAAGTACTGGGCACGGGGCTCCTCGCTCGTTGCATTCAGCACGAGACCGACCACCTCAATGGCGTTGTTTTTGGCGACCGGCTTTCCAGCCGGGAGCGAAAGAAGCTGTATCAGGTGCATTCCGAAGCTGCGGACCGCTACCCGGCCGATTGGCCGGTGTCGCCGCGAGTGGCTGCCGATTCAGAGCCCAACACATAGCAAGCGATAGCGGCAGCGGCTGCGACATTGAGTGAATCAATTCCTGATGACATGGGGATGCGAGCGCGAAGATCGGCCCCGCGCTCCCAAGCGGCCGAGAGCCCGCCGCCTTCCGTACCGAGCAAGATCGCGATTCGGGCACCGGTTTCAATTTTTGCTCGAACTGCTTCGAGGTCCGAAGCATCGGGCGCAAGGCTCAATGCCACCGTCCGGAAGCCGGACCGTCGGAGCAGCTCGGGGGTTCCTGCCCAGTCGGTCAGCCTGGCCCACGGCAAGGAGAAAACCGCGCCCATGCTGACCTTGATCGCTCGGCGATAAAGCGGGTCGGCGGCCCTGGGCGCCAGTAGTACACCGTCCCAGCCAAGACCTGCCGCATTCCGCACGATCGCTCCGACATTGGTGTGGTCAACGACATCCTCGACAACCACGACCCGCCGCAGGTTCAGCAGGTCCTCGACGCTATGTCGCTGTTCCCGATGCAGCGACCCAAGTGCGCCACGGTGGACGTGGAATCCGGTGACCTCTTCGGCGATTTCCTCCGTCACCAGGTAGATAGGAGCGTCGGGCCATTGACCCGTAACATCCGC
>JBKPML010000085.1:0-33133 GCA_046732135.1 Actinomycetota bacterium
CTCAACCCACTCGCGCAGCGTCACAACCTCCGCGCCCAGCGCTGATTCGGCGTTGCCGGAGGGAGCGGATTTCAGGGTTTCCGCTAAGTCGCCGGCGGACAACAGAGTGCCCTGGCCGGAACCGGCGGCATCCCTGACACGTAGCAAGCACGCGTAATTGGTCCTGCCTTTGAGGATCGCGTGCGTCGGCCGGTTGCCCGTCAGGTGCTCGACCGCATCGAGCGCGACTGGGATGTCTTTATCGGCAAGCTGGCGCTGCAGTGCCAGTGTGGCTGTTGCCACCACTATCCGCTCCCCGGGATGGTCGGTGAGCCAGATTAGGACGGGGATCAAATATCCGAGCGACTTGCCGATGCCGGTTCCGGCTTGAATGAGCAGATGCTGGCCGTTGCGCAGCGAAGCGTCGACCGCATCGGCCATCCGAACCTGGCCCGGGCGTTCGTTGCCGCCGATCTTGGTGACGGCCGCGGCGAGAGCCCTCCGGTACGCCGGCTCTATCGAGACGTCGTCCGGCTGCACGGCTGCCGCTGGATTCACGTCCGCGACCACCGCCTCACCCTAGCCCGCATGCGGGGCGTCAGCGAGCTGCCATGCCAGTTGCCAGCTAGCTGAACCGGGCTGTGGTGATCTCGTACTGCGCCAGCTCCGCGGCCAGCGCCGAGCTCACCCGGGCAACCACCACAGTGCCGTCTGAAGTGTGCTCGGTGGTGATCAATTCGCCGCTGCGGTGGATCTTGTCGAGCAGATCGCCACGCGAATACGGCAGCATTGCACGAACCTCCACCGCGGGCCGCGGCAAGCGAGCCTCGATCTGCGTTCGCAATTCCTCGATACCGGCGCCGGTACGAGCGGAGATTACAACCGCATTGGGATGAGGCCGGCGCAGCGCCGCCAGCTGGTCCGCAGAGGCTACGTCGGCTTTGTTCAGCACAAGCAGCTCGGGCAGGTTGCCCGCGCCGATTTCAGCAAGCACCGCGCGCACCGCGCGGATCTGTCCGACCGGGTCGGCGTCGGAGGCGTCGACGACGTGCAGCAACAGATCGGACTGGACGGACTCCTCAAGGGTCGAAGCAAAGGCTTCGATCAACTCATGCGGCAGGTGACGGACGAAGCCCACGGTGTCGGTCAGGGTGTAGATGCGGCCGTCCGTGGTACTTGTCCGGCGGGTCGTCGGATCCAGAGTGGCAAACAGCGCATCTTCGACCAGAACGCCTGCGCCGGTCAGCCGGTTGAGCAAACTTGACTTGCCAGCGTTGGTGTAGCCGACGATAGCCACTGACGGGACTTCATGGCGCCGCCGCTCAGCCCGCTTCACTTCTCTGGTGGCATCAAGGTCCCGAAGCGATGCACGCAGCTTGGTGATCCGGCCGGATATCCGGCGGCGGTCGGTTTCCAGCTTCGTCTCGCCCGGGCCGCGGCCCCCGATGCCGATGCCACCGCCGGCGCGGCCGCCGGCCTGCCGAGAGAGATTGCCGCCCCAGCCACGGAGGCGCTGCCTAAGGTACTGGAGCTGGGCGAGTTCCACCTGAGCCTTCCCCTCAGCGCTCTTGGCATGGGCAGCGAAGATGTCGAGTATCAGCGCCGTACGGTCGATCACCTTGACCTGGATTCGATCCTCCAGGTTGCGCAACTGGGCGGCTGCCAGCTCGCCGTCGCAGATCACCGTGTCGGCACCGGTGGCAACCACCACCTCGCGCAGCTCGGCCACCTTGCCTCGGCCGATGTAGGTCGCAGGGTCGGGCCGGGTGCGCCGTTGAATTAGGCCGTCCAGCACCTGCGATCCCGCGGTCTCGGCGAGCAGTTTCAATTCGGCCAGCGAATTCTCGGCATCAGTCTGGCTGCCCGTCATCCAGACACCGACCAACACGACTCGTTCGAGCCGGAGCTGTCGATACTCGACCTCGGAAATGTCCTCCAGTTCGGTGGACATGCCAACCACCCGGCGCAACGACTGCCGGTCAGCAAGATCCTGCTGATCACCGTCGTAGTCAGGATCGGAGTAACCCCGCGGCTCCAGCCGCTCCACTCGTAACTCATCGTCGCCGCCAGATTCGGGCAACGAGCGATCTTCATGCACCGTCATATCTCGACCAGAGTCTCACGTGAGCCCAAAAATTGAGAACTGAATAGATGCCCTCTGCGAGCGTCGGCCAAGTCTGCGAGCGTAGGCAGATCGCGCGCCGCTGTCTGGACGACGCGTGAGCAAAGAGGCTTGGCCGGCCCAGCCGAGCGGCCGCCACAACCTCAGCCTCTTTGCGAATGAGGAGGAAGACAGCGGGATCGAAAGCGCGATCGCGTGAGCAGACACTAAAAAATCGAATACCCACCGTCTATGACCAGGACCTCGCCGGTCATGAAACTGGACGCATTCGAGGCCAGGAACACCGTGGCAGGCCCCAGCTCCTCCGGCATGGCGTAGCGGCGCATCGGGGCATCCTCGATCCAATGTCGCCGAAACTGCGGCTCGTCGACCGGTGCCATCTCCGTCTTGATATAGCCGGGCGCGAGAGCGTTCACGCGGACCCCGTACGGTGCCCACTCGGCAGCCAGCGATCGGGTCAGCTGGTGCACCGCGGCCTTGGAGGCGTTGTAACCGGGCTGAAACTGCGGCCGATTCACAATGAGCGCCGAAATCGAACCGATATTGATGATCACTCCGCTTCGTCGCGCCACCATGACCCGGCCGAATGCTTGGGCGCAGTTCCACACGCCATCGACGTTGACGTCCATGACGTGGCGCCACTCCTGCTGCGTAACATCGAGTGCCGCCCGATGGATGCAAGTGCCAGCATTGTTGATCAGCACATCCACCCGATCGAAACGGTCGAGGATTTCCTCGACCGCTCGGCGGACGTCGTCCGGCTGCGTCACATCCGCCTCAATTGCAGTGGCCCTGACGCCAAGCGACTCAAGTTCCCCAACGGCCTCGGCGGCCCCCTCGACCCCTCGTACGAGCAGTACGACATCGCTGCCGGCTTCGGCTAGTGCCGTGGCCAAGGCGCGGCCAATGCCGCGCTTTGCACCAGTCAGGATCGAGACCTTGCCGGCCAGTGAGAACGTATCCAGGACAGACATTCACCCCTCCTCGGGCAACACAACGTCGCCGTGCGCAACCAGAACGGCCGGCCCCGTCAGATAGGACTGATCATCGACCAGCTCGACATGTAGCGGCCCGCCGGGCGCTTCGACCAGGTAGGTCACCGGCGGTTCTTGATCATCGTTCGCGTGCAGCCGAGCGGCCGCCGCTACTGCCACCGTGCCGGTACCACAGGATTGGGTCTCGCCGACCCCACGCTCAAAGACCCGCATTGCTACGTGACGCTCGCCCAGAACCGCCGCGAACTCGAGGTTCACCCCCTCAGGAAATTCATCCAGCGGAGACCAGCTGGGAGCGGTGTGCAGCGGCAAGCGGCTGAGGTCATCGGTGAAGCTAACCGCGTGCGGATTGCCCACATCGACACGCAGGGCGGCGAACTCCTCACCGTCTGGGGTGCATACCCGCACCCCCCGATCAGCGACCCGCACCGGGCCGATGGCGGCTCGAAGCCTTCCGTCCGGAAGCACGCTGACCTCCTTCAAGCCGGCTCGTGTGCCCACGGAAACAACCGGTCCGGTCGCGAGATCGTGCTGGAGCAGGAAGCGTACGAAAACACGGATTCCGTTGCCGCACATCTCGGCTATGGAGCCGTCAGCGTTGCGGTAATCCATGAACCAGAGGTCTGGTTGACCATCCCAGCCCACGATGTGCTTAGCGAGGACGGCCCGCAACAAGCCATCGCCGCCGATCCCCAGATGCCGGTCGCATAGGAAGCGCACCTCGGCCTCGCCGACCTCGAGCATGTCCTCGCGGTCGAGCAAGACCACGAAGTCGTTGCCAGTTCCATGGCCCTTGGCAAACGACCAATGCCGCATGGCGGTCAGTCTTCCATGGTCCGGTGGCCGTCACGGGCCCACGCCGAGCGGCCGCGAAAGCCAGCGTCGCCAACCTCGGCGAGTCGATACACAGAGTCGACGAGCACCGGTTCATCGCCAGGCAGCCAGCGGATACGCGAGTCCTTCCGGAACCATGAATCCTGCCGGCGAGCGAATCTCCGGGTCGCGAGCACGGTCTGTTGATAAGCCTCGGATTCCGCCAGGTGGCCGGCCAAATAGTCCAAAACCTGTCGATATCCGAGAGCGCGGGAAGCAGTTCTTCCCTGCCGCAGACCAGCATCGACCAACCCCTCGACCTCCTGGACGAATCCGTTCCGCCACATGTCGTGGACCCGGGACTCGATCCGCCGGTCGAGCTCAGCCCGGCCTATGTCCAGTCCGATTTGGGCGACATCAGGCAAAAAGTACTCATGAACCGGCAGGCTCGCCCGATATGGGCTTCCGGTCAGTTCTCCGACTTCGAGTGCGCGGACGATCCGGCGGCCATTACCGGGTTCGATGGTGGCGGCCGCTGCGGGGTCGAGCTGCGCAAGCCGACGGTGCAGCGCCTCGGGGCCGATTCGTGCCAGCTCCGCTTCCAGCTCGCTGCGCAACGCAGGATCGGTGCCAGGAAACCGAAAGTCGTCGACGATAGCGCGCACGTAAAGCGCTGAGCCGCCAACGACGATCGGCACGATGCCACGAGAGTGACAGTCCGCAATGGCTCTTCGAGCGAGCTGTTGAAAATCGGCGACAGTTGAGGTCTCGGTAACGTCCAGGATGTCGATGAGGTGATGCGGCACTCCCCTTCGCTCATCGAGCGAAGGCTTGGCAGTACCGATGTCCATGCCCCGGTACAGCAGCATGGAATCGGCATTGACAATCTCAGCGCCAATGCCGCGGGCTCGATATCGCAGGGCTAGGTCGATGGCCAAGGACGACTTCCCGGCCGCCGTCGGACCGACCAGTACGACGGTCACCAACAGAACCGGCCTAGCCGCAGGCCTGCTGAACGGCAGTTGCTGGGCCAACGCTTGGAATCCCAAGCGGGACGGGCCGGCGTCGCCCTTCAGAAGTCGGCTGGCGGCCCTGCCACGCATCGCCGCCCCGAGTACGGGTGAGGCGCCGCAGCCCGGCGTCCGCGGTCAGGTGATGTGGCGCGGCGTGGGTGATCACGACATCGGCAATATCGCCTGGGCGAGGTCGGGCCTGCCCATCTGGTACGGCGGCGTGGACCAGCCGGTTGTCCCGAGCGCGACCCGACATCCGTGCCGTCGCGTTGTCCTTCCGACCTTCGCCGTCGGCAAACATGACCTCAACGGTTCGGCCCACCTGAGCGAGGTTCTCCCGCAGCGTCGTCTCGTTGACCAATTCGACTAGCCGGTCGTACCGGTTCTGAACCACCGGCTTGGGTACCTGTCCGGGCATTGTGGCGGCTGGAGTGCCCGGCCGGATTGAGTACTGAAAGGTAAAGGCGGCCGAGTATCGGGCGGCACGGACGACCTCTAGCGTCGCCTGGAAGTCCTGCTCTGTCTCCCCGGGAAAGCCCACGATGATGTCTGTCGTGATTGCGGCATCCGGCATCGCTGCCCGGACTCGATCGAGAATAGACAGGTAGCGCTCACTTCGATACGAGCGCCGCATCGCCTTCAGAACCGCGTCTGATCCAGATTGCAACGGCATATGCAGCGACGGCATCACATTGTCGGTTTCCGCCATCGCCGCAATCACATCGTCGGTGAAATCCTTCGGGTGCGGAGATGTGAAGCGCACCCGCTGCAAACCCTCGATCTTTCCGCAAGCGCGCAGCAGGTTGCCGAACGCCTGCCGATCACGCAACTCGAGCCCGTAGGCGTTGACGTTCTGACCCAGCAACGTCACCTCCTGCACGCCGTCGCTGACCAGCGTCTGAATCTCGGCCAGGATCTCGCCCGGCCGGCGATCAGTCTGCTTCCCGCGCAGCGCCGGCACGATGCAGAAGGTGCACGTGTTGCTGCAACCAACGCTGATCGAGACCCAGGCCGAGTATGCCGAATCGCGCCGGGTCGGCAGATTGGACGGAAATGTCTCTAACGCCTCAACGATCTCGACCTGCGCATCGCGTGAAATCCGCGCCCGCTCCAACAGCACCGGAAGAGAGCCGAGATTGTGGGTGCCGAAGACCACGTCTACCCAAGGCGCTCGCCGAATGATCTCGCTGCGATCCTTCTGTGCAAGGCAGCCGCCGACAGCGATCTGCATGTCGGGCGTCGCCTTCTTTGCCGGCAGCAGGTTGCCGAGACTGCCGTACAGACGGTTGTCGGCGTTTTCCCGCACAGCGCAAGTGTTGAAGACTACGACGTCCGCAGTGTCGTGCTCCGCCGCCTTCACATAGCCTGCACCCTCTAGCAGGCCGGCCAGCCGCTCGGAATCGTGCACGTTCATCTGACACCCGTAGGTGCGGATCTGGTACGTGCGACGCGACCTAACGGCCGCTGCATCGAGAACTGTTGCGGTTGCGGTCATGGCTGACCCAGCCTAATCGCTCGCGACCAGTCACTACGCGGTGAATGACCGCACCCTTTGATCGCTAGAGTGCGTCCTTATGGTCCATCCCACGGGCGCGCAATACGAGATCAACTCAGGTGAATGGGTTGCTGTGGTGACAGAACTTGGCGCAACGCTGCGGAGTCTGCGGCATGGTGGACGCGATCTCATCAAAGGCTTCGCTGCGGATGCGTCACCGCAGGGCGGCCGAGGTCAGCAACTCATCCCGTGGCCCAATAGGATCCGGGACGGTCGCTATGAGTTTGAAGGCAAGCAACAACAACTCGCGCTGACCGAGCCGGCTCGCCATAACGCGTCCCACGGTCTCGGCCGCTACGTGGCATGGCGTCTGGTCGATCACCGGCCGGACGTGGTGACTCAAGAGGTCACCATCTATCCGCAGAGCGGGTGGCCGGGAATTCTGGTGGCTACAACCACGTACCGGGTCGATTCTGATGGGCTGACTGTGACCGTTGAAGCGGCCAACCGCGGTTCTACGCCGCTTCCTTTCGGCTATGGCGCGCACCCATATTTGACGGCAGGGGAAGATCGGGTCGACGAGATCTCCATTGAAATACCGGCGAGCCGTTACCTGGCGGTCGACGATCGGCTCCTGCCCGTCGAACTGCGGCCGCTGGACGGCACGGGGTTCGATTGGCGCGCTGCGCATCAATTGGAGAGTGCGATCCTGGACACCGCATTCACCGATCTCATCAGGGGCCCCGATGGGCGCTGGCACGTGAACGTCCGGCTTGCTGAGCGTTGCACCTATCTCTGGGGCGATGAATTCATGCGCTGGATCCAGGTCTTCACCGGCGGCCCTTACCGCGACTGGGGAATCGCGGTGGAGCCGATGACCTGTGGCCCGGATGCGTTCAATCCGGGTCCGACCCATGACGACCTGCGGGTGCTTGAACCAGACCAGACCTTCCGCGGTCAATGGGGTATCGGCGTCGAGTAGGGCGCTTCTGGAAATCTTGACAAGACAAATCAACCTAAACCGAATCTCAATGCCAACTTCCCACCCATCCAAGGGCAACCTCGTCTAACCTCAGCCCCATGGAAGATTCGGCGATGGCAGCCGCTTCGCCGGTGGCGAGCCACGTTGGCGGGCCACTAGTGGTACTGAGCGACGTCGACAAGTACTTCGGCGAACTGCATGTCTTGCAGAAGATCAACATGACAGTTCACTCAGGCGAGGTCGTTGTGGTCCTGGGCCCTTCCGGCTCCGGCAAATCCACGCTCTGCCGGGCGATCAACCGACTCGAGACCATCCAGTCGGGCACTATCACCGTGGACGGCAAGACGCTGCCCGAGGAAGGCAAAGCGCTGGCTAGCCTTCGCGCGGATGTCGGTATGGTCTTCCAGTCCTTCAACCTATTCGCTCACAAAACTGCCCTCGAAAATGTCACCTTGGGTCCGACAAAGGTACGGAAGATGTCCTCGGCCGATGCGAAGAAGCGTGGCATGGAACTGCTGAGGCGGGTTGGCGTCGAATCACAAGCCGAGAAGTATCCCGCTCAGCTCTCCGGCGGTCAGCAGCAGCGGGTCGCCATTGCCCGGGCACTGGCCATGGATCCAAAGGTGATCTTGTTCGACGAACCGACCTCCGCACTGGACCCAGAGATGGTGAACGAGGTGCTGGACGTCATGGTCAGCTTGGCTCGTCAGGGAATGACCATGATCGTCGTGACCCACGAGATGGGATTCGCCCGCAAGGCGGCCAACCGGGTCGTGTTTATGGACGGGGGTCAGATCGTCGAAGAAGCTGACCCCGACACGTTTTTCACAAACGCGAAGACCGCTCGGGCCAAGGACTTCCTGAGCAAGATCTTGACGCACTAACGATCAAGCAAGAACATCAATCGGCCGCAGGGCCTGGATTTTGCGGAGGCAGCAGTGAACATCAGCGGGAGAATCATGGCCGGAGCGGCTGGCGCGGTGATCGCGCTAGCCATGGGGGGTTGTGGCGGCGGAGGTGGCGGCGCCGGTGGCACAGCCGAGAGCGACAGCATCACCATCGGCATCAAGTACGACCAGCCGGGTTTGGGCCAAAAGGAGGGGAATACCTTCAAAGGACTTGACGTGGACGTCGCGAGGTACGTCGCCAAGGAACTGGGCTTCGAGGGCGACAAGGTGGTCTTCAAGGAGACGCCCTCCGCCCAGCGCGAGACCGCGATTCAGGGCGGCCAGGTGAAGCTGATCTTCGCCACCTACTCGATAACCGACGAGCGAAAGCAAAAGGTTTCCTTTGCCGGTCCCTACTTTATCGCGGGCCAGGATCTGCTGGTTCGAGCGGATAACACCGACATCACTGGCCCGGAAACCATGAACGGCAAGACATTGTGCTCGGTGACCGGTTCGACGCCTGCGGAAAACATCAAGAAGAAATACGCGACTTCGGTGAAGTTGTTCGAGCAGGACACCTACAGCAAGTGTGTCGAAGCTCTCAATAGCGGCAGCGTCGATGCGGTGACGACCGACAACGTCATCCTGGCCGGCTTTGCGGCGCAGCCGCAGTACAAGGGCAAGCTGAAGGTTGTCGGTAAGCCGTTCTCCACCGAGAAGTACGGCGTAGGGCTGAAAAAGGGTGACACAGAGCTGTGCGGGAAGGTCAATGCAGCCCTCGAGAAGATGGTCTCCGATGGCTCGTGGCAGAAGGCCGTCGACGACAATGTCGGCCCCTCCGGCTTCAAGGTGGACAGCAAGACCAACCCTCCGAAGCCCGAGCCCTGCTCGTAGCGGCTTGAGGCCCGGCTCAGCGTTTGGAGGTGCCGTTGATCAACGATCTTCGTGAGTTGCTGGCCCAGTACAACATCCTCGGCGCATTCTGGATGACCATCAAGCTCACAGTGACCGCCGCTGTTGGAGCGTTGCTGACCGGCACGGTGATCGCGGTTATGCGGGTGTCACCGATCAAGGTGCTACGGGCGGCTGGCACCGCCTATGTCACGCTCGTGCGCAACACACCGTTGACCTTGATCGTCTTCTTCTGCGCGTTCGGCCTTTACATAACCCTCGGTTACCACCTCGGTCCGCAAGATTCACCAATCGACGTACAGAATTTCCGCTGGGGAGTGCTGGGGCTCGCCGTCTACCACGCCGCCTTCGCGGCGGAGGCCCTGCGCAGCGGCGTCAATACCGTGCCCCAGGGACAGGCAGAGGCAGCCCGCGCGATCGGGCTGACCTTTGGCTCAAGCTTGACCAACGTCGTGCTCCCCCAGGCATTTCGTGGCGCTATCGCCCCGCTAGGCAACGTACTGATCGCGCTCATCAAGAACACAACGGTTGTTGCCACTATCGGCGTGGCCGAAGCTTCTTATCTGATGAAGGGCATGATCGAGTTCCGGGCCGATCTCATCTATCTGATCTTCGCCATCATGGCGACCGGTTTCGTGATCTTGACCCTCCCGGTAGGTGTGCTGTTCACCACCCTGTCCCGCCGGCTGGCGGTGCGGCGTTGAGTTCGACGAGCGTTCTCTTCGACGCGCCAGGGCCGAAGGCGCGGCTGCGTCATCGCGTCCTGAGTGTGCTGGGTGCATTAGGCATCGCCGCGTTGCTCCTGCTGCTGATCCGTGCCCTGGCCGAGAAAGACCAGTTCACCGCGGAAAAATGGCAGCCGTTCATCGACCCCGTCACCTGGACCTCCTACTTGCTCCCGGGACTGAAGGGCACTCTGGTCGCGGCTTTTTACTCCGTCATCCTCGCAATCATTCTTGGGACGGCTCTGGGCATGGGTCGGCTGTCGGGTTCGGCACCGGTTCGCTGGGCCTGTGGTGTGTTCGTCGAGTTCTTTCGGGCCGTGCCCGTCTTGATGATGATGCTGTTCGCCTACTACGTCTGCCTATTTGCCCTGCAAATCTCGGGTGGCTATTTGTCGCTCTATGGCGTGGTCGCCGGACTTACGTTCTACAACTCGAGCGTTATCGCAGAGCTGATCCGCTCCGGCGTTGGCTCCCTCCCCAAAGGTCAGCGTGAAGCCGGATTAGCCATTGGGCTGACGCAGTTCGCAACACTGTGGAGCATTCTGCTGCCGCAGGCCATCACGCTTATGCTGCCCTCGATCATCAGCCAACTCGTGGTGATTCTGAAAGACTCGGCCCTCGGCTTCTTGATCCTCTACGAGGAACTGACCCGGAGCGGCCAAACCCTTGCCGCGTCAAAAGGCAATCTGATCCCCACGTTCATGGTGATTGCTGTGATCTACATCGTGGTGAACTATGCCCTGACACTGCTGGCACGGTTGCTCGAACGCCGGCTGCAAAGGAGCAAGCGCGGACTCAAACCACCGCCGGAGGATGTGGAGTTGAACCCAGAGATGGTCCCTGCCGCCGCCGAAGCTAGCGCGCTGTCTCGGTCGCCCTCGACTCTCGAACGACGGTCACCTTGATCTGGCCCGGGTAGGTCAGTTCCTCTTCGATTTGCTTGACAATGTCGCGAGCCATGACCTGCGCCTCGATATCGTCGACCACATCAGGGGCGACCATAACCCGGACCTCGCGACCGGCTTGCATGGCAAAGACCTTGTCGACTCCGTCTCTGGCTCCAGCGATTTCCTCCAGCCGCTCCAGCCGCTGCACATAGGCCTCGATGCTCTCTCGACGCGCTCCAGGGCGGCCGCCGCTGATGGCGTCGGCGGCCTGAGTCAGGACGGCCTCGACGGTACGCACCTCTACCTCGTTGTGGTGAGCTTCGATCGCGTGGACGATGTCGGGGTGCTCGCCATACTTCCGGGCGAGATCGGCGCCGATAATCGCATGCGACCCTTCCACTTCGTGCGTCAATGCCTTCCCGATGTCATGTAAGAAGGCCGCTCGCTTGCAGTGAGCCACATCCAAGCTCAGCTCAGCGGCCATCAGGCCAGCGATGTGAGCACTTTCGACCAGGTGCTTCAACACGTTCTGGCCGTACGAGCTCCGATAGCGCAGGGTGCCCAGAATGGGGATCAGCGAGGGATGGAGATCTGAGATTCCCACCTCGGCGAGAGCATCTTCGGCGGCGCGGAGGCATTGCTCGGAGATCTGGTTCTTGCTTCGTTCATGCACCTCTTCAATCCGTGCCGGATGGATCCGGCCGTCCTTGACTAGCTCGGTCAGTGTCATCCGCGCGGTTTCACGGCGCACCGGGTCGAAGCAGGACAACAGCACTGACTCGGGGGTGTCGTCGATCATCACATTGACGCCGGTGACCTGCTCGAAGGCCCTGATATTGCGGCCCTCGCGACCAATGATCCTGCCCTTCATGTCATCACCCGGCAGGTGGACCGCGGATACCACCGACTCCGACGTCTGCTCTGAGGCGACACGTTGAATCGCGCCGACGACGATCATCTTGGCGCTACTCTCGGCGTCGCGGACAGCCTGACGCTCGATACCGCGGGCAACCAACACGGCCTGCCGCTTTGCCTCGTGTTCAACCGCGGAGATCAATTCGGATTTCGCCTGCTCTGCCGTCAGACCAGCCACCCGCTCGAGCGCTGTCCGGTGTTGAGTCGCGGCATCGGCCAGGTCCTTGCGCTGGGCTTTCAGGTCTGCTCTGAGCTCGTCGAGTTGCTTCGCACGGTCGTCGAGTGCTCGAGCGTCGGCGTCGAGCCGGTCCTCGCGATCGCTCAAGCGCTGCTCTCGCCGTTCAAGGTCCGCGCGCTGCTCCCGCATCTCAGCCCGCCTCGCGCGCGTTTCCTCCTCAGCGTCCGCCCGGCTCTGCTCTGCAGCAGCCAATATGGCGGCCGCTCTGGCTCGAGCATCGTCGACATCAAAGTTGTCGGAAACAGAAGGGACACCATCAAACCCTTGACCGATGGGCCGTCCCACATTGCTTCGGTTATCGGCGGTACGTTCGCCCGCAAGGCGCATGCTTTGTGAATCCGCCGAAGTTACATTTCTGGACCGGCGAGAGACAAGCACCGCCGTGATGCACATCGCGATGAGGAGCAGACCCAAGCCGACAAGTACCAGCACTTCAAATGCGCCCACATCAATCACCCACTCTTCTCACAACACGCTTGCGCATGGACTCAGAGGGTGCAGCAGCGCACGTCACAACGGGCCGACGTCCAACGACGACCCCGAAAGGATCGAATATGCCTCTTTCTGTGGCGACTATCTGGCACTACATCAAGCAATTTTCCTGGCCACGTACGTGGATGGGAAAGGATTCATATCAAAGCGGGCGTTGCTGGACCCTGTGCTCTGAAGGGTATGTCTAGCCAAACCACTCGGTCAAGGAGTCACCAGCCAGAGTGCCGCCATGGCAGCCGTTTTCTAGCCGCCGATCAGATCAGCCAGCACACGGGCAACAATGTCAGAACTGAAGCCGCGCCGAGCCAACGCTCCCGCGACACGGCGCTTCTGGACTTCTCGGGGCAGGCTCGCCGTGGTCTTAAGCTTCTTGCCCGCCAGCATCCGAGCGGCTCGCAGCTCTTCATCGCGACCAATATCCTCCAGCGCGAGATCGATATCTTCGCGGGCCACTCCTTTGGCCTGTAGTTCATGTCGCAAGGCTGGTTTGGACAGATGTCGTCGAGTCTGTCGCGACTCAACCCAGTTCTGGGCGAACCGCCGGTCATCAATTAGGCCGACTTCCTCCAACCTGTCCAGAACGCGGCCGGCAGCATCAGGCGGAACCTTTTTGCGAGCGAGCGTCGATTCAAGCTCCCCACGAGATCGAGCCGATGCCGATAGCTGGCGCAGCGCGATTCTGCGGGCTATGGCTTCGGGGTCAGCCGCTGGGTCTGCTGCTTCGACTTGGGGATCGCGGTCAGAACTCACACTGGCCTCAGCAACGTCAGCGGGCGAGATGGCTGACGGCGCAGACCGATGGCCTGCGCCGTCACCAAGGGAGGGGGTCAGAACTCCACCTCCCCGGTCACCGGATCTATGCCAGCTGGCGCGTCCATCCGGGGACCGATGCCCATCCGCTCCTTGATCCGCTTCTCTAGCTCGTCAGCCAGGTCGGGATTGCTGCGTAGGTAGGCTCGCGCATTTTCCCGGCCTTGACCTAGCTGATCGGCATCGTAAGTGAACCAGGCACCAGCCTTACGAACGATCCCTGTCTCAACTCCAAGGTCGATCAAGCTGCCTTCCCGGCTGATTCCGTGGCCATAGAGGATGTCGAACTCAGCCTGCTTGAACGGCGGCGCCACCTTGTTCTTCACCACCTTGACCCGAGTCCGGTTGCCGACCATCTCCTGACCATCCTTCAACGTCTCGATCCGACGCACGTCGAGGCGCACCGACGCATAAAACTTCAGCGCCCGGCCGCCGGTCGTCGTCTCGGGCGAGCCGAACATAACGCCGATCTTTTCCCGCAGCTGATTGATGAAGATCGCCGTCGTGTTGGCCCCACTCAGAGCACTGGTCATTTTGCGCAATGCCTGGCTCATCAGACGGGCCTGAAGCCCGACGTGGCTGTCACCCATCTCGCCTTCGATCTCAGCGCGGGGAGTCAGCGCAGCCACGGAATCGATCACGATCAGCGACAGCGCACCCGAGCGGACCAGCATGTCGGCGATCTCCAAAGCCTGTTCGCCGTTGTCCGGCTGACTGACCAGCAGCGAATCGGTGTCAACCCCGAGCTTCGCTGCGTACTCCGGATCCAGAGCGTGCTCGGCATCGATGAACGCGCAGATTCCACCCTCTGCCTGAGCATTGGCGATGGCGTGAAGGGCGACCGTTGTCTTGCCGCTCGACTCGGGTCCGTAGATCTCGACAACCCGGCCGCGTGGCAGCCCGCCGATGCCTAGTGCCAGATCAAGAGCGATGGAGCCGGTGGGAATGACCTCAATCGGCGCTCGGACCTCTTCTCCGAGTCGCATCACCGACCCCTTGCCGTATTGCTTGTCGATCTGAGCAAGTGCCGCCTCGAGCGCCTTCTCTCGATCGTCTGTCGCCATCGTGGTCCTTCCCTTGCCGTTCGACGTCTGTCTTGATGATCTCGCCGGAGACTCTAAGGACGAGCACCGACAAACGGTCGCGGGCCAAGAAATCTGTGGACAGCCGATTTCAATGTTTCGACCACGGTGGATAACCTACCGAACAGGTGTTCGAGAAGCCCATCGACACGCCGTGGCAGTTCTTAATTACGTCTGGTTGCTTTGCCGACTGGCTCCGAGACTGCCTATCTGTCCCGATCAGGCAGTTCCAGCGCCTCCCAAACCGCCCGCCAAATGACCTTGGAGGATTCCCCAGCGCGCAGAGCCTCTATGACCGTCCGGTTTTGCAGGGATGCCAGGCTGAACTCGGCTGCCCACACGCGGTAGTAGCCCGGCCCGAGATGGTGCCGGAGCCGCTCCCACAACTCCGTTTCCTTCATACTGTGTCCAGCGCCGCCGGGCGATGCCGCCTAAGGCCCACTCCCTGCGCGATGGCCACGCCAAACAGCACCGCCGCAGCCCCGATGGGCTGATACCAGGCAATCCGTTCGTCGAGAACCACGGCACCGAGCGCTGTGGCAAAGATCGGAATGATGTAGGTGACCATGGATGCCGTTGTGGCACCCACCAGCCGGATGTTTCTGAGATGGATGACGAAGGCAATTCCGGTGCCGACCGCCCCCAAAGTGAGCACTGCGCCGATCACCTGCCAGGTGAGATCGCCGACGTGTAGCGCTCGCGCGCCTAGCAGCGGCGCGATCAAGGCGAGTACGACAGTGGCAACGATCAGCTGAGCGGCCGACATGGCAAGTCCGGATTCCGGCCGGTGCGACAAGAACTTCTGCGTGTACGGAATCGCGATGCCATAGCAGGAGGCGGCGCCGAGACAGAGCAATTGGCCTGCCAGCGAGGAGCCTTCAGTGCCGTGCCAGACACCGAGGATGATCAACGCCCCGATCACACCCAGGATCAGCCCGATCAACCGTCGTACGGTCATCTTCTCGGTGCGAAAGACGAACACGGCAAGCGGGAGAACGACCAGCGGAGTGATCGAATTCCACAATCCGGCCAAGATTGAGGAGACCCGCTGCTCGCCGTAACCGAACAGCGTAAACGGCGCCGCGACACCGATCACCGCAACCACTGCGTTGTGCGCCCAGCTGGCAAGGCTTCGCGGCAGCCTCACCCGCATCAAGATCAGAATCAGCACCAGGGTGACCGCGCCGCTGGCAACCCGGCCCAATGCCACGTAGGCCGGGTGCAGCTGGGACACGCCCACCTTGATGAACAAGAAGCTGGAGCCCCAGATCGCGCCGAGCCCTAGCAATCCTGGCAACCATCGTGCGACTCCGACGTCCCGGATCAACTGTGGTTGTTGCCTCTCGGCTTGACGGGTGGTTGCAGCCACGGGGGACACCGTACCCGGGAGTCCAGACGGTCTCCGCAGGTTTTTTTGGGCGTTCGCGACGCCAGCCGCCTCGACTCCGACACCGGCTTTGAGGGCTATCTGCACCAACACGGACTGTCAGAGATGGCAGGCAAGATGGTCTTGTGCCGCCTGACTCGCTCGGAAACTTTTCCCCAATCACCGCAACATGGTTTCGGGAAGTGTTTGCCGCGCCCACGACAGCTCAGCTTGGCGCCTGGGAGACGATTTCTGCTGGCGACAATGCATTAGTCATAGCGCCGACCGGATCTGGGAAGACTCTCGCCGCCTTCCTGTGGGCGCTGGACCGGCTTGCCCGAGATCCGATCCCGCCGAGCAAGCAGCGTTGCCGAGTGCTCTACGTCTCTCCGCTAAAAGCGTTGGCAGTCGATGTTGAGCGAAACCTCCGCGCACCGTTGACCGGCATTACCCACACCGCACTCCGGCTTGGGCAGGCACCACCGAACGTAACTGTCGCCGTACGGTCCGGGGACACGCCGGCTGCCGACCGTCGGACGATCGCAACCCGACCGCCCGACATCTTGATTACGACCCCCGAGTCGTTGTTCTTGATGCTTACTTCGTCGACCCGTGATGTTCTGCGCTACATCCATACGGTGATCATCGACGAGGTGCACGCATTGGCTGGCACCAAACGCGGTGCGCATCTGGCCCTGTCGCTGGAGCGGTTGGACCAGCTCGTCGCCGACTCCGGAGCGGGTGCGCCAATGCAACGGATCGGCCTGTCGGCGACAGTGCGACCCCCCGATCGGGTAGCTCAGTTCCTTGGCGGTCCCCACCCGGTCAGAGTCGTGGCACCACCTGCTGTGAAGTTGTGGGACCTCTCCATCGTGGTGCCTGTAGAGGACATGGGTGATCTTGGTGCGTCGGCTGCACCGCCACCAACACTCATCGGCCCGGCCAGCCGTGACGATGGCGCTCCCCGCCAGCCGCCCTCGATCTGGCCACACGTGGAAAACCAGATCCTCGATCTGATCACACAGCACCGCTCGACGATCGTCTTCGCCAATTCCCGGCGGCTGGCCGAACGGCTCACCGCGCACCTCAACGAGTTGCAGGCCGACCGGCTGGGAGATCCCAGCCCGGAGTTTCCGCCGCCGGCACAGGTCATGGCCCAATCCGGCGCATCGACGGGCCGCGACGGCTCGTCAGTTCCCGCGATCGCGCGTGCCCACCACGGCTCAGTCAGCAAGGAGCAACGCGCTCAAATTGAGTCAGACCTCAAGTCTGGGCTGCTGCCCTGTGTCGTAGCCACCTCCTCCCTGGAGCTCGGGATCGACATGGGAGCGGTCGACGTCGTCGTGCAAGTCGAGGCACCGCCGTCAGTTGCCAGCGGCCTGCAGCGCGTCGGACGAGCGGGTCACCATGTCGGCGCTACGTCACGCGGTGTGTTCTTTCCCAACCACCGAGGGGATCTGATCGAGTCGGCCGTTGTTGTGGAGCGGATGCGGCAAGGCGCTATCGAAGAGGTCGCGGAGCTTCGCAATCCCCTGGACGTCCTTGCCCAACAGATCGTCGGCATGGTGGCGGCCGAGCAGCTCAAGGCCGACGATGTCTACGCTTTGGTGCGCCGAGCCGACAGCTTCGGGGACCTGCCGTACAGCGCCTTTGAGGCGGTTCTCGACATGTTGAGCGGCCGCTACCCGTCGGAGGATTTCGCCGAACTCCGCCCCCGATTGGTGTGGCAGCGCGATACCGGATTGTTGACGGCCCGACCAGGTGC
Source organism: Actinomycetota bacterium (assembly GCA_046732135.1). GTDB lineage: Bacteria > Actinomycetota > Actinomycetes > Propionibacteriales > Propionibacteriaceae > Microlunatus. The sequence goes on from JBKPML010000085.1 coordinate 17,479, forward strand.
ACTGCGGTTGGCAGTCACCTCTGGAGGCACAATTCCCGATCGCGGGCTCTTCGGAGTGTTCCTCGTAGGAGAAGGCACCGCCTCCGGACGACACGCCCCTGGGCGGCGGGTTGGCGAACTCGACGAGGAGATGGTCTACGAGACAAGGGTCGGCGACGTCTTCACCCTCGGCACGACCAGCTGGCGAGTCGAGCAGATTACCCACGACCAGGTCCTCGTCTCACCCGCCCCAGGTAGTCCTGGACGATTGCCGTTCTGGAAAGGCGACTCCCCCAGCCGGCCGAGAGAACTCGGTCAGGCGTTCGGCACATTCGTCCGTGAGATTGCCGCCCAGCCGGCAGAGCCGGCCACCGCCCGGCTGCGAGAGACCGGCCTCGATGAGTTCGCGGCGGGCAATCTCCTTGCCTATCTCGGTGAGCAGGCAGGCGCAACCGGCGTATTGCCAACTGACCAAACCGTGGTGTTCGAACGGTTTCGCGACGAACTGGGCGACTGGCGGGTGTGCATCCATTCAGCGCTGGGATCCGGGGTCCTGACACCGTGGGCGCTTGCCATCGAGCACGCGGCCCGGGAACGCTACGGGATGGAAGTTCAGGCGACCGCCACCAACGATGGGATCGTGCTGCGAATTCCGGACACGGAGTCGGAGCCGCCGGGCGCGGATCTGCTGCTGTGCGACCCGGAGCAACTCGACGCGGTTGTCACGGACGAGGTGGGAGGGTCGGCCCTCTTTGCGGCCCGGTTCCGAGAAAACGCGGCGCGTGCTCTGCTGTTACCCCGGCGGGACCCAAAGTCAAGATCGCCGCTGTGGCAACAGCGGATGCGATCGGCTCAACTGCTTACCGTCGCGGCCCAGTATCCGGAGTTCCCCATCGTGCTGGAGACCATGCGCGAATGTCTGACCGACGTTTTTGATCTTGCCGGCCTGCACGAGGTCCTGTCGAAGATCGCCGCCCGGTCGATCCGGGTGGTCGAAGTAGAGACGTCGGAACCATCGCCCTTCGCGAAATCGCTGCTCTTCGGCTATGTCGGGGCCTTTGTCTACGAGGGTGATGTCCCGCTTGCTGAGAAGAAGGCCGCAGCACTAGCACTCGATGCCTCCTTGCTGGCCGAGTTGCTCGGCAAGGACGGACTCAAGGAGTTACTCGATGCCGCCCTCATTGCCGCCATCGAGGCTGATTTGCAAGGACTCAGCCCCGAGCGACAGGCGCACGGACGGGAGCAGCTCTTCGACTTGTTGCGCACAGCCGGTCCGTTCACGCCTGCCGAGCTGAATGACCGCAGCTCGGCCGAATTCGATTTCTCATCAGCGATATCTGAGCTGATCGCCGATCGTCGAGTGGTCGAGGTCCGGATCGCCGGCGAGCACATGCTGGCGGTTGCTGAAGACGTGCCGCGGCTACGCGACGGGCTCGGCATTCCGGTGCCACCCGGCATCGCCGCCGCTTTCACAGAGCCCGCCGCTCATCCGATCGAAGACCTGGTATTGCGTTGGGCGCGAACTCATGGACCGTTCGTTGCTTCGGCTATCGCTCAGCGTTATGGAGTCGGGGTTGCAGTTGTCCAGGCAGCCTGCGAGAGCCTCGTTGGTCCCGGGACTCTGGTTTCTGGATCCTTCGTCGATCGACCCGCTGATGCGGCAGCCTCACGACAGGAGAACCAGTACTGCCATGCGCAGGTGCTGTCCCTGATCAAGAGGCGCACTCTCGCCAGCCTGCGGAGAAGTGTTGAGCCCGTCGAGCAGGTGGCTTACGCACGTTTCCTCTCTGCATGGCAGGGCGTTGGGGCCGATCAACGCGGTACGGACGCGGTTCTGGGCGTGTTGGAGCAGATCTCTGGCTACGCGATACCCGCCAGCGCGGTGGAGACGATGGTGCTGCCTTCGCGCATGGCCAACAACTACTCGCCGGCGATGCTGGATGAGCTGACGTCAAGTGGCGAGGTGTACTGGGTCGGGGACGGGTCAATCGGTGATTCGGATGGCTGGGTGCGCTGGTACCTCGCCGGCCAGGAGCCGCATCCTCCCCGTGTCGAGCCATCTCACTACCGCAGCCAGGAGTTGCTTGCTGCGTTGGCCGGCGGAGGTGCGTTCTTTTTCGACTCGCTGCTACCCTCCGGCTTGGCATCCGGGGATCGGGCGGCGTACATCGCCGCGCTGTGGGATTTGGTCTGGTGCGGTTTGGTGGCCGGTGACACCTTTGCCCCACTGCGTTCCCTAGTCGGCCATGGAGCACACCGCCGGCCCGACCGTCCGGCTGCGCGTACCTCCAGGATTCGGCCGGGGCGGCCCAGGTTAACGTCGAGGATTCCCCGGGTTACATCGCCGACGACGTCGGGTCGCTGGTCGTTGGTCCAGCGGGGGCACCGGTCTGCCTCGGATCAGCTTGCCGCCACCATTTTCGCCCAGCTCGACCGCTACGGGGTGGTCACTCGCGGCAGCGTGCTAACCGAGGACCCCGAAGGCGGTTTCGGCCCGGCCTATCGCGCATTGAGCGCGCTAGAGGAATCGGGTCACTGCCGCCGCGGCTACTTCATCGAGGGACTCGGCGCGGCACAGTTCGCGCTTCCCGGCGCCGTCGACCGCCTCCGCTCCTACTCGCCCGAACCCGACGAACCCACAGCGAGAGTGTTGGCGGCCTGCGATCCGGCTAACCCCTACGGCGCCGCTCTGCCCTGGCCCGGGCGGGAGGGGCATCGGCCCGGACGCAAGCCTGGTGCCCTGGTCGTCCTACTCGGCGGGACGCTGGTCTTCTACGTGGAGCGGGGCGGCAAGACCCTGCTGTCGTTCTCCGATGACCCGGCCAAGCTGACACCGGCGGCAGCAGCTCTCGCTGAGTCAGTGCGACAGGGCCTACTCGGCAAGCTCACTGTGGAGCGAGCCGACGGCGCGCACGTCTTTGTTTCGCCGCACGTCAGCGAGGCACTACAGACTGCAGGTTTTCGGATGACTCCACAAGGCCTCCGACTCCGTCCGGCAACTTTTGGCCCGAGCTAACGCCAGGAGCGCAGTCTCTCCCGGTCGGGCGATGAGCCAACTTAGGTTGGACGAGCTCGACGTGACCGCAAGCTAGGCGGCTGCCTGAGCCATCGCCCGTACCGTGTGCAAGGAGGTCACCCGCTCACCGGCGCTGATCTGCTCATGCTCAGCCATTTTTTCGCTCACCACATTGAGAACGGCCGACAACGGCAGGTCGAGGGCCGCGCAAATTGCCGCCAACAACTCGCTTGAGGCTTCCTTCTGACCTCGCTCAACCTCGGATAGATAGCCGAGGCTGACCTGCGCAGCCTTGGAGACCTCGCGTAATGTCCGAGCCTGCGCTATGCGCTCCTCACGAAGCGATTCACCGATCAGCTGACGCACCAGCACCGGCTTGACCGCATTCTCGGATCGCATAGAGAAACTGTACCCACCACAGGCGACAGAATTCCGTTCACCACACTCAGGCCGCCTTTCTTGGACAGCGTCAACGCGCGTTGCCCGGCGAAACGCCTGACGATGCGCCGAGGTATTGATGACCTGATCGACGCCAAGCTGGCGAGGGCGGCTCTAGGTCAACGCGTCCGCGAGAAGCTGCAGCGCAGAATGGGCGGTTTGGCCGCGGATGGTTCCACGGTCGCCCGCCAATTGAAGCTGGCGATGCTGCACTACGCCGGTCGCCCGGCATGCCACGGCCAGGTGGACCTCGCCTACCGGATGGCCGTCTTGCGACTCGGGCCCGGCGACGCCGGTAACTGCCAGACCCCAGTCCGTGCCGCACCGGGCAGCAATGCCGATCGCCATCGCCCGCGCCGTCGTTTCTGCCACCGGTCCGTCTCGGCGCAGCACAGCGTCCGGAACCCCGGCAAGTGTTTCCTTCATTTGTGTTCCGTAGGTGATGGCGCCCCCTACATAGTGAGCAGAGGCGCCAGGCACGTCAGTGATCAAGGACCCGATCAAACCACCCGTCAGTGACTCCGCCGTTGCCAGCGTTTCGCCCCGGCTGGCCAAGCGTTCCAGCACCTCTTTGGTGATCGCGGATGTCACTGCTGGGCGCTCAGCGCCGCTCGCCGCAGCCGCACCGCGTCACGTACGTAATCCAGGCCAGTCAGCACGGTCACCAGCAGTGCGGCCAACATCACGACGACCTCGATGGGGTGCGCCCTGTCCGGCAAGGGCAGCAGATACAGGCCAACCGCTACTGATTGAAGGACCGTCTTGATCTTGCCACCCCGCCCAGCCGCCATCACGCCGTAGCGCAGCATGAAGAAGCGCATGATCGTGATGCCCCACTCACGGACCAAGATCGTGATGGTGACCCACCACGACAGTTCGTTGATGATCGACAGGCCGATGAAGGCCATGCCGGTCAGTGCCTTGTCGGCAATGGGATCGGCGAGCTTGCCGAAGGGGGTAATCAGGTTGTGTTTGCGAGCCAGATAGCCATCTACGAAGTCAGTCAGGATGGCACCGACGAAGACGCCGGTGGTGGCCAGCCGCCAACCGGCCTCATCTGGGTGAGCTAGCAGCATCCAGGCGAACAAAGGGACCGCGACGATACGCAGCGCTGTCAGCGCGTTCGGCACATTCCATGAACTGTTCTGCCGTTGGGCAATTGGTTGCCGTTCAGGCGTCGCGAACGGTTCGCCGTCCATCCGCTGTCCGCGTTGACCGCTTGCCTCAGGCATGCTTCGAACCTACTGCCTGCAAGATCAGTTCGAGGCAACAAGTTGCGCGATGAGGTCGACACCCTCCGCCGCGACGACTTGAGCCGCCACAAGCTCGCCCGGATGTAGCGAATCCATTAGGTGCCGATCGAGGCTCTGCTTGTCACCGAAAACATCGCCGCTCACGAGCCGCACGGCGCCATCCACCTCGGGCCCCTGGTGGCCGGCGCGACCGATGACGTCTTCCCCGACTTCCTCGACCATCACTTCGAGTCGCTGGCCGAGCCTCGACTCAGCGCGCTCTGCGACGAGCTGGTCGATGACGTCGGTCAAGTGCTCTCGTCTCGCCTCGATCTCACCGGGCGGAAGATGCCCATCCAGCCTGGCTGCCTCGGTCTGTTCCTCATCCGAGTAACTGAAAAGGCCGATTGCATCCAGCTGGGCGGCAATGAGGAACTGCTCGAGCACCTCCACGTCGACAGCCGTCTCGCCGGGGAAGCCGCAGATGACATTGGTTCGGATTCCAGCGTCCGGCGCAGCCTGCCGAATGGCATCGATCAACGCCAGAAACCGCTCGGCGTTGCCGAACCGCCGCATCCGGCGCAGTACCGGCTCAGCCGCGTGCTGGAAGGACAGATCGAAGTAGGGCAAGACCCCCGGCGTACTGGTCATCACGTCGATCAGGCTGGGCCGCATCTCGGCTGGCTGCAGATAGGAGACTCGGATCCAGTCCAATCCGTCGATGGTTGAGAGGTTGATCAGCAGTGATTCAAGTAGCCGCAGATTGCCGAGATCCTTGCCGTACGAGGACGAGTTTTCGCTGACCAGCAACACCTCACGCACGCCGTCGGCGGCGAGCCAGCGCGCCTCCGCGGCGATGTCGTTGGGTGGGCGCGAGACGTAGGAACCGCGGAAGCTGGGGATAGCGCAGAAACTGCACCGGCGATCACAGCCGGATGCGATCTTGAGCGGAGCCGACGGTCCGCCGGTCAACCGTTGGCGATACAGTCGCGGTCCACTTGCCGGAGCGTGGCCGCCCTGCGACAAATCTCCTGTGCCGAAGCCAGGTACAGCAACACCAGCCAGGGCGCTTCGCCGCTCGATTGGTGCAACCGGCAGCAGCTTGCGCCGATCGCGTGGCAGATGGGACGACGGCCGCTCGCCGTCCAGAATCCGCCGCAGCTGTCCGGCGATGTCTGAATAGGCATCGAAGCCCAGGACGGCATCCGCCTCGGGCAGCGCCTCCGCCAGCTCGGCGCCGTAGCGTTCGGCCATGCAGCCGGTCGCGATCACCGCCTGAGTCGCTCCACTTGATTTCAGATCAGCTGCCGCAAGCAGCGTGTCGACGGAGTCCTTCTTCGCCGCACCGATGAAGCCACAGGTGTTGACGACAACCGCCTCGGCCTCGTCCGGTTCGGCCACCAGCCGGAAGCCCCCCGCAACCAGTCGAGCAGCCAGCTCCTCCGAGTCCACCTCATTGCGCGCGCAGCCCAAGGTGATCACATGAACCGAAGGATCTGAAGCTCGCGCGGGCGCTGACATGAGTGACCTCAGTATGACCGATACGACCAACGGGCCAGATCAGGCGGCGCGCAGGTTCTCCAGCACCGCCTCCAACTCGTCGGGCTTGACCAGCACCTCGCGGGGCTTCGATCCCTCGGACGGACCGACCACGCCCCGGGTTTCCAAGATGTCCATCAGCCGGCCCGCCTTGGCGAAACCGACCCGAAGCTTGCGCTGCAGCATCGAGGTCGAGCCGAGCTGCAAGGTGACCACGAGCTCCACCGCCTGCAACACCAGATCAAGATCATCACCGATGTCCTCGGCCACCTTTGACGCCGCGTCCGGTGGCGGCATCACATCATCGCGATAGACCGGCTTGAGCTGCTCGGAGACATGTGCGACCACCTTCCGGATCTCTGCCTCAGTCACCCAGGCACCCTGGATCCGGATTGGCTTGCTGGACCCCATTGGGAGAAAGAGGCCGTCACCCTGTCCGACCAACTTCTCCGCACCCGGCTGATCCAAGATCACCCGTGAGTCGGTCATCGACGAGGTAGCGAAGGCGAGGCGACTGGGCACATTGGCCTTGATCAGCCCGGTCACTACGTCGGTACTCGGCCGCTGTGTCGCGACGACAAGATGGATGCCGGCGGCTCGCGCGAGTTGAGTGATCCGAACTATCGAGTCCTCCACGTCCCTTGGTGCAACCATCATCAGGTCGGACAGCTCGTCAACGATGACCAGTAGATAAGGGTACGGAACAAGCGTGCGTCCGGAGCCCTCCGGCGCCTTGACCGCGCCGGTGCGTACTGCTTTGTTGAAATCGTCGAGATGCCGGAACCCGAACGCAGCGAGGTCCTCGTAGCGCATCTCCATCTCGCGTACCACCCATTGAAGCGCCTCTGCGGCGCGCTTCGGCACCGTGATGATTGGAGTGACAAGGTGCGGTATGCCCTCGTACGCGGTGAGCTCAACCCGCTTGGGATCAACCAACATCATCCGGACCTCGTCCGGGGTGGCTCGCATCAAGATCGATGTGATCATGGAATTGACGAAGCTCGACTTGCCGGAGCCCGTTGCTCCAGATACCAGCAGGTGAGGCATCTTCGCGAGGTTGGCGATCACGAAACTGCCCTCGACGTCCTTTCCCAAACCGACGGTCATCGGATGGTGATCATTACGCGCGCGGGAGGAGCGCAGGACGTCGCCCAGCGAGATGACTTCCTTGTCGAGGTTCGGGATCTCGATGCCGATGGCTGACTTGCCAGGTATCGGTGACAGGATCCGGACGTCCGCGCTCGCAACTGCATAGGCGATATTTCGGCTCAATGCGGTGACCTTCTCGACCTTGACGGCCTGGCCGAGCTCGACCTCGTAGCGGGTCACGGTCGGACCTCTGCTGTAGCCGGTCACCGTTGCGTCGATCTCGAACTGACGCAGGACCTCAGTGAGCCGGTGTACGACACGATCGCTGACATCGGTTCGCGCCTTGTGAACGCTGCCTTGTTTGAGCATCTCCGAGTCCGGCAGCAAGTACTGCACATCGCCGGACAGCTGAAGCTGCTCCACTCGCTGCGGAAGCGGGGTGTGCGGTGGCGCCTCGAGTTCCTCGCCGTTCGCACCGATTCCGTTAACCTTGATCCCTGGTGGCAGTCCAGCAGTCACTGGCTTTCGACCCCCATCCGGACCGGCGTCATCGATCTGGCTTCTATCTGCCAGATCGCCCGTTTCCGCCGGGACCTTGATCACCGGCGAGTCGTACGGCTGGTCGGCAGCCGGCCGCGCTGAATCACCGACAATCTTCCCTTCGACGACAGCTGAGGGCCTACGGAGCCGCTCGCGGGCCTGCTTGGCGCGTTCGATCACCTGATGCATCGGTATGCCAACGACCACGAGCATCCCGAACACCAGCAGCAAGATCAACAACGGTACGGCCAGGTACACCGACAGCAGATCGGTCAATAAGCTCGAAGAGATGTAGCCAACGATCCCTCCCGCCTCTCGGACCAAGTCAGGTTCGTTGGTCCGCGGCAGTCCCCGAGCAATGTTGATCAAGCCGAGCAAACCGAGCAGCAGTGATGACCAGCCGACGACCTGCCGCCCGGGTGGACCGTTCCGGTCCGGATGCCGAAGCGTACGCCAGGCCATCAGGGCGAGGAGGATGGGTGCCACATAACTCAGGGTGCCGATGACGCTGGAGACTCCAACCCTGACTAGCCGACCCACCGGGTCGGGCAGGCCCCACCAGAATTCGGCGCCGACAATCAGCGCGCTGGCGAGCAGGAAGAGCCCGAGACCGTCGCGTTGCAGCGCTGGATCCAACTCCAACGTTTCGTCGCTCTTTACTCGCCGGGTCACAGCACCAAGCCGCCTGGCGGCCCCCATCCAGATCGCCGAAAGGCCGCGCCCGAATGCCTGTAGTCCGGAAATCCGCTGATGAGCATGAGATCGCCTCCTCGAGCGCGACCTGGACCGTGATTTCGATCGGGCCGCCGAGCCACCACGGGCTGCCACGGCACGCGACGTGGCATCGGTATTAGAGCTTCCGGCTCGCCGCGGTCGCGTGACTCCGGCGGCGGCACCAGAGCTACTGCGAGACCGCGGCGGGGAAGACGCACGGGTCGCCATGCTCGGAGGCTACGCGATCGCAAGCCCACGGCGACGGGTCACACGCCGTCGGGTCCGGTGATTCCCACCCTCCCAGCTCGCATACCTCAGCTCCGGCGTGAGCCGAAGTGGTCGAAACCGGTGTCCGAATGCCAGGCAGTGCCATCGACGAGCACTCGAGGACCCTCGGCGCTCGACGTTCGAACCGAGCCAATCACCGACCACCCAGCCGGGATCTGGGTGGCCGAGGAGTAGGTCGCTGCGAGCGCATGGTCCTCGCCACCGGTCAAGATCAACGAGTATGGATCGGTGTTGGTTGCGGCAGCCACCGCCTGCAGCGGTTCTGGCAGCTCGAATGCCGCGGTGCTGACATCGATCTCAACATCGGACGCAGCAGCGACATGACCAAGATCAGCGAGCAGGCCGTCGGAGATATCTATCATGGCGTGCGCCCCGGCTCGGGCAGCAAGCACGCCGGCGCCGTAAGGAACCTGTGGCACCCGATAGGCCTCCACCACCACCCGAGGCGAGCGAAACCCTCGGCCGAGCACCAATAGTCCGGCTGCCGCCCAACCGGCGCGCCCGATCAACGCGACGACATCTCCCGGCTGGGCGCCGCTCCGTCGGACCGGCTCCGCGCCATCGGTGGTACCGAGCGCGGTGATGGCAACGGTGATGTCCCTTGCTCGGGTTACATCGCCGCCGAGGAGAGCAGCGCCGGCAGCGTCGCATTCGGCGCGTAGCCCTTCTCCGAACTCCAGCGCCCACTGCACGGCCAGGTCTTCCGGCGCCGAAAACCCGACGAGCAGCCCGACCGTTCGACCACCCATGGCCTCAATGTCGGCCACATTCACCGCCACCGCCTTACGGCCAATGTCGCGTGCCTCGGCCCACTCGCGGCGGAAGTGCACCCGTTCGACCAGCACGTCGACCGACGTCAGGAAGGTGTCAGGCAATGTCAGTGCCGCGGCGTCATCACCAGGGCCGATCAGCACCTCCGGTGCCCCCTGCACGCCAGTGGTCAGAGCCTCAATCAGCTTGAACTCACCTAGCTCGCCAATGGTGGGCCCCGCGCTTTGCGGAACTAGCGGCATCGCGTCGGCTCCAGGGGATCCATGATCGCCGAGAACGATGTAGCGTGACGCACATCGGCGAGCGTACGCGGCGACGAACTTGCGGCGAGGATCGCCTCGCCTCCCCGGCAGAAAGGTAAACGAGTGGTCGTACAGGCATACATCTTGGTTCAGACCAACGTCGGCAAGGCCGCCGAGGTCGCCCGCGCGATCGCCGAGATTTCAGGCGTCACGCTCGCGGAGGACGTGACCGGGCCGTACGACGTTATTGTCCGCGCCGAAGCACCCAGCGTGGATGAGCTGGGCCAGCTGGTCGTAGCCAAGGTGCAGAACGTGCCGGGCATCACCCGTACGGTCACCTGTCCCATCGTCCACATCTGAAGCGGCGCGCCCGAAGCGCGGTCCTGCTGGTCATCTCGGCAGGCCTCATCGCCTGCTCGAGTGCCGTCCCGGTGCCCGATCCAACCCCCACTGGGGCATCAGTCGAGGTGTGCAACGCTCTTATGGCCGATCTTCCGACCCGCGTTCTCGACGCGAAACGCCGGAGGGCGCAGCCCGGGCAGTTCAGCGCTGCTTGGGGGGAACCGCCGATCACTTTGCGCTGCGGCGTTGAGAAACCGCCGGGGCTCACGTCGGCAGGCGCCTGCTATGAGGTGAACGGGGTTGGCTGGTTCGCCGAAGCAGCCTCCGGTGGTTATCTGTTCACCACAATCGGCCGGACCACATATATCGAGGTCGGAGTTCCCTCGCACTACGCGCCAGAAGCCAATGCCCTCGTTGATCTCGCCGCCGTGGTCAGCAAGCACGATCCCCTGCTAAAGCCGTGCCTATAGTCCCGCGCGCGATCGCGCTTGAAATCCCTGTCCTGGTCGCTCGCTCGGAGAAGTTAACGCAAGCCGAGCGGACGGTGTAGAGCCAGGGTGATCAATCGGTCGATCAGATCGGGGTAAGTCAACCCGCTGGCAGCCCACATCCGCGGGAACATCGAGTGGGCGGTAAAACCCGGCATGGTGTTGATCTCGTTGATCATGATCCGGCCCTCGTGGGTCAGAAAGACATCGACTCGAGCCAGGCCCTCGCAGCCGATGGCCTCGAATGTGCGAACTGCCAGCGCCCGTACCTCTTTCGCGATCGGCGGTTCGACATCCGCCGGCAGGACCAGCTCAACCTGGTCGTCGGCCAGATACTTTCGCTGGTAGTCGTAGAAGCCGGATTCGGTCAACACCCGGATCTCGGCCACCTCGCTGGCGATCGGCCTACCGCCGTCCAGCGACTCCAGCACGCCGCACTCCAGCTCACGCGCCCCGACAAACCCCTGTTCGACAATGATCTTGGGGTCGAATTCTCTGGCTCTCTCGATGGCGTTCTCGAGCCGGCCCGGTCGGTCAACCTTGCTGATACCGAGGCTGGAGCCGCCCCGGGCTGGCTTGACGAAGACCGGAAAGTGCAATGCGGAGCAAGCGTCGAGGCATGCGACTTTGTCGCGCACCCACTCGGCCGGCTTGATCGGGACGAATGGGCCCACTGGCAATCCGGACGCGGCCAAGACCATCTTCATGTAGTGCTTGTCCATGCCGACCGCACTGGCCAGCACGCCGGCTCCGACATAGCGGGTGCCCATCATCTCGAACAGACCTTGGATCGTGCCATCCTCGCCGTACGGCCCATGGAGCAAGGAGAGCGCGACGTCGATCGGGCCGAGTTGCTCCATCGCCGTCCGGTTACGCACCGCGAGCTCGCTACCGCCGGTCCCGCGTACCAGCATCGCGTCGACCGAATCCTCGCTGAGGATCGGCAGATGCCCGTTGGTTTGAGAAAGCGTCGCGATCTTTGCATCGCTCATCCGGATCCAGCGGCCGGTGGGCGTGATCCCGACGCCGATAACGTCGTAACGGTCCCGATTGATCGCGGCCAGCACGCCAGCCGCTGTCAGACAGGACACGCTGTGCTCGCTGCTGGTCCCACCGAAAATCACCGCGACTCGGGTACGCGGGCGATCGGCTGGGTCGACAACCTGCCGATTGTCGGTCATAGCGTCCTCCCCCAGCGGTCCTCGTCGATCCGACACCATACCGGGCTCAGCGAGCCGACGGAACGACCGCGAGACTGGTGGGCATGTCCCACCCTGCCGATGCGGAACCCCGACTCGAGACCTTGGCTGTGATCGCCGGTCGTCCTGGACACCAGGTCGATGCACCGCTCAACCAACCGCCGGTGTTCGCCTCGACCTACGTCGGCTCCCATCAGCCGAACGAAGGCGACTTTGGCTACGGCCGCTACCAGAATCCGACCTGGCAGGCGCTGGAACACACCATCGGTGCACTCGAAGGTGGAGCGGCCTTGACCTACAGCTCAGGGATGGCCGCGGCGGATGCAATCATGCAGCTGCTTCCTCGCGGCTCGATCGTCGTCCTACCAACAAACTGCTATCTCGGAGTTTCCGCGCTGGTCGAGGATCGGGCGGCCGTTCTCGATTGGACTGTGCGACGCGTTCCTGTAGCCGATACGACGGCGGTGCTGGCGGCGGCCGAGGGTGCGGATCTCGTCTGGCTCGAATCACCGACCAATCCCACGATCGACGTTGCGGACCTGCAAAGACTCGGCGAAGCAATCCCGAACTCGGCCCTCTTCGTCGTGGACAACACATTCGCGACTCCACTGCTGCAGCAGCCACTTCGCAGCGGTGCCTCGATCGTGCTGCACTCGGCGACGAAGTTCATGTCGGGTCACTCTGATGCTCTGCTTGGTGCTCTGGTCATTCGTCCGGATCGGGACGACCTGTACGACCGGCTGCTGGCATCCCGGAAGCTGCGCGGCGCGATTCCCGGCGTGATGGAGTCCTACCTGGTCCTTCGCGGACTTCGGACCTTGGCACTTCGGCTCGAGCGGTCACAGCACAACGCGGCCGTTATCGCAGAGCGCCTGGTTACCCACCCGAAAGTATTGCGGGTGCGATATCCCGGCCTCTCCGGAGACCCGGGCTATCCCATCGCCAGCCGGACGATGGCCGGCTTCGGTTCAGTGATCGCCATTGAGCTGGCGGATGCCGGGACCGCTGATGCCTTCATTGATCGGCTGGCGCTGTGGGTCCACACGACGAGTCTGGGCGGCGTGGAATCAACACTCGAGAGGCGACGGCGTTGGTCGACCGAGCTACCGACGGTTCCCGAGGGGCTGATCCGCATGTCAGTTGGGATCGAGCACGTCGAAGATCTCTGGTCAGATCTGGCGCAAGCCTTGCACTGATTTCTGCTCTGCTCGCGCGATCGTGCTCGGATGCCGATCTAACGACTCGCAGGTGCCGGCCGGTTTTCTAATATCTTTCGGGTTTGGCCGAACGAGACATGAGGGAGTTGATCATCTCCGGTGGCGTGATCCGACCTGCGATCACCTCCGCGACGGCGGCCACAATCGGCATCTCGACTCCGTGCCGGTCGGCGAGGTCCTCGATAGAGGCGCAGGATTTGACACCCTCAGCCACCTGTCGGGTCGAAGCCGAGATCTCGTCAACGGTATGGCCCCTGCCCAGTTCCTCCCCGAAGCTGCGGTTCCGGGAGAGCGGTGATATGCAGGTCGCCACGAGGTCGCCGAGGCCGGCCAGCCCTGAGAAGGTATGCGGATCCGCACCGAGCACGGCTCCCAATCGCGCGATCTCAGCGAGCCCTCGAGTGATCACCGAAGCGTTCGCATTGGCGCCCAGTCCCAATCCGATCGCCATGCCAACGGCTAACGCGATCACGTTCTTGGTCGCACCACCCAGCTCGCACCCGACGACATCGGTATTGGTGTATGCACGGAACCGTGCCGTGTGGCAGACCGCCTGCAACGCTTCGGCGGTCGTTAGGGAGCTGCTTGCCACGACGCTGGCCGACGGCTGCCGCTCAGCGATCTCGCGGGCCAGATTTGGCCCGGTGACAACCGCGATCCGATCGGATGAGATGTCTGCTGCCTCGGCGATCACTTCGCTCATCCGCAGCCCCGTGCCAAGCTCGATCCCTTTTGCGAGGCTCACCACGATGGCGTCAGGCGGCAGTGTCCACTCCTTCAGGTTGCCGCGCAGCGTCTGGGACGGCACAGCCAGCACGACGAACTCGGCCTGGTCCATAGCTTCCCCAGGGTCACTGACCGCCACCAAGTCTTCAGGTAGCGCCAGCGTCGGAAAGTAGTCAATGTTGCGATGTTCGGCATTGATGGCGGCCGCGAGCTCCGGTCGCCGAGCCCACATCCGGACATTGTTCCCGGCATCGCACAGAACCATGGCGAAGGCGGTACCCCACGAGCCGGAGCCCATGACCGCTACCCGGGTCGCGGTCACGGCCTTCCCTCCGCAGCCGATCCCTCGACTGGATGCCGCGGGTCATACCGCTCAGCAGGCGGCGTTCCGCTCCGCAGATCGATGACCAACGCTGTGATCGCATCCATTATCCGGTCAGTGGCCTCGATCAAGATCGCGGAGCGCACCGGCCGGCCCCGAAGATCATCAAGTCCGACCGGATCTCCGGCTTTCAGCCGGAGAGTCTTACGTGGAAGGAGCTTCGGAAAGCCGACCTTGGGTCCGTACATGATCTCCTGGGCGCCCCACTGGCCGATCGGAATCACGGGGCAGCCGGTCTGCAGGCAGATCCTTGCAGCACCGGTTCGCCCGGCCATCGGCCAGAGTTCCGAGTCACGGGTGATCGTCCCTTCCGGATAGACGATCACGGCGCGTCCGGCCTCCACCGCATCGACCGCGGCGGCAAGTGCATCGGCGGCCGCCGCCGAGTGTCGCTGCACCGGAATCTGTCCGCACGCCCTCAGGACCCGGCCAACGATCGGTACATCGAACAATGAGGATTTCGCCAAGAAGCGAGGCCAGCGGCCGGAAAACGCGACGAACTGACCGACGGCCAACGGGTCGGCGTTGGAGATGTGGTTGACAACCAAGATCACGCCGCCGGTGTGCGGGATCTTGTACTGATCGTGCCAGTCCCGCTTGGTGAGCGGCCGCATGATCGCGTTCAGCAGCCATACCGTACGGAACAGCGCGGGCTCGGCGGGCTCGGTGTTGACCTGTGACAGTGGCCGGAGCGCGTCACGATGCCGACGACGGTCGGCCATGACCACCTTCTCTCGCTGGTCGATTCTGCTCAGCGGGCTGCGCTGCCGGTCCGGGGAGTGGATTCACCTTACGGGATCGTCCGTGACAGCATCGGCAGATCATGGCACGCCCCAACCAGCTGAACTGGTCATCGGTTGCCGAGCATGCTCAACCTCGGTTTGCCGCTCTCGTTGCCCTGAAACGGTCGGAGATCGCCAAGTCACGATTGGCGACTCTGCCAGCCCCGCTACGACGACGGCTGGCCTGGACGATGGCGCTCGACACCTTCCGGTCGCTTACTGCTGTCCTGCCAGTGATCGTGATCAGCAATGAGCCGGACGTGGCAGAACTCCTGCAAGAGGAGGGCATATCGGTCGAAGTGATTGCCGAGCCCGTCGCCAAGGGCATCAATGAGGCGCTGCGCCGGGGCGAGGAGGTTGCCGCAGCTGGCGGCTTCGCTGGAACGCTAGCCTGCGTTGGCGATCTACCAGCCCTGCGGCCGGCGTCGGTGCGGACGGTGCTCACTGCCGCGGCGAAGGTGCCCCGCGCGTTTGTCGCTGATGCAACCGGTGCGGGGACCACCATGCTGATCTCCCGCAGTACGCCGCTGAACCCACATTTCCAGGGCAGTTCTGCAGCCGCCCATCGCGCATCCGGAGCAATTGAGCTGGGCACCAGCGAGTTGGGTGGGCCCCTTGCGGACGCCCGCCGCGATGTCGACAACGAAGCGGACCTGGCGGAGGCATACCAG